>JAURJZ010000059.1 GCA_030831965.1 Verrucomicrobiota bacterium
CGCGGCTGGTGGTTCGCCTTCCCTCCCCGCAAGGCCAAGCCCGGCAAGGGAAAGCCGAAGCCGGACGAGGCGGAATAAGACCCGGGAAGCAAAAGGGGGATTCGGAGGAAGCGCAGGATACAGGGGAAGGGATTGAGGCACTGTTCTTTGCCGCGCCCCTGTGCCCCCGTGCCCCTGTGCACTTCTGCGCGCGCACGCGCCCCCGCGCCCCCGATATCCGTTTACCCGTGAGCGGCGCACGCCGCTCACCGCACCCACCACTCGCCCTCTTCCCACTCCTGCCTCGGAATGCGGAGCGCGGGCGGCAGCCGAAGCTCGGCCTCGATCCGCCGGAGGAACGCCAGCTCGGTCGGCGAGCCGTCGCGCTGGCCCGACAGCTCCCGCTGCCAAACCTCGCGCAGGTACGCGTAGGCCTCGCGCGTCTGGCCGGCATCCTTGAGGAGCCGTCCCACGAAGTAGGCGCAGTACCACGGCGCCGGCGGCGTCTCGTGGGCCCGGCGATAGTAGGCGGCCGCCCGCAGCGGGTCGCCCAGCTTGGTCTCCGACAGGTAGCCGCCCAGCACGAGCAGGGCGGAGGGGCGCCGGGCCACGGGCACGCCCTCCTCGATGCCCTCCAAAGCCTTGTGGGCGAAGCGATGGAAGGCGGCCTGCTGGTCGGCCGGCGAGACCTTGAGGTAGCCGCCCCGGGCGCGGATCTCCCAGTGCGCCATGTCCAGCCCGACCATGTTGGCGCGGTTTTCCCAGAACGCCGTGGCGTGCGGGTCGAGCAGGCAGGCAAGCCGCAGCAGGGCCTCGCAGCCCCGGTCGCGCCGCTCCCACCTCACATACGCGCGGATCCAGGTGAGGTCGGCGAGCAGCGGGCGGAACCCGCCGAGCACGCCGAGCAGGGCCCCCTGCCCCGCCGTCAGCTCGAGGTCGGCCCGCCTCAGCTCCGGCACGGCGCGGCGAGCCCTCGACCAGGCCGACTCGGCGACGCTGCCCGCCGCGAGGGCGAGCGCCAGGGCGAGGACGATGCCAAGACGCGCGCCCATCGCTCAGATCTCCCTCCGCCGGAAGGCCAGCCAGCCGAGAAGCAGGAAGAGGAGCAGGTAGGTCGCCCCGGATAGGAGCAGCCAAGGCACCGTGCCCGCCTCGACCGTGCCCGGCGCGAGGACCAGCGCCTCGCCGAGGTTGAAGGCCTGCAGGTTCGGGAAAAGGTGGGTGGAGACCCAGAGCGCGCCCTTCGCGACGGCGCCGTGGTCCGGACGCCGCAGCGCCTCCTGCGCGATCCAGACCAGCTGCCCCGCCAGGACGGCCATCGCCCCGACCACCACGGTGTAGAGGAAGGTGCGGGCGAGCGCACCGATCATCAGGGTCAGCGCCGCCACCACGCCGAGCCGCGCCACCTGCAGCAGCGCGTGCGCGGCGAGCCCGGGGAAGCTCAGCTCGGGCGGGGCGAGGTCGAGGCGGGCGGCGCGGGCCGCGACCTCCGGCTCGCGCAGCGCAAGGATCGCGCCGAGGAGGGCGGCGACGGCGACCGCGAAGACCGCCAGCACCGCCCAGGCGCCGAGGAACTTGCCAAGCAGGAACTCCGCCCGGCCCACCGGCTTCGCGAGGAGCGTCAGCGCCGTCCGGTTGTCGAGCTCCGCGTAGAGCAGCTGGGCGGGAAGCACGACGGCCAGGACGGACCCCAGCAGGAGCATCACCCCGAAGCCGAGGTCGGCCAGGAACTTCAGCTCCTGGTTGCCGAAGTCGATCGCCTTGAGCGGCAGCGAGGCGAGCGTCAGCGCCAGGGCGAGCACGAGGAGGAAGCCGAAGAAGCGCTGGCGCAGCGCCTCCAGGAAGGTCACGCGGGCGATGGGGAGGATGCGGGCGAGCATGGCGTCGGGATTCGGCTCAGTCGCGGCTGCCGCTGACCATGCGGCGGAACAGGTCCTCGAGGGATTGGCGCGGGTGGTCGACCCCCACCACGCGGGCGCCCGCGGCGGCGAGCGCGGCCTCGGCCGCCTCCCTCGCCGCGGGGCTGAGGTTCTCGACCGTGATCTGGTGCCGGTCGCGGCGCGCGAGCACCTCGTCGAGCCGACCCTCCAGCACCAGCCGCCCCCGGTCCATGATCGCGACCCGGTCGCAGACCTCCTCGACCTGGCCGAGAAGGTGCGAGCACAGCACGACCGTCCTCCCCTCGTCGCGCATCCGGCGGATCATCCGGCCGATGGCGCCCGAGCCGACGGGGTCGACCCCCGCGGTGGGCTCGTCGAGGATGACCAGCTCCGGATCGTGGACCACGGCCTGGGCCAGGCCGATGCGCTGGAGCATGCCCTTGGAGTAGGTGCCGACGGGGCGCGCCCCGGCCTCCGCCATGTCGGCCAGCGCCAACGCCCGCTCGACGGCCCCGTCCATGGCCGGGGCCGGCACGCCGCTCAGCTGGGCGCAATAGCGAACCAGCTCGCGGCCGGAGAGGAAGCGGTGGAAGTAGGGCGCCTCGGGCAGGAACCCCACGCGCGCCCGCGCGGCGGCCGAGGCCGCCGCGTCGCCCAGCAGGCTGAACGAGCCGGCGGTGGGCGCGACCAGCCCGAGGACAATCTTGAGGGTCGTGCTCTTGCCGCAGCCGTTCGGCCCGAGCAGGCCGTAAACCTGGCCGCGCGGGATGCTGAGCGTCAGGTTGTCGACCGCGCGGAGCTTCAGCCCGCGCAGGCCCACCCGGAAGTCCTTCGTCAATCCCTCGACCGTGATGGCGGGCGTCGTCGTCATGGGCGGTCAGGTGCGAATCTCGAATCGCGGGCAGGTGCGGAGGCCGGCGAACGCGCGGGTCTCCACCCCCCGGACATGACCCTCCAGCCGCTCGGCGATGGCGGCCAGGAACGCCTCGTTCTCCCGCTCCGAGCCCTCGGCGTGGACCCAGACCCGCCCGTCCGGCAGGTTCTGCACGAAGCCCGTCACCTCGAAGCCGCGGGCCACGGCCAGGACCTCGGCCCGGAAGCCGACACCCTGGACCCGGCCGCTGTACCAGGCATCGCAATGGGAGACATGGGTTGACATCCTCGGGGGTCGGCGGACATTGATGGGGTTGCCGACCCCCCTTCAACCGCAAACGCCATGACCCTCCCCCTCGCAGTCCTCGACGGCCCCGTCCTCTGGCTGATCCTCGCCCTCGCCATCCTGCTCTTCGGCGGCTCCAAGCTGCCCGAGCTCGCCCGCGGCCTCGGCAAGGCCAAGCGCGAGTTCAAGAAGGCCTCCGAGGAGGTCGAAGACGAGGTCCGCTCCGCGGTCGAGGAGGATGACCGCCGCAAGGCCCGCCTCCAGCAGATCGAGGAGGAGGAGCGCGCCCGCATCCGCGCCCGCCTCGAGGCCGAGTCCCGCAAGGACGACGGCAAGCAGAACTGAGCGCCTCCCGGCGCCATGTTCACCGGCCTGGTCGAGACCACGGGCGCCGTCGTCGCCCTTGACCCCACGTCGGCCGGCGGCGTCCGCCTGACCGCCCGGTCCCCCCTCTACCGCGGCTGCGCCGTCGGCGACAGCGTCGCCCACAACGGCTGCTGCCTGACCGTCGCGGCGCTCGACGGCGACACCGCCGCCTTCGACCTCCTCGCCGAGACCCTCCGCTGCACCAACCTGGGCGACCTCCGACCCGGCCACGCCGTCAACCTCGAGCGCAGCCTCCTCCCCACCACCCGCCTGGGCGGCCACTTCGTCACCGGGCACGTCGACACCACCGGGGTCGTCCGCCGCCTCGAGCCCCGCGGCGCCGACCGCCTCCTCGAGATCGAGGCCCCGGCCGACTTCCTCCGCCTCGTCGTCCCCAAGGGCTGCGTGGCGGTCGACGGCATCTCCCTCACCGTCGGCGAGGTCGCGGCCTCCGGCTTCACCCTCTGGATCATCCCCCACACCCTCGCCGCGACCAACCTCGGCGCCCGGCACCCCGGGGACCGGGTCAACCTGGAGTCGGACCTCCTCGCCAAGTACGCCGCCAAGCTGCTCGGGCGCTGAGGAGCGGACCCCCGACCCAAATCAGTTGAAAAAACGGGGCGGCCCGCCACCGTGTCCGGGATGCTCGAGTCCGCCCGCAAGCCCGACTGGCTCCGCGCCCGCCTGCCCAACGGGCCGGACTACCTCGAGACGCGGCGCAACGTGGACGAGCACAAGCTCCACACCGTCTGCCAATCCGCCCAGTGCCCCAACCTCGGCGAGTGCTGGTCCCGCGGCACCGCCACGGTGATGATCCTCGGCAACGTCTGCACCAGGTCCTGCGCCTTCTGCGCCGTGCAGACCGGCCGCCCGACCGAGCTCGACCTCGGCGAGCCCGCGCGCGTCGCGGAGTCCATCGCCCGGATGAGGCTCCGGCACGTCGTCATCACCTCCGTCGCCCGCGACGACCTGCGCGACGGCGGGGCGTCCGTCTGGGCCGCCACCGTGCGCGCCACCCGCAACCGCAACCCCCGGACCACCATCGAGGTCCTGCCCGCCGACTTCCGCGGCGAGCAGGAGCACCTCGACACGCTCCTCGACGCGCGGCCCGACATCCTCAACCACAACCTCGAGACGGTCGAGCGCCTCCAGCGCCCCATCCGCAAGACCGCCCGCTACGACCGGTCCTTCTGGGTCCTCCGCCACGCCAAGTCCCGCGGCTTCGTGACCAAGACCGGCGTCATGCTCGGCATCGGCGAGCGCGAGGAGGAGATCGACCGGCTCCTGCGCGACATCGCCGCGGCCGACGTCGACATCCTCACCCTCGGCCAGTACCTCCAGCCCTCCAAGGACCACGCCCCCATCGACCGCTGGGTCCACCCCGACGAGTTCGCCCGCTGGAAGGCCCGCGCCCTCGAGGTCGGCGTCCGCCACGTCGAGTCCGGCCCCCTCGTCCGCTCCTCCTACAAGGCCGACGAGCAGGCGGTGAGGTTCGACCTCCTCGCCCGCCGGGCCGGCGCCTGAGCCCGTGGAGGGCTCGCCCCCCATCGACTTCCGCGGGGAGCTGAACGAGGAGCAGCTCGCCGCCGTCACCGCGCCCCGCGGGCCCGCCCTCGTCCTCGCCGGCGCCGGCTCGGGCAAGACCCGCACCCTCACCTACCGCGTCGCCTGGCTCCTCGGCCAGGGGGCGAGGCCCTGGGACATCCTCCTGCTCACCTTCACCAACAAGGCCGCCCGCGAGATGCTCGAGCGCGTCGAGCACCTCACCGGCGTCCCCCGCGGCCAGTTCTGGGGCGGCACCTTCCACGGCATCGGCCTGCGCATCCTCCGCCGCCACGCCGAGGCCGCCGGCCGCAGGCCCGACCTCACCGTGCTCGACGCCAAGGAGGCCGACCAGCTGATGACCGAGGTCATCCAGCGCCGCGACGCCGCCTTCATCAAGGACAAGACCAACCCCAAGGCCCCCGTCATCCTCGACGCCGTCTCGCACGCCCGCAACACCCTGCGCCCCCTCGCCGAGGTCGCCGAGGAGCGCCTCTCCTGGATGCGCGGCGGCGCGGAGAAGGTCCTCGGCTTCGCCGCCGACTACGCCGAGGCCAAGGCCGAGCGCAACGTCTGCGACTTCGACGACCTCCTCGAGCTCTGGCTCCGCATCCTCGAGCGCGACCCCGCCGCCCTCGAGCACTACCGCCGCCGCTTCGCCCACATCCTCGTCGACGAGTTCCAGGACACCAACCGGCTCCAGGCCCGCATCCTCGACCTCCTCGCGTCCGAGCACCAGATCATGGCCGTGGGCGACGACGCCCAGTGCATCTACACCTGGCGCGGGGCCGACTGGGAGAACGTTGTCGGCTTCCCCGACCGCCACCCCGGCACCGCCATCCACCGCATCGAGACCAACTACCGCTCGACCCCGCAGATCCTCGCCTTCGCCAACGAGATCCTCCGCCACCGGCCCACCCGGCCCGGCTTCGAGCGCGAGCTCCGCGCCGTGCGCCCCGACGGGCCCGCGCCCACCGTCTGGCGCGTGTCCGACACCGGGCAGCAGGCCAAGCTCGTCGGCCGCCGCATCGCGCTCCTCCACCAGTCGGGCACGCCCCTGCGCGACATCCACGTCCTCTACCGCGCCCACTTCCAGTCGGTCGAGCTCCAGATGGAGCTCAACGCCCTCGGCATCCCCTTCGTCATCACCAGCGGCCACAAGTTCTTCGACCTCGCCCACGTCAAGGACCTCCTCGCCCACCTCCGCGTCGTCCAGAACCCGGCCGACACCGTCGCCTGGAACCGCCTGCTCTGCCTCCTGCCCAAGGTCGGGCCCGTCTCCGCCGCCAAGATCCTCGCCGCCGCGCAGGCCGCCGCCGCCGCCACCGGCCGCCACGTCGCCCGCTGCCTGCGCGATCCCGCCGTCGCGGCCAAGGTCGGCGCCGCCGCCAAGGACGACTTCACCGACCTCGCCCTGACCCTCGAGGACGTCCTCGAGGGCACCGAGGCCGCCCGCGGCGCCCCGCCCCAGCCCGCGGCGCCGCCGAGCGAGGGCGACCTCTTCCAACCCAGGGCCGGCGGCGGCCAGCGCGTCGCCCGCACCCCCGCCGAGTCCGTCCGCCTCGCCATCGAGGGCTGGTACGGCGCCCACCTCCGCACCCTCTTCCCCGACTGGCGCGAGCGCGAGGACGACCTCCAGGGCCTGGTCGGCTTCGCCTCCCGCTTCGAGGACCTCGGCGACATGGTCGCCCAGGTCGCCCTGCTCAACGGCGAGACCTCCGACAAGTCGCCCGAGCCCGAGGAGGACACCCTCCGCCTCACCACCATCCACCAGTCGAAGGGACTCGAGTTTCCCGTCGTCATGGTCATCGGCGTCGCCGAGGGCCTCCTCCCCCTCCAGCGCGCCGTCGACGACGGCGACATCGAGGAGGAGCGCCGACTCTTCTACGTCGCCTGCACCCGGGCGATGGACCAGCTCCACCTCTTCTGCCCCCGCTTCAGCACGATGGGCGAGGGCTACCGCCCCCTCGGCCCCTCCCCCTTCCTTGAGGAAATGGACCCCTCCGTCTACGAGGTGGCCGACTACTCCTCCCGGCGGCTCTGACCCCCCGGCCAGGGTCATAGGCCAATGGACGCTTGCCAAGCCGAGGCGGCGGGGGCTTATTTCCCGCTGGTTTTCCCATGAAAAAGGTGCTCGTCGCAGACAAAATCAGCCCTTCCGGGGTCGCGCTCCTCCGCGCCCAGCCGGGCTACGAGGTCATCGAGGCCTACGGCTCCTCGCCCGAGAAGCTCCTCGGCCTCGTCGGCGACGTCCACGCCATCCTCGTCCGGTCCGAGTCCCAGATCACCCGCGAGGTCCTCGCCGCCGCCCCCAAGCTGGTGTGCGTCGGCCGCGCCGGGGTCGGGGTCGACAACATCGACGTCGACGCCGCCACCGAGCGCGGGGTCATCGTGATGAACACCCCCTCGGGCAACACCATCGCCACCGCCGAGCTCACCTTCTCCCACCTCCTCAGCCTCGCCCGCCCCGTGCCCGAGGCCGTCCAATCCATGCGCGAGGGCAAGTGGGACCGCAAGACCCTCGCCGGCACCGAGCTCTTCGGGAAGAACCTCGCCATCCTGGGCCTCGGCCGCATCGGCGCCGAGGTCGCCAAGCGCGCCCTGGCCTTCGGCATGAGGGTGCTCGCCTACGACCCCTACCTCACCGAGGCGCGCGCCAAGGCCCTCGGCGTCCAGATCGCGACCCTCGACGAGGCCTTCGCCGGCGCCGACTACCTCACCGTCCACATGCCCCTCACGCCCGAGACCGAGGGCCTCGTCGGCAAGGCCGCCTTCGCCCGGATGCGCAAGGGCGTGAAGATCGTCAACTGCGCCCGCGGCGGCATCGTCGACGAGGCCGCCCTCGCCGAGGCCCTCGCCTCCGGCCAGTGCGGCGGCTGCGGGTTCGACGTCTTCACCGAGGAGCCCCTGCCCAAGGACCACCCCCTCCGCGCCCTGCCCCGCGCCCACCTCTCGCCCCACCTCGGCGCCTCCACCGCCGAGGCCCAGGAGAACGTCGGCCTCGAGGTCGCCGAGGCCTGCATCACCGTCCTCGCCGGCGGCTTCCCCGGCAACGCGGTCAACCTCCCCGCGGTCGACAGCCAGACCCTCGCCGCCATGCGCCCCTTCCTCGCCCTCGGCGAGAAGCTGGGCTCGCTCGTCCGGCAGCTCGCCGCCCCCGGGCGCGTCGAGTCCATCCGCCTGACCGCCTTCGGCACGGGCTCCGAGTCCGGGGCCAACGCCCTCGCCCGCGCCGTCCAGCGCGGCTACCTCCGCGGCGTCTCCGAGGGCGTCAACGACGTCAACGCGCCCGGCAAGCTCAAGGCCCTCGGCGTCGAGTTCGCCTCCGTCCGCTCCTCCGCCGAGGCCGACTACAAGGAGCTCATCCTCGTCGAGGCCGCCCTCGCCGGCGGCGCCGCCGCCTCCGCCGCGGGCACCGTCCTCGGCAAGGCCCAGTCCCTCCGCATCGTCTCCGTCAACGGCCGCACCCTCGAGTTCGTCCCCGAGGGCAAGCTGCTCCTCATCGAGAACCGCGACCAACCCGGCATCATCGGCGCCCTCGGCACCCTGCTCGCCAAGGAGAAGGTCAACATCGCCAACATGGCGCTGAGCCGGACCGGCGGACCCAACGCGCTGGCCGTGTACCAGCTCGACACCGCGCCCGGCGAGGCCGCCCTCGCCGAGATCCGCCGCAACCCGGCGATCGTCAGCGCCCGCCTCCTGGAGGCCTGAGCCATGGACGGCGCCCACGCCCTCGCCCTCGGCGCCAGCGCCCTGATCGGCTACCTCATCGGGTCGGTCAACTTCGCCGTGATCATCTCCCGCCGCCACGGGGTCGACATCCTCTCGGCCGGCTCCGGCAACCCCGGCGCCACCAACGTCAAGCGCGTCGTGGGCAAGGCGGCGGGCAACCTCGTCTTCGCGCTCGATGCCCTGAAGGGGGCGGCTGGCACCGTGCTCCCCGCGCTCCTCACCAGCCTCCTCGTCCAGGCGCTTCTCCGCCTCGGCGAGCCGGGCAGCCCGGAGGCCGCCCGGGAGGACAACTTCCCCGTGCTGGTCGCCGGCTTCGTCGGCACCCTGCTTGGCCACTGCTTCTCCTGCTTCATCGGCCTCAAGGGCGGCAAGGGCGTGGCCTCCACCATCGGCGGCCTGCTCGTCCTCCTGCCCATCCCGATCGTCATCGGGGCGGCCGTCTGGGGCCTGGTCTTCGCGCTCACGCGCTACGTCTCCCTCGCGTCGATCGCCCTCGGCGTCTCCCTCCCCCTCTCCTGCTGGCTCCTGCCGCTCGCGACGCCCCTGAGGTTCGGCCCGGCCGAGTTTTGGTTCGCCGCCGCCCTCGCCGCGTTCAATGTCTGGACGCACCGGGCCAACCTGGGCCGGCTCCTCGCCGGCACCGAGAACCGCTTCGAACGCAAGGAGACCCCCCGTCCATGACCGCGCCCCGCACCATCGGCATCGGCCTCCTCGGCCTCGGCACCGTCGGCCAAGGCGTCTGGAAGCACCTCACCGAGAAGCGCGCCGACCTCGAGTCGAGGCTCGGCGTCCGGCTCGACCTGCGCTGGGCCGCGGTGCGCGACCCCCGCAAGCGCCGCGCCGTGCGCATCCCCCGCGCCCGCCTCACCCGCGACGCCGCCAAGGTCGTCGACGACCCCCGGGTCCATGTCGTCTGCGAGCTCATCGGCGGCACGGGCAAGGCGCGCGAGCTCACCCTGCGGGCCCTGCGCGCCGGCAAGGTGGTGGTCTCCGCCAACAAGGCCCTCCTCTGCGAGCACGGCCCCGAGATCCTCGACGCGGTCCGCCGCCACGGCGGCCAGTTCCTCTTCGAGGCCAGCGTGGCCGGGGGCATCCCCATCATCAAGGCCATCCGCGAGGGCCTGGTCGCCAACCGCTTCGACCTCATCGTCGGGATCCTCAACGGCACCTGCAACCACGTCCTCACCCGCATGGGCGAGGACGGCCTCTCCTTCGCCGAGGCCCTCCGCGAGGCCCAGGAGCTCGGCTACGCCGAGGCCGACCCCTCGCTCGACGTCGACGGCATCGACGCCTGGCACAAGGCCTCCATCCTCGCCTGGCTCGCGCACGGCAAGTGGCCTCCCCGCGCCCGCACGCTCGTCGACGGCATCCGCCAGGTCAGCCCGGCCGACATCGACTTCGCCCGCCGCTTCGGCTACGCCCTCAAGCACCTCGCCGTCATCCGCCGCGACTTCGCCCGCAACTGGATGACGGTCGGCGTCTACCCCGCCCTCGTGCCGAGCCGCGACGTGCTCGCCCGGGTCTCCGGCGTCAACAACGGCATCACCCTGCGCGGCGACGTCGTGGGCGCCACCACCCTCGCCGGGCGCGGCGCGGGCGGCGACGCCACCGCCTCCGCGGTCATCGGCGACATCGTCGACGCCATCGGCGCGCTCACCGGCGGGGCCGGCCACGGCATCTCCGCCGAGGCCCTCCGCGCCCGCGAGCGCCTGGGCCGCGGGGTCCGCATGGGCAGCCTGGACGAGATCGTCTCGCCCTTCTACCTGCGCCTCTCGCTGCTCGACCGGGCCGGCGTCTCCGAGGGCGTCTACCGCGTCTTCACCAAGCACCAGGTCTCCATCGCCCGCGTCATCCAATACGAGCACCCCAACCAGGGCCGGGGCACCGTCACCCTCTCGACCTACCCCGTGAGCGAGCGTCGCATGGCGGCCGTCGTCCGGGAGCTTCGGCGCCTCCGCACCGTGCTCGGCGACCCCGTCGTGCTGCGCATCTTCAACCCCGAGTCCTGAGCCCGATGGCCCTGATCGTCCAGAAGTACGGCGGCACCTCGGTCGGCAACGTCGAGCGGATCAAGAACGTCGCCGCCAAGGTCAAGGCCCAGTGGTCGCAGGGCCACCGCGTGGTCGTCGTCGTCTCCGCCCGCAGCGGCGTGACCAACGAGCTCGTCGCCCGCGCCAAGGCCCTCTCCCAGCTGCCCGAGGAGCGCGAGATGGACGTCCTCCTCGCCACCGGCGAGCAGGAGACCATCGCCCTCGCCGTCATGGCGCTCCACGCCATCGGCGTGCCCGCCGTCTCCCGCACCGGCATCCAGGCCGGCATCGTCACCGACGGCCGGCACACCCGGGCCCGCATCATCCGGATCACCGGAGGCGACATCCCCGCGCGCCTCGACGAGGGCAAGGTCGTCGTCGTGGCCGGCTTCCAGGGCGCGACCGAGTCCGGCGAGGTCACCACCCTCGGCCGCGGCGGCTCCGACCTCACCGCCATCGCCGTCGCCGCCTCCATCAAGGCCGACCTCTGCCAGATCTACACCGACGTCGACGGCGTCTACACCGCCGACCCCCGCGTCGTCCTCGACGCCCGCAAGCTCCCCGCCCTCTCCCACGAGGAGATGCTCGAGCTCGCCTCCAGCGGCTCCAAGGTCATGCAGTCGCGCTCCGTCGAGTTCGCCCAGAAGCACAACGTGACCTTCGAGGTCCGCTCCTCCTTCAACGACAACCCCGGCACCCTCATCAAATCCATGGACAAGACACTGGAGGACGCCGCCGTCGCCGGCGTCGCGCTCGACCGCTCGCAGACCCGCGTCACCGTGGGCGACCTGCCCGACCGCCCGGAGGCCGTCGCCGCCCTCTTCGGGGACCTCGGCGACGCCGGCCTGAGCGTCGACATGATCATCAAGAACCTCGGCAAGGACGGGAAGGCCAACCTCACCTTCTCCGTCAACACCGACGCCTTCGCCACCGCCGAGAAGGTCATCGCCCAGACCCTCCGCCGGCTCGGCTCCGGCACCGTCCGCTCGGCCGGCGAGGTCGCCAAGCTCTCCGTCGTCGGCGTCGGCATGATCTCCCACTCCGGCGTCGCCGCCACCCTCTTCAAGGCCCTCGCCTCCGTCGGCGTCAACAGCGACCTCATCACCACCTCCGAGATCAAGATCTCCGTCGCCCTCGACCCCGCCAAGGCCGACGAGGCCGTCCGCGCCGTCCACGCCGCCTTCAAGCTCGGCAAGTAAGCCCGGGACGCGGCGGCACCGGGCCGCGGAAACCTGCCGACCGCCCCCTCGGCGTCGCGCCCCAGCCCCGCCCTCTTCGCTTGCCCGCGTTCCCCGCCCCCGCCATCCTGCGAACGATGCCGCGGCTCCTACCGGCCCTATGCCTGGCCCTCGCCGCCCTGGCGGGAGCGCAGGAGTTGCGCGTCCCGGTGCTCGGCGAACCCCCCTCGCTGCCGGTCGCCCAGGGCCCGCAGGGTCGCCTCCTCCTCATCCTGGCGGAGGAGACCCTCGCCGCGGGCCTCGCCTCCACCTCGGTCGACCTCCACCAACGGGCGCTCGCCCTGCCCGACCTCGCGCCGGCCGAGAGGGAGCGCGCGAGCCTCGGCCTCGCCTTGGCCCTGCTTGAGCGCAACCGGCCCGCCGAGGCCCTGGCCGCCCTCGCGGCCACCCCGCCCTCGCCCCGGCGCGCGCTCCGGGAAGCGCTGGCGGCGCTCCTTCGCGACGACCGCGGGGCGGCCAGGCGCTCGCTCGAGGGCATCGCCGCCGCGTCCCTCCCCCCGCCCGAACGCCCCTGGGCGCTCCTCGCCCAGACGGTCGCCGGCCTCGGCGCGGGGCAGCCGGGAACACCTCCGGGGCTGGCCGAGGCGGCCGCCGCCGCGGTCTCGCCGGCCCAGCGGGCGCGCATCGAGCTCCTCGGCAGGCGGGCCGTGCTCCTCCACGGCGAGGCGGACCCCGCGATGCTCGCCGAGCTCGGGCGACGCGCCGCGGAGACCCGCGGGAGCGAGGAAGGACAGGGCTTCGCGCGCCTCCACGCCGCCGGCCTCGCCCGCGCCGGCAAGGTGGGCGAGGCGGTCGAGGCGCTCGACAGGGCCGCGGAGGGCTCGCCGGCCTTCCGCGCCGAGGCCGACCTCGCCGCGGGGCTCCTCATCGGCTCGCGCGAGCCGGAGGGCCTCGCGCGCCTTCGCGCCGCGGCCGGGCGGGCGGAGGCTCGCAACGAGCTCCGCGCGCAGGCCGTCGCGGCCCTCGCCGGGGCCGTCGGCGAGGCCCCGCCCGACCGCGTCGTCCAGGTCGCCAACGCCGCCTACGCCTTCCTCAGCGACGCGACCACCGGCTGCCCCCGCAACCCGGGCCTGACCGACACCATCCACCTCGCCCGCGCCCGCGTCATGATCGCCGCGGGCAACCGCGAGCTCGCCCGGGCCGCCGCCGAGGACCTCCTCCGCGAGACACCCGGGAGCCCCCTCGCCGCGGAGGCCGTCCGCATCCTCGCCCTCGTCGCCTGGGGCGACGGCGCCTACCGCCTCGCCGCCACCCAGCTCGACCGCCTCGCCGCCCTGGCCCCGGAGGCCGAGCGCGAGTCCATCCAGGCCGCCTCGGCCGACTGCCTCTTCCTGGCCGGCGACCACGCCCTCGCCGAGAGGGCCTACGCCGACCTCCAGGCCTCCGCCCGCGCTTCTGACCTCCGCGACGCCGCCTTCCACCAGGCCGTGCTCTGCTCGCTCCGCCTTGACAAGGGAATCGAGGCCGCCGCCGCCCGGGTCGAGGCCGCCGCCAAGGCGGGCGACATCACCCGCCGACGGATTCTCATCGGCGCCTGGAACACGGCCGACGCCGCCCGCCGGGTCGGCGGGGCCGACCTCTTCACCCGCACCCTCGCCCGGCTCGCCCAGGTCACCCAGGACGCGCCCACCGAGTTCGCCCTGCGCTTCGCCTGGCTCCGCGCCCTCGCCGCGCTCGCCAACGGCGACCGCACCACCGCCGCCCTCCACGCCGACCAGGTCGCCAAGACCCTCGCCGACCTGCCCGCCGACACCCCCGCCGAGCTCCGCGCCGCCGCGCCCGAGCTCGCGGCCCACGCCGCGCTCCTCCGCGCCCGCATCGGCGCCGACGCCTCGGCCGGCCTCGGCATCAAGGCGCTCGCCGACCTCCGGGCCAGGTTCGGCAAGGTCTCGGCCTCCGCCGCGGCCTACCTTGTCGAGGGGCGCCTTCTCGCCGCCGAGGGCCGCCACCGCGAGGCCCAGGCCCGCTTCGAGCAGCTGGCCGCCGACTTCGCCGACGACGCCGGACTCGCGGAGTTCGCCGCCCTCGGGTTGCACGAGGCGGCCGAGCAGGCCCTCATCCTCGCCGACGAGGAGGGGCGGGATCGCCTCGCCGACGCCGCCCGCCTCCACGCGGCCTTCCTCCAGCGCCACGCCTCCCACCCCCTCGCCTTCCGGGCCCACCTGCGCCTCGCCGAGGTCTACCGGCGGCTCGGCGACTTCGACTCGGGCCTGCGCGTCCTCGACGACGCCGCCCGCCTCTTCCCCCAGCACCCCGGCCTCGCCCTCGCCGAGCTCGCCAGGGCCGACTGCCTGATGGGCCTCGCTTCGCTCCGCCGCGCGCCCAACGGCGGCCCCGACCGCACCCGCATCAACCGCGCCGTCGCCGCCTACGAGCGCGCCGTCGCCTCCCACGCGGCGCTGCCCGACATCCTCGCCGAGGCCCGCCACAAGCACGCCCAGTCCCTCCTCGACCGCGCGCGCGGCGAGGGCCTGGCGGACGCCGAGGCCACGCGCCGCGAGGCGAGGCAGGTTCTCGCCGCCGAGGCCGCCGACCTCCTCCGGGGCTCGCGCGAGACCCTGGGCGTCGGCGGCCGCATCTGGGTCGCGCGCTCCCTGCTCCTCCTCGGCGAGCAATGCCAGGCCGAGGGCGACCTCGAGGAGGCCCGCGCGGCCTTCCGCCTGCTCCGCGACCTCAACGCCGGCCTGCCCGAGGGCGGCGCCCGCCTGCCCGGCAAGGCCGCCGCGGAAAGCAAACTTGCGGAACTCGGCGAGGCCCCGTCCAATCCGCCCAGCCGATGAGCCCCGCCACGGACTTCTCCCTGCTCGCCGACGGCGGCGCCTTCGCCTGGCTCATCCTCGGCACCGCGGCGCTCGCCGCGCTGTTCATGGTCGAGCGGGCCCTCTTCCTGCACCGCGGCCACGTGCGCTCGGCCGACTTCATCGAGGGCGTCCGCAACAACCTCCGCGCCGGCCGCGCCATCGAGGCCCTCGCCGCCTGCGAGGACTCGCCCGGCCCGGTTCCCCGCGTCGTCAAGGCCGCCCTCCTCCGCATCCCCGCCGGCGAGGACGCCATGCGGGCCGCCGCCACCGAGGCCGCGCTCCTCGAGCTGCCCGTGCTTGAGCGCCGCCTCGGCACCCTCGCCGCCCTCGGCCAGCTCGCCCCCCTCCTCGGCCTGGCCGGCGCCGCCGTCGCCGGGTTCGACATCGCCGGCGCCCTCCGCGACGGCAGCCTCTACGGCGCGCCCGACGCCCTCCTCCTCGAGGCCCAGTCGGCCCTCGCCACCGCCGCCCTCGGGCTCTGCGTGGCCGCCGTCTGCGGCGTCGGCCACCACTTCCTCTCCGGGCGCGTCCGGGCCATCGCCACCGAGATGGAGATCGCCGCCTGGAGCCTGATCACCTACGTCCGGCACGAGCTCCCCGAGGAGCAGGCCGCCGAGCGCATGCGCGCCCAGCGATGAGGACACCGCTCGGCATCCTCGCCCGCGTGCCCGTCGGCTCCCCCCGGCTCGCCGCCACGCCGGTCCTGCTCGGACTCGCCTGCCTCGCCCTCGCCGGCCTCGTCGCCTCGCCCCTCGCCCACTACCGGGGCGTCTACCTCTCCCTCGACGGATCGCCCGCGTCCGTCCCCGAGGTGCCGTCGTCCAACCGGGCCGACCTCGCGCGCGTCGGCGCCGTCGCCACCCTGGTCTCCGCGCGGGGCGAGGGAACCTACCTGCTCGAGGGCCGCATCGTCCAGGGCAAGGACGCGCTCGGCGTCGAGCTCCGCCGCCTCGCCGCCAACCCCGCCCGTCGCGGCCGCCCCCTCCTCGTCCGCGCCGACCGCTCCCAGACCCTCCAGGGCCTGGCGGACCTGGCCGACGCCGCCCGCGCCGCCGGCTTCCCCGGCATCCTCCTCGCCACCGAGGCCCGCTGAGCATGCCCGACCCCGCCCCCCAACCCTCCCGCGTCCCCGCCCACGTCGGGATCATCATGGACGGCAACGGCCGCTGGGCCGAGGCGCGCGGCCTGCCCCGGCTGGAGGGCCACCGGCGCGGGGCCGAGCGCCTGATCGAGGTCGTCGACGCCGCCATCGACCACGGCGTCCGCTGCCTCACCCTCTACGCCTTCTCCGCCGAGAACTGGCGGCGGCCCGCCGAGGAGGTCGGCGGGCTCTTCAAGCTCGGCGAGTGGGTCCTCCGCCTCCATCTCAGCCGGCTGTCCAAGCGCCGCGTCCGCTTCCGCACCATCGGCGACCTCACCGCGATGCCGGAGTTCATCCGCATCCCCATCGAGGAGGCCGTCGCCTCCAGCCGCGACAACACCGGCTTCGACCTCGTCATCGCCCTCAACTACGGCTCGCGCCAGGAGGTGACCCGGGCCGCGCGGTCCCTCGCGGCCGACGCCGCCGCCGGCCGCCTCGACCCCGCCGCCCTCGACTGGGAAACCCTCGCCTCGCGCCTGGAGACGGCCGGCCTGCCCGACCCCGACCTCATCATCCGCACCTCGGGCGAGTGCCGCCTCAGCAACTTCCTGCTCCTCCAGGCCGCCTACGCCGAGATTGTCATCACCCCCACCTACTGGCCCGACTTCGGGGCCGAGGCCTTCGCCGCGGCCCTCCGCGAGTTCGCCGGACGCGAGCGCCGGTTCGGCATGACCGGCGTCCAGGTTCGCCCGACCAAGCCCGCGCCATGAGCCGAGAACCCGCCCCCTCGGCGCTCGCCGTCATCCTCCAGCGCGCCCTCAGCACCGCCGGGCTCTGGGCCGCGGTCTTCCTCGTCCTCTGGGTCTTCGGACGCTACGACCTCGCGCAGCTCGGGGGTTTCCTCGCCCTCCTGTCCGTCGCCCTCGCGGCCCAGCTCGAGACCTACCGGCTCCTCCGCGGCATGGGCGCGGAGCCCGACGTCACCGTGGGCCTCCTCTGCGGCGGGGGCCTGCTCGTCGCCCAGTTCCTCGGCCTGGTCTCGGTCGACGCCAACGTCGCCCTCATCGGGCTCGCCTGGGCGGGCGTGCTCCTGACCCTCCTCGCCAAGCCGGATGAGACCAAGGCCTGGGTCGTCCGCAATCCCACCGTCTTCGGCCTGCTTTACGTGCCCTTCCTGCTGCTCTTCCTCGGCGCCTTCGTCGGTTGGGAAAGCCGCGGCCGCAACGACGGCCTGTGGCTCGCCGTCTGGGTCGTGGCCGTGACCAAGTTCACCGACGTCGGGGGCCTGCTCGTCGGCATCCCCCTCGGGCGCCACAAGATTGCGCCCAACGTGAGCCCCGCCAAGAGCTGGGAAGGCTGCGTCGGCGGCGTCGCCCTCTCGAGCGCCGTCGGCGCCGCCGGCGCCTGGGCCCTCGGCCAATGGGCCGGCATCGACTTCCATCCCGCCAAGGGCGCGCTCCTCGCCATCCCGATCGCCCTCGTCAGCATCCCCTCCGACCTCGTCGAGTCCCACCTCAAGCGCCGGGCGGGCGTCAAGGACTCCGGCGCGACCATCCCCGGCATCGGCGGCGCCCTCGACCTCGTCGACTCCCTCCTCCTCGTGGCACCCGTCGCCTACCTCCTCCTCTCGACCCTCACCCGCACCCGGGTCGGCTGAGATGCCGGAACGCCCCGAGCTGCGCCTCCTCGCCGGCCCCACCGCCGCGGGCAAGACCGCCGCCGCCCTCGCATGGGCCGAGGCCTGCGGCGGCGAGATCCTCTCCTGCGACTCCGTCTGCGTCTACCGCGGCCTCGACATCGGCTCGGCCAAGCCCGACGCCGCCGAGCGGGCGCGCGTCCCCCACCACGGGATCGACCTCGCCGATCCCGCCGAGCGCTTCTCCATCGAGGCCTACGTCCGCCACGCCCGGGCGGCGGTCGACGACTGCCTGCGCCGCGGCAAGCCCCTCATGGTCGCGGGCGGCAGCGGCTTCTACCTCGCGGCCTTCCTCGGCCCCGTGACCGACGCGCTCGAGATTCCCGACGCCGTGCGCGAGGAGGTCCGCGCCCTCCGGGCCGCCGGCCCCGACGCCCTCCGGCGCCGCCTCGCCGCGGCCGAGGGCGGCCGCCTCCCGGCCTGGCTCGACGCCGACAACCCCATCCGCCTCGCCAAGGCCCTCGAGCGCCGCCTCGCCTCCGGCCGCCCCCTCGACGAGCTCCGCGCCGCCTACCTCGCCCGACCCGGCCCCTTCGCCGACCTCACCCTGCGCCCCGAGGTCGTCGACCGACCCGACCCCGAGCTGCGCTCGCGCATCCGCGCCCGCACCCGCCGCATGCTGGCCGAGGGCCTCGTCGACGAGGCGCGCGCCCTCGCCGCGCGCAACCTGCCCGACGACCTCCCCGCCGTCCGGGCCGTCGGCTACCGGGAAACCCTCGGCTGGCTCAGGGCCGGGCAACCCTCCGGCCTCGAGGAGCTCGCCGACGCCATCGACCGCGCCACCTGGTCCTTGGTCGGCTCGCAGCGCAAGTGGCTCCGCCGGCTCGGCCTGACCCCCCCGGAGACCGCTCGCTAGGCCCGCCTCCCGGCTTGCCCTCGCTCCCCAATCCCGCCAAGACTCCACCTTCAACCCCCACCCCACGCCATGCCCCTCAAGAAAGACCAGCCGCTCCCCGAGATCACCCTCAAGGCCAAGACCGACGCCGGCCTGATCGACGTCAACCTGCGCCGCAACGTGGGCAAGGGCCCCACCGTCATCCTCTTCTTCCCCCTCGCCTTCACCGGCGTCTGCACCGACGAGATGTGCAAGGTCACCAACGACCTCGCCGCCTACAAGTCCCTCGGGGCCGACGTCATCGCTGTCTCGGTCGACAACCCCTTCGCCCAGGAGGCCTGGTCCAAGCAGAACAACCTCGGCATCACCGTCGCCTCCGACATGAGCCTCGCCGCCATCAAGGCCTTCAAGGTCGTCGACAGCAGGGTCATCGCCGAGAAGCTGGGCTTCGCCAAGCTCAAGGTCGCCAAGCGCGCCGTCTTCGTCGCCGACAAGTCCGGCAAGATCGTCCACGTCGAGGCCAAGCGCGACCCCTCCCAGCTGCCCAACTTCGCCAAGGTCAAGCGCGCCGTCGGCGCCTAAGGCCCCGGCCCAGCCCCTCCCGACGCCCGGCATCCCGGGCGTCTTTTTTTGCCGGCGCCGCCGAGGGCGACACCCCGACACCCGCCCCTCGCCGCCGCCCGACCCCTCTCCGCACTTGCCCCCCGCCTCGGCGAAGCCTTGGCTGGAAGGCCCGCTTCCCCCATGGCCCCCACCCGCGACCCCTTCAACGCCCTCCGCACCCTCGCCTCCGGGGGCAAGACCTCGAGGTACCACTCCCTGCCCGCGCTCGAGCAGGCCGGCCTCGGGAAAATCTCCCGCCTGCCCGTCTCCATCCGGATCGTCCTCGAGTCCCTGCTGCGCAACTGCGACGGCGTCGCGGTGACCGAGC
>JAURJZ010000060.1 GCA_030831965.1 Verrucomicrobiota bacterium
AGATCGCGCTCCCGAGGAGCAGCTTCGGGCCGGCCGGCATCTTCACCGCGATCTCGACGGCGAGCAGGCCGAAGAGCGTGGTGAACTTGATCACGGGGTTGAGCGAGACCGACGAGGTGTCCTTGAACGGGTCGCCCACGGTGTCGCCGACGACGGTCGCGGCGTGCAGCGGGGTGTTCTTGGCCTTGAGGTCGACCTCGACGATCTTCTTGGCGTTGTCCCACGCGCCGCCGGCGTTGGCCATGAAGATGGCCTGGTAGAGGCCGAAGAAGGCCATGCCGACGAGGTAGCCGATGAAGAAGAAGGGGTCGAGGAAGGCCAGGCCGAGCGCGAGGCAGAAGATGGCGACGAAGATGTTCGTCATGCCCTTCTGCGCGTACTGGGTGCAGATGCGGACGACCTCCTTCGACGACTCCGTCGAGGCGGTGGCGGCGTCGAGCTTCATGTTGTCCTTGATGTAGACGACCGCGCGGTAGGCGCCGGTCACGACCGCCTGGGTCGAGGCCCCGGTGAACCAGTAGATGACGGCGCCTCCCATCAGGAGGCCCATCAGCGCCTCGGGGTGCACGAGCGAGAGCTTCTCCAGCACGTTGACGCCGGCGGCCTTGTAGTGCTCCTGCAGCATCATGATGATGCCGAAGACCATCGTGGTGGCGCCGACCACGGCCGTGCCGATGAGGACGGGCTTGGCGGTGGCCTTGAAGGTGTTGCCGGCGCCGTCGCCCTTCTCGAGCTGGTGCTTGGCGCCCTCGAAGTCGGGCTTGAAGCCGAAGTCGCGCTCGATCTCGCCGGCGATGCCCGGGCGGGTCTCGATGCGGGAGAGCTCGTAGACCGACTGGGCGTTGTCCGTCACGGGACCGAACGAGTCGACCGCGATGGTCACGGGGCCCATGCCGAGGAAGCCGAAGGCGACGAGGCCGAAGGCGAAGATGGGGGCCGCGAAGCCGAAGGCGCCCGGCATGAGCTGGGCCACCGCCGGCTGCAGGGAGAGCAGGTAGGCGCCGAGCATCAGGCCGAGGATGCACAGGCCGGTCCAGAAGGCCGAGAAGTTGCCCGCGACCATGCCGGAGAGGATGTTGAGCGAGGCGCCGCCCTGGTTCGACGAGGTCACGACCTCGCTGACGTGGCGGCTCTCGGTGGAGGTGAAGACCTTGGTGAACTCGGGGATGAGGGCGCCGGCCACGGTGCCGAGGGAGATGATGGTCGAGAGCACCCACCAGAGGTCGGCGTGCACGCCCTCCTTGCCCGCGAGCAGGGCGTGGCTCGCCCAGTAGGTCGCGGCGATGGAGACGACCGAGGTGACCCAGACGAGGTTGGTCAGGGGCTGCTCGAGGTTGAAGTCGCGGGACTTGCCCCAGACCGCCTTGCTCACGCGGTCGTTGATCCAGTAGGACGCCACGGCGGTGGCGACCATCAGGATCCGCATGGCGAAGAGCCAGATGATGAGGATGGCGCAGAGCGCGGGGCTGGCGGCGAGGGCGATGGCGAGGAAGGCGATGAGGGCCACCCCGGTCACGCCGTAGGTCTCGAAGCCGTCGGCGGTGGGCCCGACGGAGTCGCCGGCGTTGTCGCCGGTGCAGTCGGCGATGACGCCGGGGTTGCGGGGGTCGTCCTCGGGCAGCTTGAAGACGATCTTCATCAGGTCGGCTCCGATGTCGGCGATCTTGGTGAAGATGCCGCCGCAGATGCGCAGGGCCGAGGCGCCGAGGGACTCGCCGATGGCGAAGCCGATGAAGCAGGGGCCGGCGAGGGTGATCGGCAGGAAGAGCAGGATGCCGATCATGAAGAGGAGCTCGATCGCGACCAGCAGCAGGCCGACGCTCATGCCGGACTTCAGGGGGATGAGCAGGGTGGCGAGCGGGTTGCCCCGCAGCGACGAGAAGGCGGCGCGGGAGTTGGCCACCGTGTTGATGCGGATCCCGAACCAGGCCACGCCGTAGCTGCCGAGGATGCCGAGGACGGAGGCGCCGAGGATGACGGCGACGTCGGAGGCGGACTTGGCCTCGAGGTACCCGAAGTAGTAGATGATGCACGCCGCGATGAGCAGCCAGAGCGCGGAGAGGTACTTGCCCTGTTGCCAGAGGTAGGTCTTGCAGGTCTCCCAGATGATGTCGGAGACCTCGGACATCGAGCGGTGGACGGGCAGGGCGCGGGTCTGGATGTACTGCCACCAGCCGTAGGCCACGGCGAGCAGGCAGACCGCGATGCCGACCCAGAGGATGTCGGGTCCGGACAGCGAGCCGCCGAGGAACTTGGCGTCGGCGAGCGGAGGGATGCGGATGTCGGCCTCGCCGGCCAGGGCGAGGGAAGGTGCGAGGGAGGCGAGCGTCAGCCAGCCGGCGAGGAGGGACTTCATGGTGGGTGGGTGCGCCGGGGTGGGCGCTTCCCCATCAATCCCCGCCCCTCAGCAAGGGTCGAGCGTTTTTTTGGGAGGGCGACGGCCGCCCAGCCGGTCGAAGGCCGGGCCCGCCATGGCGGTCGTGACGATCGCCATGAGGACGAGGACGGAGAAAAGCAGGGGGCCCACGATTCCCGCCCTCAGCCCGATGCCGAGGAGGATGAGCTCCATCAGGCCGCGCGCGTTCATCAGCGCCCCGATGCCCAGCGCCTCCCTGGGCGGCAGGCCTGCCAGGCGCGCCGCCGCCCAGCAGGCGCCGCCCTTGCCGAGGATGGAGACCCCGAGGACAAGCCCCGCGAGGGCCAGGCCCTCGGGCGTCAGCACGAGGTCGAGCCGGGTGTGCAGGCCGGAGTAGGTGAAGAAGACGGGCAGCAGCCAGGGGCCGACCAGCGGGTCGAGGCGACGTCCGGCCGCCTGGCTGAGCCGTCCCCGCGGGAGGCAGAGCCCGCAGATGAAACCGCCGAAGACCGCATGGAGCCCGGCCCATTCGCTGAAGGCGAGGAACGTCGCCAGGGCGAGGGCGAGCGCCAGCCCATCCCCGGCCGAGACCCTGCCGCGCCTCTCGGCCGGCTGGCTGAGACAGCCGAGGGTCCTGCGTCCGAGGAACGCCGCGAAGACGCCGAGGGCGGCGGCACCGCCGATGGCGCGCGCGAGGGTTCCGGGATCCCCGGACACGGCGGAGACGACGCCGGCGAGGATGCACCAGGCCAGGACGTCGTCGATGGCGCCCGAGGCGATGGCGAGGTTGCCCATCGCGGTCCTCTCCAGCCCGCGTTCCCGCACGATCCAGACCAGCATGGGGAAGGCGGTGATGGCGATGGCGGCCCCGAGGAAGAGGATCCGCATCGGCTCGGTGACTCCCGGCCCGAAGAGGCCGGGGGTGTCGCCGATGGCCCGGGCTGTCGGCCATGCCGCGAGGAAGGGAACCGCGATGCCCGCGAGGGAGATCGCCGCCGCCGCCCGGGCCCGTTGGCGAATCAGGCCCGTGTCGAAGTCCAACCCCGCGGCGAAGAGATAAAGCCCGACGCCGACCTGGGCGATGAGACCCAGGATGGGCAGGCTTTCCGAGGGAAAGAGCCAGGCCTGGGCCTCGGGCGCGAGTTGTCCCAGCGCCGAGGGGCCGAGCAGGACGCCGCCGACCATCATGCCCACGACCTCGGGTTGCCCCAGGCGCGCCGCCGCCCATCCGGACATCCGGGCCACCCCTAGGATGAGGGCGTATTGGAGCGCGAGCAGGGCGATGAGCTGGGGCGGGCTCAGGTCCATTCGGTCACGATGGGACCGCCGGAAGGGAGGGCAAACCCAATGCCGCGAGCGGGCGCCTCAGGCCGGTGGCGTCCGGGAGGCGATGAGGTCGCGAAGCCGCGCGGCCTCCTCGTAATTCTCCTCGCGGATGGCCTTGGCCAGGCGTGCCTCGAGCTCCGCGACGCCTCGCGCGATGGGTGTCGCCGCCCTCAGTCCGTCCATTTCCCGCTGAAGCGGCGCCACCGGGGCACCGGGTCGGCGGCCTTGGTGGGCCAGCGAGGGTTGCGTGCGGGCAACCAGGGCGCGCGACTGGGCGGCATGGGCCTCGTAGCACGCCGGGCAGCCCAAGCGCTGGTGTCGCTCGAAATCCGGCCAACGGAACCCGCAGGCGGGACAGGGCGAGCGGCTCGGCGGCAGGGGGATTGGCACCGACAGGCCAGCCGCCGAGGCGGGCAGGGGGGCCGCGGCCAATCCCTTTGGGGCGCAGGCAGGGCAGAGGGCGACGACGGCGGACTGTTCCCCGGCCACCTGGGCGAGGAAGAGGGTGGCGGGGGCGCCGCAGCGGTCGCAGGGATGACCCGGCATGCCGCCAAGGATGGGGGCGGGCCGGGCCTTGGCAAGCGCCCGGCGCTCAGCTTCCGAGCCGGCTGAAGTCGAGCACGGTGTGGCTGATGGACCCGCGCTCGATGGCCGCCACGTCGGTGTCGGCGCGCCCGCTCAGCTCGGCGCCGTCGTTCCAGCGGAAGGTGAAGCCGTGGGTGTCGCGCCCGAAGAGCGCGCCGAAGCGCAGGTGGGCCGGCACGGTCCGCTCCACCGGTGTCCGCGAGGTGGTGTCGCTCGGGTAGTTGAGGTTGTGGACGGTCAGCCCAGGTGTTTCCGCCCCGACCAGGGTCCGGGCGAAGGCGGCGGCGTGGGCGCACGCCGCGCGCAGGTGGGGCTCGAGCCCGGGCGGGCAGGTTTCCTTGGCGTGGCGCACCTGCTCGAAGACCTCCTGGCTCAGGTCGAGCGAGCAGGCGGCGGCGGGGATGCCCCAGGCGGCGCCCTCGATGGCGCCCGCGAGGGTTCCGGAGCTCAGGCAAAGCGGCATGGAGGCGTTGTAGCCGATGTTCATCCCGGACAGGACGACGTCGGGGCGGCGGGGGAGCAGGTGGCCCAGGGCGATGTTGACGCAGTCCGAGGGGGTGCCGTCCAGGGACCACGCCAGGTCGCCCAGGCCGTCAATGGCGGCCACCGGGACGTTGCGGTTGCGGCTGAAGGCCCGGCCGATCCAGCTGCGCTCCCCGGTGGGGGCGGCCACCCAGACCTCGAACCCCTCGCGGCCGGCCGCCGCCGCCAGGGTGCGGAGAAAGAGCGCGCCGATGCCGTCGTCGTTGGTGAGCAGGACCGTGGGCCGTCGCATGACCCATGCCTAGGCGGCAAGCTCCGGGCGGCAAGGAAATGAGAGCCCGGCGTTTGGGCCTTTTCCCCGGCCGGCCGCCGGTCTAATCCTTGGCCATGCGCCTCCTGCCCGCGCTCCTCGTCCTGCTCCTCGGGTGCGCCCCGGAGGAGGACACCGCCACGCGCTCCGCCCGGGAGGGCGTGCTCATCATCAACAACAGCGCCGAGCCCGCCGGCCTCGACCCCCAGGTCGTGACGGGGGTGCTCGAGTCGCGCATCGTCAGCGCCCTCTTCGAGGGCTTGGTCGAGCCCAATCCCCGCACGCTTGAGCCCGAGCCCGCGGTGGCGGAGCGCTGGACGCTCTCGGACGACGGCAGGACATGGACCTTCCACCTGCGCCCGTCCGCCCGATGGTCCAACGGCGAGCCCGTGACCGCCCAGGACTTCGCGTTCAGCTACCGCCGGATCCTCTCTCCCGGCCTCGCCTCCGAGTACGCCTGGATGCTGTTCGCGGTCAGGGGCGCCCGGGATTTCAACGCCGGCAAGACGACCGACTTCTCCTCGGTCGGCATCCGGGCGGTCGACGCGCGCACCCTCCGGGTCGAGCTCGATCACCCGACGCCCTACTTCCTCCAGCTGCTCTGCCATCACAGCTGGCTTCCCGTCCACCCCCCGACCATCCTCGCCCACGGGCCGATCGACGCCCAGCACGGCCGCTGGACCCAGCCCGGGACCTTGGTCGGCAACGGGGCGTTCACGCTCGAGTCCTGGGAGGTGGCCCGGCGCATCACCGTGCGTCGCAATCCGCTTTACTGGGACGCCGCCAACGTCGCGCTCAACGGCGTGCAGTTCCGGGCCATCTCCGACCTCTACACCGAGGAGCGCGCGTTCCGCGGCGGCGAGCTGCACATCACCGGGGCGGTGCCTCCCTACAAGGTGCACCGGCTGCTGGCGGCCAAGAGCCCCGCCTTGCGCGTCGATCCCTACCTGTCCGTGTCCTACATCCGCGTGAACACCCAGGTTCGCGGCAACCCCGCCGTGGCGAGGGCGCTCGCCGACGTGCGCGTCCGGCGCGCCCTCGGGATGGTGCTCGACCGGCGGCTCATGGCCGAGAAGGTGCTTCGCGCCGGCGAGGCGCCCGCCCTGGGCATGACCCCGCCCGGCACCGCGGGCTATGTCAGCCGCCACGCCTGGAGCCAGGATCGCGACGAGGCCCGCCGCCTGCTGGCCGAGGCGGGTTACCCCGGCGGCAAGGGCTTCCCCGCCCTCGAGTACCTGACCAACACCTCCGAGGGGTCCATCCTCGCCGCCCAGGCCTACCAGGAGATGTGGCGCCGCGAGCTGGGCGTCGAGGTGGTGATCCGCAACCAGGAGTGGAAGGTCTATCTGCAGAGCCTGAACAAGGGCGACTACCAGATCGCGCGCTCGGCCTGGACCGGCGACTACAACGACCCCAATACCTTCCTCGAGATGTTCACCACGGGCAACGAGATGAACCAGACCGGATGGAGCGACCCCGAGTACGACCGCCTCATCGCGCTTGCCGCCGCCGAGTCGGACCGCGACCGGCGGTTCGAGCACTTCCAGGCCGCCGAGGCGCGGCTGATCGCCGGGGCGCCCGTCCTTCCCGTGGTCTTCAACCGGAGCAAGTTCCTCATCCGTCCGGAGGTCGAGGGCTGGCATCCGACCCTGCTCGACGTGCACCCGCTCAAGCACGTTCGGCTGAGACAGCCGACGTCGCCGAGCCGCTGACCGGGAAGGGCGCCCCGGGGGGCGGAGATGGGCGCGCCGACCCCGGGGTGTTCCTCCGCGGGGATCAGATCGCCTCGGGACCGCGCTCGCCCGTCCGGATGCGGATCACCTCGGAGACGGAGGTGACGAAGATCTTGCCGTCGCCGATCTTGCCGGTGCGCGCCGCCTTGGTGATGGTGTCGATGGCGCGGTCGACCAGCTCGTCGGCGAGGACCAGCTCGAGCTTGATCTTGGGGAGGAAGTCGACGGTGTACTCGCTGCCGCGGTAAATCTCGGTGTGGCCCTTCTGGCGGCCGAAGCCCTTGACCTCGGTCACGGTCATGCCCTCGATGCCGACCTCGGCGAGAGCGTCCTTAACTTCCTCGAGCTTGAAGGGCTTGATGATGGCGGTGACGAGTTTCATGTGGGTGTTGTGGTTTTAGGGTTAACGGTTCCGCTAGCCATTGCAAACCCCGTGCCAAGGCGAGAAATGCCCTGTCTTGGGCTCACTTTTGGACATTTTTGCGCAGAAGCTCGTGGACGAGATAAAGTTTCTCCACGGATTTGAGGCCCGGGGAGATTTCCACGCCGCTGTTGAGGTCGATGGCCT
This sequence comes from Verrucomicrobiota bacterium, assembly GCA_030831965.1. Lineage (GTDB taxonomy): Bacteria > Verrucomicrobiota > Verrucomicrobiia > Opitutales > UBA953 > UBA8828. Next base: position 7,362 of record JAURJZ010000060.1, read on the forward strand.
TGACGCCCCTCGCGGCCGCCTCGGCCACATTGTCGGGGCCGAGGCCGCCGGCGAGAATCCAGCGATGACCGGGATGGGAGGCCTGCAGGCGCAGGTGGCGGTCCCAGTCTCCCCGCAGGCCGGTGCCCCCGTAGGCGTCGGCGCGATGCGCGTCGTGCACGAACGCGGAAGCCAGCGGGAGCAGGGTCTCGGGGAACTTGGCGGCTGCCGGCAGTCGCGGCGCGAGCCAGAGACGGCCGGGACCCGCCGCGGAGGAGAGGGCCGCGGGGTCGCAGAGGCGCTCCGCGGGGTCGAAGTGCACCTGGACGGCGGAGAAACCTTCCCGGAGCAGGTCGAGGACCTCCGCGGGCGAGGCGTTGACGGTCACCGCGACGCGGTTGGCCTCGGGGATTTCCCGCAGGAGGGCGGCGCGCCGGGGCGGGTCGACGAAGCGGGGCGATCGGGCCCAGGCGTTGACGCCCAGCCAGTCGGCGCCCAGCAGCAGGGCGACCGCGGCGTCGGCGGCGCGCGTGATGCCGCAGACCTTGACCTCGCAGGGACCGATCATGCCCTGGCCGAGGCGAGGGCCTCGTCGGCGGCGTCGCGGATGCCCTCCGCGGTGGGCTTGGCGGCGATGGCGCCGACGGGGATGCCGGCGCGGCGCATGGCCTCGGCGGTGGTCGAGCCGACGGCGACGGCGATGGGCTGCCGGGCGCCGGGCTCGAGCCGAAGCGAGGCGGCCTGGTGCAGAAAGGACTCGACGGCGGACGGGCTGGCGAAGACGAGCAGGTCGGCGCCCTCGCGCCGGAAGCTCGCCGCGGCCTCCAGCGCCGACACGTCGCGCTCGCCGGTGCTGTAGACGAGGATCTTGTCCACGATGGCATGGCCTTGCTCGGACAGCAGCCGGGGCAGCTCGTCCGAGGCCAGGTTCCCGGAGACGACCAGCACCTTCTGGTGCTCCACATCGTGCTCGGTCATCAGGGTTCGGGCCAGGCTGACGCCGTCGGCCTCGCGGGGGGTCAGGTCGCTGTCCAGGTGGTAGGCGCGGAGGGCGGCCTCGGTCGCCGGCCCGACGCAGGCGAAGCGGACGCCGCCGACGGAGCGGATGTCGGTGTAGCGCTCGAGGAAGCGCTCGAAGAACCCGCGCACGCCGTTGGCGCTGGTGAAGACAATCCACTCGTACTCGCCGATGCCGTCGAGCACCTCGCGGAGGATGGCCTGGTCCGCCTCGTGGCGCACGGCGATGAGGGGCAGCTCATCGACGCGCGCCCCGGCCGCCTCGAGGGCGGAGCGCCAGGCGGCGGCGGAGCCTTCGGGGCGGGTGAGGAGGACGCGTCGTCCCTTGAGTCGGGCTGGGCTCATGGCCTTAGGCTAGGTCGGCGAGGATGGCGCCGACAAGCGGTTCCGCCTCGCGGGCGCCGCGCGCGGGCATGGGATAGGCGCGCCGGCCGAAATCCTCGCGGAAGAGGTGGACCTCCCCGCCGGCGACATGGCAGGCGAAGGCGGTGTGACACCCCTCGCCCAGCCGGGCCAGGAAGAGCCGCTCGATGCCCACCGACCGGGCGGTGTCGGCGTCGAGGCAGCCGGCGAAGGCGGGAATGTCGGCGGAGCGGCATTGCAGCGCGACCGCCCCCTGGCCGGCCGCCGGCACCATCTTGTCCAGCCCGATCGGCTCGATGGCCAGGCCCTCCCATGCGCGGATGCCCAGGCGGTTCATGCCGGCGCACGCGAGGAAGGACGCGTCGGCCTGGCCCGCGGCGACCTTGCGCAGGCGGGTGTCGACGTTGCCGCGAAGCTCGTTCCATTCGGCGCGGGGAAACAGCAGCCTGCCCTGGGCGCGGCGGCGCGGGCTGCCGGTCGCGATGAGGCGGGGCTCGGCGCCGTCGCGGCGGACGAGCGCGTCGCGCGCGTCCTCCCGGGGAAGGAATCCGGCGAGCCCGAGGCCCGCGGGCAGCTCCGTGGGTAGATCCTTGGCGCTGTGGACGGCGAGGTCGCCCTCGCCGCGGAGCAGGGCCTGCTCGAGCTCGGCGGTGAAGAGGCCCTTGCCGCCCTGCCTCTCGAGCGACCAGTCGGCCTGGCGGTCGCCCGTGGTCACGAGGATGCGGATCTCGGCGGGGCGCCCGAGCGCGGCGCCGAGGTGCGCCGCCGCCAGCTCCGCCTGGCGTCGAGCCAGGGGGCTTCCGCGGGTGAGGAGGACGAGCGGGCGCATGGTTCGCCGCCAGCCTCTCCAAAAAAGGGGAAATTAAAAACGAAAAAGGTTCGGCTGGCCCGGTTTGGGGGGCCGCCTCGCCCTGCCGTCGAAGCAGTGGACGGCCCCCTCGTGCTCCATGATGTACTCCTGCTTGAGCCCGAGGGCCTCGGGGGCGTGGAGGACGAGCATCTTCATCCGGATGTCGGCCGGCACACGGGCCGCGGTCGCGCGGGAGACGAGCCACATCAGGGAAATGGCGAGGGGCACGGCCCAGATGGCCGGCTGCTCGCAAAGGATGCGCGCGAGGGGGTGGGAGGCCCAGAGGTCGGCGAGCGCCTTGGCCACGGGGCGGTCGGCCCAGTAGGCGGCGAGCTCGGCGGCGGGCAACTTCCTGGCGCCCGCGGCGGCGACGTCCGAGACCGAGGTCAGGGTGATGGCGGCGAGCGCCGAGAGCCCGCCCCCGAGCATGCCGGCGGCAGCGCCCGGCATCGTCATCCCGCGCCACCAGACGCTCAGGAAGAGCAGGGGGAAGTAGCTGGCGGCGGCGATGGCGAAGGCCTGGCCGACCATGAAGTTGATCTCGAGGGCCTCGACCTGCATGCCGAGGAGGATGGAGACGGCGCCGATGAGCACGGCGCACCACTTGAAGGCGCGCAGGCGCTGCTCGGGCGTCGACTCGGGCCGCAGGATGCGGCCGTAGACATCGTGGGCGAGCGCCCCGGTCATGGAGACGAGGAGCCCGGAGAAGGTCGACATGAACGCGGCGAAGGCGCCGGCGCAGGTGATGCCCGAGAGGACGGAGCCGAGCAGGGTGAGGTCCTTGCCTGCCAGGAGGGTGGGCAGCTCGAGCACGACCTTGTCGGTGCCCTTGGCGCCCAGGCCCTCGTAAAGGTGGGGTGCGAGGGAGCGCCCGAGCACGCCGTAGACGGGTGTGAAGAGGTAGAAGACCCCGATGAGTATCATCACCCACATGGTCGTGCGCTTGGCGGCGACCCCGTCCGGGTTGGTGTAGAAGCGGACGAGGATGTGGGGCAGGCCGGCGGTGCCGCAGACGAGCGCGATGATGAGGGAGTAGGTGTAGAGCAGGGAGTAGGGGCGCTTGTCGGCCTCGAGGGCGGCCTTGGCCTCGGCGGTGGGCGCGGCGGCGATGGCGGCGTCGACCGCCTTGGTCGTGAGGCGCCCGAAGGGCGCGATCCACTGCTCGTCCGCGGGCGCCTTGGCGGGCAGCCCGCCGCGGGCCACCTCGGCGGGGACGGCCCGGCCCGCCTCCCGGGCGGTCCGGTTCGCCCCGAGGTGCTCGTGATAGTGGCCCACCACGGCGGCCAGCACGAACACGGGCACGGCGATGGCGAACATCTTCAGCCAGTATTGGAAGGCCTGGACCAGGGTGATGCCCTTCATGCCCCCGAGGGAGACATTGAGGGTGATGACGGCGCCGACCACCACGACGCCGGCCCAGTAGGGCAGGCCGGGGAAGATGTAGGCGAGGGTGGTGCCCGCGCCCTTCATCTGGGGCATGGTGTAGAAGAAGCCGATGAAGAGGACGAAGCAGACCGCGATCTTCCGGAAGAGGGGCGAGTCGTAGCGGCCCTCCGCGAAGTCGGGGATGGTGTAGGCGCCGAAGCGGCGGAGCGGCCCGGCGATGAACAGCAGGAGGAACAGGTAGCCGCAGGCGTAGCAGACGGGGTACCAGAGGGCGTCGTAGCCCACGGCCATGACCATCCCGGCCACGCCCATGAACGAGGCGGCCGAGAGGTACTCGCCCGAGATGGCGGAGGCGTTCCAGCCAACGGACACCGAGCGGCCGGCGACGAAGAAGTCGCCCGCGGACTTGGACTTGCCGGCGGACCAGAAGCCCATGCCGACCGTGACGGCCACGGTGACGAGCGAGAAGGCGGCGATCCAGGGGTCGATGCCGCCCAGGGCCGCGAGCGCCGGGCTCATCGGCCGGACGCCTCCTTGGCGGCGGCGGCCTCGGCCGCCTCGAGGGCGAGCGAGCGGCGGATGAAGATCCAGGACAGGAGCCAGACGTAGGGGAAGAAGAGGACGCCCAGGATGAGCCAGCTCAGGGTGAAGCCCCCGATCCGGCGGGCCATCAGGTCGGGCGCCAGGTAGTTGAGGAGGGGCAAGGCGACGAGCGCCACGACGAAGGCGAGGGCGCAGGCGATGGAGAGCCGCAGCTGCTCGCGCATGAGCCGCGCGAGGAAGGCCTCGCTGTGGAGGGGGTCGTCTTTCATGGGGTCGGGGCGATCCCTTGCCTAGCCTCCCGCTCTCGGGAGGTCAGCCGGAAAATTTCCCCCTCAGCTTGCCCATGGCCCCGCCAGTCGGCGCGCCTCGGCCTCCAGCCGGGCGGTCTCCTCCGCGGAGAAGTCGTGCGGCACGGCCTTGCCGATGCCGATGACGCCGAGGACGCGGCCGTCGGGCGACAGCACCGGCACGGCGAGCGAGCCGTTGACGCCGGTCGCCTTGGCCTCGGGGCGGGCGAGGCCGGAGGTGTCGGTCTGCAGGTTGCACAGCTGGACGGGTCCCTTGCGCTCGGCGGCGCAGCCGGCGATGCCCTTGCCGAAGGGGATGCGGGCCACTTTGGGCAGGAGGAAATCGGGGACGCCGACCTGGGCGACCAGCTCCAGCTGGCCGTCGGCGCCGGTGCGGTGAACGGTGCCGGTCTGGCAACCGAGGTCGCGGAGGACGCGCGCGAGGAAATCCTGCATGGGACCTTTGACAGCCTGGCCGCCGCAGGGGTTCCGCTCAGCCCTCCAGCTCGAGCCAACGGGTGACGGCCGCGCCGTGGGCCTTCTCGGCCTCGGCCAGCCTGGCCTGGAGCTCGGCGGCCTTGGCGGGCCCGTCCTTGTAGAGCGCCGGGTCGCCCAGCTGGGCCGTGAGCTCGGCCTGCTCCTTCTCGAGGGCGGCGATGCGCGCGGGCAGATCCGCCAGCTCGCGCTGTTCCTTGTTCGTGAGCTTGCGGGCCGGCTTGGACGCGGGGCTCGCCGGGGAGGGCTCGGGCTTGGCGGCCGGCTTGGCGGAAGCCTTCGTCGCCGGGGCGGCCTTGGCGAGGCGGGCGACCTCGGCGCGCCAGTCGGAGTAGCCGCCGACGTGCTCGGTGACGTTGCCCCCGCCCTCGAGCACGAGGGTGCTGGTGACGACGTTGTCAATGAAGGCGCGGTCGTGGCTGACGAGGAGGAGCGTCCCCTGGTAGCCGACGAGCAGCTCCTCGAGCACGTCGAGGGTGTCGGTGTCGAGGTCGTTGGTCGGCTCGTCGAGGACCAGGACATTGGCGGTCTTGGCGAGGAGCTTGGCGAGCAGGAGTCGGTTGCGCTCGCCCCCGGAGAGCATCCGGGCGGGGGAGCGGGCGCGCGAGGGCTCGAAGAGGAAGTCCTGCAGGTAGCTGATGACGTGGCGGCTGCGGCCCTGGACGAGGAGGGTGTCGCTCTCGCCCGCGACGTTCTCCGCGACGGTCTTGGCGTCGTCGATCGCCGCGCGCATCTGGTCGAAATAGGTGACCTCCAGCTGCGTGCCGTGCTTGATCGTTCCCTCGGTCGGCGACAGCTGCCCGAGGAGGAGCTTGATCAGGGTGGTCTTGCCCGCGCCGTTGGGCCCAAGGATGCCCACCTTGTCGCCGCGGCGCAGGACGAGGTCGAGGCCCCGCACGACCGGGGGCTGGCCGGGATAGGCGAAGCCGAGCTTCTCGGCCTCGACCACCCGGACGCCTGAGAGGTCGCCGGCCGCGAGGTCCATCCTCGCGGTGCCGTCGGCCCGGCGCCAGCCGCCGCGCTCGGCCCGCATCTTCCGGAGCGCCTCCATGCGGGCCTCGGACTTCTTGCGCTGGGCGCCGGGGCTGCGGCGCGACCAGGCCTCCTCCTGCTCGAGCTTCTTCTCGAAGGCGGCCCGCTGGCGTCGCTCCGCCTCCTCGGCCTCGACCTTGCGGCCGAGGTAGGTGTCGTAGTCGCAGGGCCAGTTGGCCAGTTTGCCGCGGTCGAGCTCGACGATGCGGGTGGCCATGCGGCGGAGGAAGGCGCGGTCGTGCGTGACGAAGAACAGCGGGATGCGCGCCTCGAGCAGGAACTCCTCCATCCAGAGGATGGACTCGAGGTCGAGGTGGTTGGTGGGTTCGTCGAGCAGGAGGAGCTCGGGCTTCGCGGCGAGGGCGCGCGCGAGGAGGCAGCGTCGCTTGAGGCCGCCGGAAAGGGCGTCGAAGGGCTTGTCCTCGGGCAGGCCGAGGCGGGCGACGAGGTCGTCGACCCGTAGGTCGCGCTCCCAGTCCTCCTCATGCCCGTCCTCCGGCCCGAGGCCCGAGGCCACGACCTCGCGGACCGTGCCCGGGAGCGAGCCGGGAATCTCCTGGGTGAGGATGCCCTGCCGCGCGGATCGGCCGACCTCCCCGCTGTCCGCCCTCGTCTCGCCGGTCGCGATGCGGAAGAGGGTGGTCTTGCCCGCGCCGTTGCGCCCGACGAGGCAGACGCGCTCGCCCTCCTCGATCTGCAGGTTGACGCCGTCCAGCAGCGGGGGGCCGCCGAAGGCGAGATGGACGTCGAGCAGGGAAAGGAGGGCCATTCGGCAGCAGGCAGGAGGAAAACGTCGGAAGTTTAAAGGGGAAAGAGGCGGGGCTGCCAAGGGGAGCGAGGGGCAAGGTGCGAGGAGCGGGGAGGCTGAGCTGTCGGCGATGAAGGGATGAGTCGATGGAGGGATGAATGGAGGATGGGTGCCCGGCTCGGTTTTTCCCGTGTCTCGGGCCGCTTTTCCTCTCCTTCGAATCCGTCGTCACCCTCGCATCGCGCACCTCCCGTGCCCCTGTGCCGCTGTGCCCCCGAGCCCCCGTTGCCAAACAAAAGGGGCCGGCTCGAGCCGGCCCCTTGGCAGCGCGCAGGGCGCGTCACTTGGTCGTGTAGTCCGCCTGGGCGCCCTTGATGTTGCGCTTCTGGACCCAGGGCATGAGCGCGCGGAGGCGCTGGCCGGTCTTCTCGATCGGGTGGTTCTCGCCCTGCTTGAGGAGGCGGTTGTAGTTTTTCAGTCCGCCCTTGTACTCGGCGACCCACTGCCGGGTGAACTTGCCCGACTGGATCTCCCGGAGGATCTGCTCCATGGCCTTGCGCGAGGACTTGTTGACGACGCGGGGGCCGCGGGTGATGTCGCCGTACTTGGCGGTCTCGGAGATGGAGAAGCGCATGCCGGAGATGCCGGACTCGACCATGAGGTCGACGATGAGCTTCAGCTCGTGGAGGCACTCGAAGTAGGCCATCTCGGGCTGGTAGCCGGCCTTGACCAGGGTCTCGAAGCCGACCTTGACCAGCTCGGAGGCGCCGCCGCAGAGCACGGCCTGCTCGCCGAAGAGGTCGGTCTCGGTCTCCTCCTTGAAGGTGGTCTTGATGACGCCGGCGCGGGTGGCGCCGATGCCCTTGGCCCAGGCGAGGGCGGTCTTGAGGGCGTGGCCGGTCGTGTCCTGCTGCACGGCGACAAGGCCGGGGACGCCCTTGCCCTCGGTGTACTGGGCGCGGACGACGTGGCCGGGGCCCTTGGGGGCGACCATGGCGATGTCGACGTTCCTGCCGGGCTTGATCAGCTTGTAGTGGATCGAGAGGCCGTGGATGAAGAGGACGGTCTTCCCGCCCTTGCCGAGGTTGGGGGAGATGCTCTTGGCCCAGACGTCGGCCTGCTTCATGTCGGGGATGGCGACGAGCATGACGTCGGCGCGGCGGACGGCCTCGCCGGTCTCGTAGACCTTGAAGCCCTTCTTCTCGGCGGCGGCCTTGGACTTCGAGCCCGGGTAGAGGCCGACGATGACCTTCAGGCCGCTGTCGCGGAGGTTCATCGCGTGGGCGTGGCCCTGGGAGCCGAAGCCGAGAACGGCGAGGGTCTTGCCCTTGAGGTTCTTGAGGTCGGCGTCGCGGTCGGTGTGGACTTTGGCAGGCATGGTCGTTGGTGGAAGGGGGTAGGAGGCCCCACAAGGACGGAAAGCGGGGCGGTGGGCGAGAAGAAAAGGGGAGGGGAGCGGGGGCGCGGCGTCGGAGCAAGGCCCAGGCGCGGCCCTCGCTCCGCGCGCCTCGCTTTAGTCTTCCTTCTCCCCTCCCCCTGCGATTGCCTCCCCGCCATGTTCATCGACGAAGTGAAGGTCCATCTCCGCGCCGGTGACGGCGGGGCCGGCTGCCTTTCCTTCCGTCGCGAGAAGTTCATCCCCAAGGGCGGGCCCGACGGGGGCAACGGCGGCAAGGGCGGCGACGTCGTCCTGCTGTGCGACAACAACATCGGCGACCTGGAGGCCTACCGCTGGCAGCCCCATCGCTCGGCCAAGAACGGCCAACCCGGCATGGGTCGCCTGAGCACCGGCTTCAACGGACCCGACCTCCTGCTTCACCTCCCCCCGGGCACCCAGGTGCTCGACCTCGACACCGGTCGCCTCGTCGCGGAGCTGACCGAGCCGGGCGAGCGCGTCGTCCTTCTCCAGGGTGGTCGCGGGGGCGCCGGCAACGCCGCCTTCCGCAACTCCATCAACCAGGCTCCGCGCACCACGACGCCGGGCAAGCCGGGCGAGACCGGCTCCTTCCGGCTCGTGCTTAAGACGATCGCGGACCTCGGGTTGGTCGGCTTCCCCAACGCCGGGAAGTCCTCCCTGACCCGCGCGCTGACCTCGGCCCGCCCGAAGGTCGCCCCCTACCCGTTCACCACGCTGCACGCCAATGTCGGCGTGGTCGAATACCCCGACCGGCACGGGCGCGTCTTCCTGGCCGACATCCCCGGCCTCATCGAGGGGGCGAGCGAGAACCGCGGCCTCGGCCACCGGTTCCTCAAGCACATCGAGCGATGCACGCTGCTCGTCTTCCTGCTCGACATGGCGGGGAGCGAGGGCCGCGACCCGCTCGCCGACTACAAGGTGCTCGAGCGGGAGCTCCGGCTGTACTCCAAGGTGCTCGCCGCCAAGCCCCGCCTTGTCGTGGCCAACAAGATGGATCTCCCGGCCTCCGCCGCCCATCTCGCCCGCTTCCGGGCCAAGGTGCCCGTGCCGGTCGCGCCCATTTCCTGCCTCCAGGGCGACGGCCTCCCCGAGCTTCGCGAGGCGCTTTGGAAGGCGGTTCGCCTGGGCAGGCTTCCCGTCGCGGCCGACGTTCCGGCCGCCAAGGCCAGGCCTGCCGCGCGGTCCAGGCCGAAGGCCCCCGCGCGCAAGTCCGCTCCGGCCCGCCGCAAGCCTCCCCGGGCTCGCAAGCCGGCCGCGAGCCGCAAGCCCGTCCCGGCCGGGCGACGCGGCGCCGGCAGGCGCTGAGCGCCTAGGCGCGAAGCGCGGCGCGCGTCCGGCGTTCCCGCGCGAGCACGAGGAGCATCGGCCCGCCGACCAACACGAGCGACCACAGGCCGACGAGCAGGGCCCAGAAGGTGCCGAGGGCGCAGAAGCATTGCTGCTTCCGGCGGAGGACGAGGTACCACGGGGTGGCGAGCGCGAGGCCCACCAAGGTGCCGGCGGTGGCCTGGGCGACGCGTCGCTCGATCAGGTCGGGCTTTCCCCGGGAGCGATGGGCCAGCAGGAGGGAGAGGCCGACCCAGGTGGCGCCGAGGCCGACCATCAGCCCCTTGAAGATGGCGTTGCCGAGCGCCGGCCCGACCTCGGCGTCGAGCCATTGGGGAAGGTCCGCCAGGGCGAAGACGGGCAGGGCGATCGCCAGCGACAGCGCAATCGCGCCGGTTGCCGCCCGCCCGAGCAGGCCGCTCGGCGAGAGCTCGGCCGGCGCCCTCGGCGCGGGCAGGGCGAGGGCCGCCGCCTGGGCGACCGCGGTCGGGACGGCCAGCCAGAGGAAGACGCGCAAGGGTCCGTCGAGCGTCCACGCGAGGCCCGTCGGCGGGGTCGCGCTCACCAAGGCCAGGCTGAGTTGCAGCCCCAGGAGATGGACGCCCGACAAGGCGGCCGCCAGGAGGAGGAACCGGGCCACGGGATTCACGCGACGAGGATGCCCGCGCGGCGGCCCGCCGCAAGCCCGTCTTGGCGCTATCCGTCCGACTCGGTCAGCCGACCTCGAGGGTGATCTGGACCTCGACGGCCGAGTTGAGGGGGAGTCCGTTGACGGACACGGCGGCGCGGGCGTGTCGGCCGGCCTCGCCGAAGACCTCGAGGAGGAGCTCGGAGCAGCCGTTGATGACCTTGGGGCTGTCGGGGAAGCCGTCGACGCCGTTGACGAATCCCTGGACCATCACAACGCGGCGGACGGCGTCGAGCGAGCCAAGCGCCGCCCGGGCGTTGGCCAGGGCGTTGAGGGCGCAGAGTCGCGCCCCCGCGGCGGCCGAGGGGATGTCGAGGTCGCGCCCGACCTTGCCCGCGTGGGTCACCTTGCCGTCGCGCATCGGCAGCGTGCCGGCCAGCACCAGCAGGTTGCCCGCGCGGACAGCCGGCACGTAGGCGCCGGCGGCGGCCGGCGGCGAGGGCAGGGCGATGCCGAGCTCGCGGAGGCGGGCTTCCGCGGACATCGCCTCAGCGCGAGGGCAGGGCCGGGGCGGCCTTGGCCTTGTTCATGCCCTCGAACAGCTCGGTCAGGAGCTCGCGGCCGCGGTTCTTGATGTCGCGGGTGAGGAGGGAGTCCGAGGTGCCCGCCGCGGCCCGCTCCGAGCGGTAGGTCTCGGCCATGACGGGCTGGCCGTTGCGGCGCACGGTGGCCTCGTCGCGCACGGTGACGGCGACGACGGCGGAATAGCGCCCGAGCCCGCGGTCGAAGCGGATGTCGATCACCAGCTGGGGCGCGCTGGCGTCCGGGTTGATGGTCGGCAGCTCCCGGGGGGTCATCCCGGCGCGGCGCAGCTCGAGCTCGATCAGGTCGCGCAGCTCGGCCCGCAGGTCGCCGTCCTCGGGCCGGTTCTCCGACGTCCTGACATCGGTGAAGAAGTAGGAGATGGAGCGGAGGCGTCCGAAGCCCGGGTCGGCCTCCGCGGGCTTGGGCAGGACGCGGGCCGGAGCCGGGGCGGCCGAGGGGGCGGGATCCTCGAAGCCTTGGGCTCGGAGGGAGGGGGCGCAGGCCAGGGCGAGGAGGGCGGCGAGGAGGCGCATGTTTCCACGCTAGGGTCGGCCCGCCCGAGGGCAACGCGGAAACCGCCGAGCCTTTCCTCCTCGCCCTCCCGCGCGGCCCTTCCCAAGATGGCGTCGATGATTTCCCTCGGCGTTCCCCTCGTTCTGGCGACCACCTCCCGTGGGGCCGTTTGGTTTTACGAGCAGATGGACGGCCCCGGTCGCGCCATCGCCCTCATCCTGCTCATCTGCTCGTTCATCGGCTGGGGAGCCATGATCCAGAAATGGACCGACATGACGGAGCTCCGGCGCCGCAACCACGCCTTTGAGCGGCGCCTGCGCGACGAGTCCCTGGTCACCGGCCTCAACTTCCCCCGCAGCGCGACGCTCTGCCCCTACGAGTTCCTCGTGGCCGAGGCCGCGACCGCCTACCAGCGCCACAAGGGCAAGATGGTCTCGCGGCAGGACATCGCCCTCTGCATGGGCCATGTCGAGAACGCCATCCAGCGCGGCATCTCCCGCAACCTCGTCCGCTACGAGGAGAAGATGGTCCTCCTCAGCTCGCTCGTCTCCGGCGGCCCCTTCCTCGGCCTGCTCGGCACCGTCTGGGGCGTGATGATCACCTTCGGCGCCCTGACCGACAAGGCCACCATCTCGATGCTCGCTCCCGGCGTGTCCGGAGCCCTCGTGACCACCACCCTCGGCCTCCTTGTGGCCATCCCCGCGACCTTCGGCTACAATTACCTCCTCACCCAGGTGAAGATCATGACCACCGAGCTGGAGAACTTCGCCAGCTCGACCGCCGACCGCATCGAGCTCGAGCTCGAGGCCGAGGTCCGGCGCAACCTGGAATCCCGCCCGGCCGCGCCCATCGCCCTCGCCCCTCCCCCCGCCGCGCCGGCCGCACCCGTCCCGCCTGCCCCCGCGCCCCAGCCCTCGCTGCCCACCGACGTCATCCCCGGCTGGGAGGACGCCCGCTGAGCCATGGGGCGACGCAGCTTCAGCAGGCCCCACCGGCTCCACGCGATGACGGAGCTCAACGTCACGCCCATGCTGGACCTTTGCTTCTGCCTGCTGATCATCTTCATGATCTCGACCCCGGTCCTTGAGCAGACCACCCAGGTCAACCTGCCCAAGGCCGCCCAGGGCGCGGGTCGCCCGCCCGAGGCCAAGCAGCGCTACCTCGTCGTGTCCCTCGACGCCCGCGGGCAGCTGAGGCTCGCCGACAAGCCGGTCACCCTGCGCGAGCTCGAGGCGGAGTTCAGCCGCGTCGCCGCCCTCCCCGAGGCCGAGCAGCCCGTCGTTCGCGTGCGGGGCGAGGCCACGGTGACCCTGCAGGGGTTGATGGACATCTTCTCGGCCGCGAAGTCCAAGGGCCTTTCCAAGGTGGCGATCGACACCGAGGTGCGCTGAGCCATGTCCGAGGGTGCGCGAGGCTGGGTCGGGTCCGTGATCATCCACCTGGCCGTCGTCGCCGCCTTCGTGGCCGCCTCCTGGTGGGGTTCCCGCCAGGGCGAGTCGCTCGAGGCGGTCGACCCGCTCCTCGTCACCCTCAACGGCATGCCGGGTCGCAAGCCCGGGGAGGTCGGGCGCAAGGAGGGCGTGGCGAAAGGGTCGGAAAAGGGCAGCCCGCTTTTCAAGTACACACCCCTCCCTCCCGAGAGGACGGTCGCGCAGACCCAGACCCAACCCCGTGCCGCCAATTCGGGTTCCGCCTCCTCGACCTCGCGCGGCGCCACGACTTCCTCCGCCCCGAACCGGGTCTCCCTGGATGAGTTCAACCGCGGCAGGGGGCAGGGTCGCTCCACCGGCGCCGCCAGCGGCGTTTCCGGCGTCTCGCTCGGCCGCGCCACGGGCACGGGTGACAACGGCGGGGATGGTGGCACGGCCAGCGCCCGCCAGCTTTACGCCGGCGAGGTTCTGGCGAGGTTCCGCGACTCATGGGCCGAGGTCGTGGCCTCCGAGGGGGACGACCTTGGCGACCTCCTCTGCGGCGTCAGGGTCGCGATTTCCTCCTCCGGGCAGGTCACCTTCAGCGGATGGATTCGGCAACCGGCCAGTCCCAAGGCGTCCGAGTTGGTCCAGAAGGCCATCGGCCGAATCGGCAACTGCGGTCCACCCCCCGAAAACAAGGCTTTTACCATCGATTTCACCAGGGTGACGGCTGATGGGGCCTGAAAAGCCCGCTTTCATGACCATTCCCGCGGGAAGGTGTTGATTCCCCCCTGTGTTTAATATCATTTGCCAAAACTCGGGGTTTGCCCGGCTCAATCATGCCAACCAATCGTCACCTGATTCTGCCAGCTGTATTACTGGCTGCTGCCGCATCCAGCTTGTCCGCCCAATCCATAACCGTCGGCGCGCAAACCGGCGCGCAGATTTTCTTCAATAGTTCACTCACTCGAACCTATAACTTTGGCATCACCACCGCCGGCGCCGACACCAACCTCACCATTTCCGCCATCGAGGTCAACCTGAAGGGTGGTAACAATGATGTGCAACCTGTTGTCGTCCAGTTGTACAGCGGCCTCGGGGGAACTGGTTCCCTCCTGACGTCGGTGTCGCTCAGCGCCAGCCAGCTCACCAACCAGTTCGTCTTCAACATTCTCACCCTGCCGACTCCGTTGACGCTCGCTCCCGGGGGCTATTCCGTGCGTTTGACCACGACGAACACCGCCAACTATTTCATCAAAGACGGCCCCTTGACGCTCAAGGGTGCGTCGGGCGCCACCCTCAGCAACACCGAATGGGTGCAGGACAACAACACCGACGGCACTGCTGGCACCACTCTGGGTAGCACCACGCCGGTTCTGGCCGACCCGCGGTTCTCCACCCGCACGATCAACTTCGGCAATTATCGCGTGGGCTCGTCGCTCTCGCAGAACGTCACGCTGACCAATGCCGCCCTCGCCACGTCCAACAACATCACCGAGGCGCTGACGGTCACCGGCGCCACCAACACCAACGGCTCGGCCCAGCTCCCGACCTTCAACTGGCTCAACCAGGGGCAGAACGCCACGGGAACCTTCTCGATGTCCAGCGCCGTCGCCGGCGCCAACTCCGGCAGCGTCAACTTCAGCTTCCAGTCGGTGAAGGGCGACAGCGCCTCGACCAGCACCGCCCCGACCGACCTGCCCGGGCAGACGGTCAACATGAGCGGGACCGGCTACCGTGTCGCCGACGCCTCGTTCGCCGCCACCTCGGTCAACCTCGGCAATTTCCGCGTCGGCGCCACCAACCTGACCGGCTCCGTCAACGTCACCAACAACGTCACGGCCGACGGCTTCAGCGAGTCGCTCGTCCTCGCCTCCACCGCCACCACCGGCGGCGCCTCGGCGACCAACCTCTCCGGCGCCATCGCGGCGGGCGCCACCCGCACCCTCGGCGTCGGCCTCGCCTCCGTCTCCTCCGCCGGGCTCAACAGCGGCACGATCACCCTCGGCAAGACCTCCACCGGCGCCGGCACGAGCGGCCTGGCCGACCTCTCCCAGGGCAACCAGGTCGTGACGGTCAACGCCAACGGCTACCGCGAGGCCAACGCCGCGTTCGCCGCGACCTCGGTCGACCTCGGCAAGTTCCACGTCGGCGCCGGCAGCCTGACCGGCTCGGTCGGCGTGACCAACGACGTCGCGGCCGACGGCTTCAGCGAGTCGCTCTCCCTGGTCTCCTCGGGAACGACCGGCGGCGCGAGTGTCACGAACCTCGCCGGGCTCATCGCCGCCGGCGCCACCCGCAACCTGGGGGTCGGCCTCTCCTCCGTCTCCGCCATCGGCCTCAACAGCGGCACGATCACCTTGTCCAAGGCCTCCTCGGGCTCGGGCACGAGCGGCCTGGCCGACCTCTCGCAGGGCAACCAGGTCGTCACCGTGACGGCGACCGGCTATTCCGGCAAATCCATCTGGTCGGTCGACGCCAACGGGGACTGGAACAGCTTCGCCGGCTGGGACGGCCCGGGCGGCAAGCCCGGGGTCGACGGTTCCCTCAGCGTCGACGACACCGCCACCTTCGCCGGCGCCGCCACCGACGCGCGCACCATCACCCTCGGCTCCGCCGTGCCGACCCTGCGCTCGCTGACCTTCAACAACGCCTCGGCCTCCTACTACATCGCCCCGGGCGGCTCCGGCCGCCTGCAGCTCGGCACCTCCTCCGGCAACGGCGCCCTCTCCGTGCTGGCCGGCAACCACACCGTCTCCGCCGGCATCGAGCTCGCGCAGGCCACCACCGCCTCGGTCGCCGCCGGCTCGCGCTTCCTGGTCTCCGGCGCCCTCACCGGGTCCGCCGCCCTCACCAAGTCCGGGGCCGGCCAGCTGGTCATCGACTCCACGGGCTCCCTCAGCGGCGCCACCACGGTCGCCGCCGGCCTGCTCACCGTCAACGGCTCCATCGCCGACAGCGACGTCACCGTCGCCTCCGGCGGCACCCTCGGCGGCAGGGGCGCGGTCGGCGCCACCACCATCCAGTCGGGCGGCACCCTTGCCCCGGGCAACTCGCCGGGCACCCTCACCACGACGGGCAACGCGACCTGGCTGGGCGGCGGGCAATACAACTGGCAGCTTTACAACGCCACGGGTGTCGCCGGCACGGGCTGGGACCTCAATGAGATCACCGGCAACCTGGTGCTGACCAGCCTCGACTCGAGCAATCGCTACTCGATCAACGTCTGGACGCTCTCGTCGATCAACACCGACGTCAACGGCGACGCCATCAACTTCAACGAGGCCCAGTCCTACACCTGGACCATCGCGCGGGCCGCCTCCATCATCGGCTTCAACGCCTCGCACTTCGTCCTCAACCTCACGCCCTCCAACGGCGCCGCCGGCTTCGACAACGCCTACACCGGCTCCTTCAGCGTCCAGGCCAGCGGGGGCAACCTCAACATCGTCTACACGCCGATCCCCGAGCCCTCGACCTACGGCGTGGTCGCCGCCCTCGGCGCGCTCGTGATCGCCGCCCGCCGCCGCCGGCGGTCGTGAGGCTTTCCCCAGCCCGCGCTTGCGTCCCGCGGCGCGCGCCGTTCCCCTCGCTGGGTGGAAATCACCGTCCTCGGCTGCGGGACCTCCCAGGGCGTGCCCCTGGTGGCCCATGACAATCCCGGATGGGACCGGGGCGAGCCCCGCAACTGGCGCACCCGCTCGAGCATCCACGTCGTGCTCGAGGGTCACCATGTGCAGGTCGACTGCGGACCGGATTTCCGGTCGCAGTGCCTCAGCTGCGGCATCCGCGAGGTCGACACCGTCATCCTGACCCACGGCCACGCCGACCACGTGCTCGGCATGGACGACCTCCGCCAGTTCTGCACCAACCGCGGGGGCGCCGCCATCCCGGTTTACTCAACCGACGAGGGCCTGGGTCGGCTGCAGGCCATCTTCCCCTACGCCTTGGGCAAGCCGGCGAGCAGCGGCTACGTCTCCCTGGATCCGCGCCTGATGCCGTCCGAGCTCGCCTTGCCCGGGGGCGGCATCATCCGGTCGACCCTGCTGCCCCATGGCGTCGATGTCCTTGGGCTGGTCTTCGAGGAGCCCTCCACCGGCGCCCGCCTGGCCTACTACACCGATTGCAAGCGTGTGCCGGCGGCGGCCCGCGAGCTGGCCATGGATGTCGATGTCGCGATCCTCGACGGGCTGCGTCCCGACTGGCACCCGACGCACATGACCGTCGCCGAGGCCTGCGAGGTGGCCGAGGCCATCCGCGCCCGGCAGGCCTTCCTCACCCACATGACCTATCAGGTCGACTACGGCACCTACTCCCGGAAGCTCCAAGCCGGGCACCCGCGGGTCGCCCTGGCCCACGACGGGCTCACCCTTCGCCTCGGGGGGCGGGGCGGCGATTCACTTGGCCGCGGCTGAGCGCGCCCTCATCTCCTCCTTGCTCGGAGGGGCGGGGGGCGTCTTGTCCGCGAGCGACATCTCCGCGACCAAGCGGAGGGCGGGGCGGGACGACTGGAGGGCGCCGGCGGCCTGGGCGGTGACCTTGCTCTGGCCGACAAACAGGGACCTGAGCGAGCGGGCCGACGCGAGCGAGGCGAGGCCGGCGTCGGTCAGCTGCGTCGACCGCAGGGCGAGCCGCTCCAGCCGCGGCAGGGTCGCCGCGGCCTTCGCGAGCGCGTCGCCCGCCTGGGTGTCGTTCAGGATGAGCACCTCGAGGTTGGGGAATCTCGGCAGCTGGGCCGCCGAGGCGTCGGTGATCCTCGACCGCGAGAGGTCGAGCTCGGCCACCGCGGGGCCGTCCGCCGCCAGCTTGGCGAAGGCGGCGTCGTCGAAGCGGGCGGCCGCGGCGTGCGCGGCCACGACCAGCCCGGCGTCGATCTCGAGCGCCCGGGGCAGGGCGGTCAGCCCATCCTGCTCGGCCAGGCGCGCGGCCACCTTGCGGAGCTCGGCGTTGGGACGAAACGAGGCCGGCTTGGCGGGCGCGGGGCTGGCCGCCTCCGGCGCGGCGGGTTTGGCGGGCGGGGCGCCGGCGGCGGGGGCCACGCCGTCGATCCAGGCCCGGAGCACATCCACCTGCTCCTTGCTCAGCATCGGCTTGGGGTCCGGCGGCATCGACTCGTCATCCTCCCGGGGGAGGGTCGATCGGATGATGATCCGGCTCTCGGCGGACTTGCCCCAGACCAGCGCCGGTCCCTCGCTGCCGCCCTTTTCCAGGGCCGCGATGGAGTCCATGCGCAGCTTGCCCTTCTGCTTCTTGGCGTCGTGGCAGGAGGTGCAATGCTCGGCCAGCAGGGGTTTGACCCGCGTCTCGTAGACGTGCAGCCGCAGCTGCCCGGGGCTCATGGCGGCGAGGTCGGCCGGCGCGGCCTCGGCCGTGGCCGGCGCGACCCGCGCCCCGGAGGGGCGGGTCAGGAACCCCTCGCCGTGCACGAGCTCGCCGCCCACGTGCCCGGCAGCGGCCACGGACAGGGCGGCGGCCGCCTGCAGGGGCAGGCGGACAAGGAAGGCGGCCTGCATGAGGCACCAGGAGACGGCGGCCAGCGCGGCGCAGCCCACCCCGAGCCAGAGATGGTCGTCGATACCCTGACCCTCGAAGCCGTTGTGATGGGCGTGCAGGATCCCGAGCAGGGCGGCCATCCAGGTTCCGCCCGCCGCGAAGTCTCCCATCAGGAGCAGGGCGCGGGAGGGTTTCGGCTCGCGCAGGACGATCTCCGCGAGCGGGATGAGAAGGAGGACCGCCGCGGGGATGTGCAGCAGCAGGAGGTGCCACTTGCCGACGACGGAGAGGGCGGCGGGGCCGCGCTCCACGCCGTCGGGCGGCAGGAGCAGGGCAAGGGCGACCAGCAGGGCGGTCGCGGCGAGGGCCAGCCAGGGGCGGAAGCGGGGAGGGATCATGAGAGGAGGGCGCGGACGACCTTGCCGCGGGTGTCGGTCAGCCGGAAGTCCCGGCCTTGGTAGCGGTAGACCAGCTTCTCGTGGTCGAGACCCAGCTGGTGGAGGAGCGTCGCCTGGAGGTCGTGCACGTGCATCTTGCCGTCGACGATCTCGTAGCCGATCTCGTCGGTTCGGCCGTAGCTCAGGCCCGGGCGGAAGCCCCCGCCGGCCACGATCATCGAGAAGGCGGCCGGGTGGTGGTCGCGACCGAAGAAGGCGTTGTCGGCCCCGTTGCGGTTCTCCCACATCGGCGTGCGGCCGAACTCGCCGCCGATGACGACGAGCGTGTCGTCGAGCATGCCCCGCTCGCGCAGGTCGGCGACAAGGGCGGAGCAGGCCTTGTCCATGTACCGGGTCTTGGCGGTGAAGGCCTTGGCCAGGTCGGTGTGGGCCGCCTCGCCGTGCATGTCCCAGCCCCAGTCGTAGAGCTGGATGAACCGAACGCCCCGCTCGGCCATGCGGCGCGCGAGCAGGACGTTGTTGGCGAAGGACTCCTTGCCGGGCTCGGCGCCGTAGCGCGCGAGCGTGGCGGGGCTCTCCCGGGAGAGGTCGGTCGCCTCGGGGGCCGACATCTGCATGCGGAAGGCGAGCTCGTACTGGGCGATGCGGGTGAGGGTCTCCTGGTCGCCCAGCTCGGCGTGCTCCGCCCGGTTGATGGCCCCGATGGCGTCGAGCGCCTGGCGACGGAGGTCGCCCGTGACGCCGGCGGGATTGGCCAGGTAGGGGATCGGGTTGCCCACCGTCTGGCACTGCGTGCCTTGGTAGACGGACGGGATGAACCCCGAGGACCAGAGCGCCTTGCCGCCGTCGGGCTTGGTTCCGCCGGAAAGGAGGACCACGAAGCCCGGCAGGTTGGCGTTCTCCGATCCCAGGCCGTACATCACCCAGCTGCCGAGGGACGGGCGCCCGGAGATCTGGAACCCGGTCTGGACCAGGAGCTGGGCCGGCGCGTGGTTGAACTGCTCCGTCCAGAGGCTGCGAATGAGCGTCAGCTCGTCGGCCACCTGCGCGAGGTGGGGGAGCCGGTCGCTGAGCTCCATCCCGCAGCTACCGTGCTTGGCGAAGGGGTAGAGCGGCCCCAGCAGCTTGGGGCGTCCCTTGATGAAGGCGAAGGTCTTGCCGGCGATGAAGGACTCGGGGCAAAGCTCCCCGTGCAGCCGCACCAGGTCGGGCTTGGGGTCGAAAAGCTCGAGCTGCGACGGCGCGCCGGCGAGGTGGATGTAGATGACGCGCTTGGCCTTGGCGCCGCGGGGCGCGGGCCGGGGCGACAGGTCGCCCGGCCCCGGCTCGGCCGCGACGGACTCTCCCGCGAGGATCGGCAGGGCGGCCGCGCCCAGGCAGAGGCCGGCGTTGCGCATGAACTGCCGCCGGGTGACCAGGCGGAGGTGCTCGCGGACGGCCTCGTCGGCCAGGCGGCTGGGATCGGAAGGGCGCATCTCAGTTGCGGTTCAGGGCGGTGTCGCTGTTGAGCAGGACGGTGGCGACCTGCCACCAGGCCGCCTCCTCGGGGGTCAGCCCGCCCTTGCGGGCGAGCTCGGGGTCGGCCGCGTAGGCCTGGCGGGAGGCCAGGAGCAGGCCCAGCGCGGCCCGCACCGACTCGGGTCTCGGGTCGGCCTCGCCGACGAGGGCGAATCCGGCCCGGACCTTGGCGGCGTCATCCCCCGCTTCCTGCAGGAGGCGGCGCCCGAAGCCCTTCTGGGCCTCGACGAGAATCTCCTCGTTCAGCGCCGTCAGGGCCTGCAGCGGGGAGTTGGTGTTGACCCGGCGCGTCGCGCAGGTGTCGCGGTCCGAGGCGTCGAAGATGGTCAGGACGGCGAACGGCTCCAGCCGCTTCCAGAACCCGTAGACCGAGCGGCGGAAGCGCCCCGCGTCGGTGGTCACCCTGACCTCGCTCGCGCCCGAGAAGGCGTTGCGCAGGTAGCCTCCGGGCGAGGGCGGCACATAGGGAGGGCCCTCGGTCTGCGCCGTGTTCAGGAGCCCCGCCAGGGCCAGGGCCTGGTCCCGGACCATCTCGCCGCTCAGGCGCTTGCGGGGGGCGCGGCCCAGCAGCCGGTTCCTCGGGTCGCGTTCCTTGAGCTCGGCCGAGGCCTGGGAGGTCTGCCGGTAGACGGAGGACAGGACCATCTCCCGGATGGCGCGCTTCGGGCTCCAGCCCCACTCGTGCATCAGGCGGTGCGCGAGGTGGTCGAGTAGCTCCGGGTGCGTGGGCTTCTCACCCATGGTCCCGAAATCCTCCGAGGTCAGCACCAGCCCCGTCCCGAAGAGCTCCTGCCAGAGGTAATTGACGGCGACGCGGGCGGTCAGGGGGTTGTCCTTGGAGGCGATCCAGCGCGCGAAGCCGAGCCGGTCGCGGGGCTGGTCCTTGGGGAACGGGTGGAGGGTGGCGGGCGTGAAGGGCTCCGCGATGGGCTCGCCCGGGCTGTTCCAAGCCCCGCGCACCAGCAGGTGGGTCTTGCGGCGCTTGTCCTGGGGCAGGTCCATCATGACCGGAAGCCGGACGGTCGGGGCTTTCTCCAGTTGCTGCCGGAGCATGGCCAAGCCGCCGGGCTGGGCGTTGGCGCCCGCCGGGGGCGCGTCGGTCGCCCGCACCTTGAACGCGGCCAGGTCCATCCCGGCGAAGCCCGGCTTCGCGTGGGCGTGGTGCAGGCGAATCCTGATTTGCTCGCCGGGCGCGAGGGTCGCGGTCTCGGCCAGGGCGAGAGTGAGGCGGTGCGGCTCGTTCACGCGGGGTCCGACCGCCCAGCCGACGCTCGCGGGGGAGTCGTTGGCGAGGACCGCGGAGGCGGGGTAGGCGTTCTGGGAGTGGTCGGCCTCGGCCCGGGCGACGGGCAGGGCGGTCTCGGCGCGGTCGACCGCCATCTCGACCAGCTGCGTGGCCGGACGCAGGGGAATCGCGCGCGACCAGGCGGGGCGGCCGTCGGCGTCGAGCAGGGCGACGGTCGCGCCGACGATGCGGGCGTCGTTGCCGGAATCCATCCGGTTCCAGATGCGGACGGCGGCGATGGCCGAGGGCGAGCCGAGGTCGATCTCCAGCCAGGGATTGTCCTCGGTGTGGGTCGAGGTGGTGTCGTCGATCCCGGCCGAGCGCTTCCCGTTGACCGCGTTGGAGGCCGGATAGCCGGGGAAGGTCGACGATTGGGTCGCCTTGGCGTTGAGCGCGAGGTTTCTTCCGGCGGCGTCGAGCACCTCGATCTCGGAGACATTGACCACCTTGCCCTTGCCCGCCATGCTGAGGCGCAGGCGCCTGGCCACGACCGGACCCGCGGAAGGCGCGATGCGGGAAACCTCCACCGCGCTCAGCACGAAGTTGCCGTCCGGATGTCGTCCTGCCGGCCGGCCCGGCCCGGCGGGGACGTCGATGGCCACGGCGGCGACCTGGCGGAGCCCGGCCGGACGGAGGTCGACCTCGCTGACCGAGCTGCCGGGACGGGGCCCCGAGGCCCTGATCACGCCGTCGGGCTGGGCGGTCAGCACGGCGCCGCCGGAAGCGACCGAGCGGGCGACGGCCAGCTCGGTCCATGAGGTCGCGACGACGGCCTTGGCGCCCTCGGTCCGCTCGGCCTCGGCGATGGCGGAGCGAAGGCGTCGGTCGGCGGCCGGGTCGGAGGGGAAAGGGATGGTGGGGCGGTCGTCCTGCTTGTCGGAGTCCTGCGACTGGTTCAGGAAGGCGTAGCTCCCGTAGTAGTCCCTGTCCCGCAGGGGGTCATAAGGGTGGCTGTGGCATTGCGTGCAGGCCATCTGGAGGCCCATGAAGGCGTTCCAGGTGGTGTTGACCCGGTCGATCACCGCGTAGGTGCGGTATTCCTCGTCGTTGGTGCCCCCCTCGTCGTTGGTCTTGGTCAGCCGGTGGAAACCGGTCGCCACCAGGTCCCTCTCGGGCTCAGGCAGGAGGTCGCCCGCCATCTGGCGGATGATGAACTGGTCCCAGGGCATGTCCTGGTTGAAGGCCCGGATGACCCAGTCGCGGTAGGGCCAGATATGGCGGGTGCTGTCGTGCCCCAGGGCCTTGGAGTCGCCGTAGCGGGCGAGGTCCAGCCACATCGCGGCCCAGCGCTCGCCGAAGCGGGGAGAGGCGAGAAGGCGGTCGACCGCCTTCTCGTAGGCCTGGGGAGAGCTGTCCGCGAGGAAGGCGGCGGTTTCCTCGGATGTCGGGGGCAGGCCGGTGAGGTCGAGCGTGACGCGCCTGAGCAGGGTCGCCTTGTCCGCCGGGGCGGAGGGCCTCAGGCCCGCCTGCTCAAGCCGAGCGAGGATGAAGTTGTCGACCGGGTTCGAGACCCAGGCCTTTGTCCTCACTGCCGGCGCGGGCGCGGGCTTGGGCGGCACGAAGGACCAGTGGTCGTCCCACTTGGCGCCCTCCTTGACCCAGCGGGTGAGGATGTCGGTCTCCGCCTTGGTCAGCGCCGGCTTCTCCTTCGGCATCCGGTCGTCGTGGTCGTCGGTGAGGATGCGGCGGATCAGCTCGCTTCGCTCGGGCTTGCCGGGGACGACGCAGGGCTCGCCCGACTCCCCCTTGCCGAGGATGTCCTCGCGGTACTGGACCGAGATGCCGCCGGCATGCTTGACGCCGCCGTGGCACCCCATGCACTTCTCGTTGAGGATGGGCCGGACGTCCCGGTTGAAGTCGACGGGCTCGGCCGCGCCGACGCCCGCGGCGACCAAGAGGACAAGGAGCGGCCTGGCCATGACCTATTGACAATCAGAAAGCCCCGGGGTTGCAACCCGGGGCCTTCGTCTGGCCTCAGGGGAAGGGAGCGGTCGTCACTTGCCCGCCTCGATCCACTTGCGCAGCGTCTCCAGTTCCTCCGGGGTCAGGGGCTTGGCGGTGCTCTTCTTGGGAGGCATGGCGAGGTCGTCGTCGCGGTCCGCCTTCGAGAGGAGGTAGAGCGAGCTTTCCATGGGCTTGCCCCAGGTGACGCCCGCGCCCTGCTCCTTGCCGCCCTTGACGACGGCCTCGAGGCTGGTGGTGCGGAAGCCACCCTTCACCTTGACCTTGCCGTCCTTGTCCTTGCCGCCGTGGCAGCCGACGCAGGAGCGTTCCAGCATGGGCTTGATGGTCTTCTCAAAGGCCTCCTCCTTCGTTTGCGCAAGCGCGAGCGAGGGAAGGAGTCCGGCGGCGATCAGGAGGGTCGGTGTGCGCATGGGTCGTCTCCCTTCTGACAAATCGCCCGCCGTCAGGTTGCAACCTTTTGCGCGTAGGGGGCGGTCGCCTCGAGCAGGCGGGCCGGCACCAGGGCGTCCAGTTCCACACCCCCGTCCGTCGCCTTTTCCGACAGGATGGCGGCCGCGCCATGGAGCTTGGCGACCAGGTCGTAGCGGTCGTGGGGGATGAGCAACCTTAGGCGGCGGTCCCCCTGCGCGGCGAGTCGGTCCAGCTCCGCCAGCAGCTCGGGCACGCCCTCCCCGGTGCGGGCGCTGACCAGGATGGCGCCAGGGTGGCGGGCCAGCGCCTCGGCGCGGGCCAGGGGATCGGCAACCAGGTCCGCCTTGTTCAGGACCGTCAGCACGGGGCGGTCGCCCGCCCCGACCTCGCCGAGGACGCCGAGCGTTGTCTCGGCGTGGGCTGCGGCGTCGGGCGAGGCGAGGTCGACCACGTGCAGGAGGACGTCGGCCTGGACGGATTCCTCAAGGGTCGCCTTGAAGGCCTCGACCAGGCGGTGGGGCAGCCGGCGCACGAAGCCGACCGTGTCGGTCAGCAGGAGGCCCCGGCCCGAGGGGAGCGCCAGGCGCCGGGTGGTCGGGTCGAGGGTCGCGAAGAGCCGGTCCGCCGCGAGGACCTCGGCGCCGGTCAGCCGGTTGAGGAGCGACGACTTGCCGGCGTTGGTGTAGCCGACGATGGCGAAGGTCGGGACCGGCACGCGCTGGCGCTGCTTGCGCTGCGTGGCGCGCTGGCGCACCACCTCGTCCAGCTCGCGGCGCACGCGGGCGATCTTCTCCCGGATTCCCCGCTGGTCCATCTCCAGCTGCGTCTCCCCGGCGTCGCGCTGCATGGCCCCGCCGCCCCTCTGGCGGTCAAGGTGCGACCACAGCCGCCGCAGCCTCGGGAGCTGCTGCTGGAGCCGGGCCAGCTCGACCTGGAGGACCGCCTCGCGCGTCTTGGCCCGGGCGGCGAAGATGTCGAGGATCACCTCCTGCCGGTCGATGACGCGCAGGCCGGGCGCGTCCTTCTCCCAGTTGCGCTGCTGGGCCGGGGTCAGGGCGTCGTCGAAGACGACCAGCCCGCAGTCGAGCCCGCGGGCGAGCGCGGCGATCTCCTCCATCTTGCCCGAGCCCACCAGGTGCCGCGGGTGCTCCTCGCGCAGGCGGGCGACAAGGTCGCCCCTCACCTCGATGCCGAGGTTGCCCACCAGCTCGCGCAGCTCCTCGAGCAGGCTGAGCGAGTCGCGGGCGTCCTGGTCGGGGCGCTGGAGGCCGACAAGAAAGGCGCGGCCGAGTCGTTCCCGGACCTTGGGGTCCTGGGGGTCGATCGGCGAGGGCAGGGGGGCGGCGGTGGACAAGGTCGCTCAGTTCCTGCGGTCGATGAGGGAGTCGGCCAGCGCCTCCAGGAAGGCGGTGCGACCTCCCGTGGCGCGAAGCCTCGCGCGGCAGGTCCCGGTGAGTTCCCGCACCTTGGCCCGGGCGGCCTCGACCCCGTGCAGCCCGTGGTAGGTGAGCTTGCCCCGCGCCGCGTCGGCGCCGGTTGGCTTGCCGACCACCGAGGCGTCGCCCTGCAGGTCGAGCAGGTCGTCCGCGATCTGGAAGGCGACGCCGAGCGAGAGGCCCGCCTCCCGGAAAGCCGCGCGCGCGCCGTCCCCGGCGCGGGCGGCCACCGCGCCCATCTCGAGCGAGGCCGCGATCATCGCCGCGGTCTTGCCGCGCTGGATCGCATCCAGCCTCTCCGCGCTTGCCGGGCCGAGCAGGCCGAGGGTGTCCTCCATCTGCCCCCCCACCAGGTGGGCCGGGCCGCTGGCCCGGGCCAGGACCCGCGTCAGGTCCCTCGCCGTCTCCGCCGGATGCTCGGCGGTCAGCTCAAAGGCCAGGGCCAGGAGAGCGTCGCCGGCCAGGACAGCCGCGGCCTCGTCGAAGGCGCGGTGCACGGTCGGCTTGCCCCGGCGCAGGTCGGCGTTGTCCATGCAGGGCAGGTCGTCGTGGATGAGCGAGTAGGTGTGCACGAGCTCGAGGGCCGCCGCCGCGCGTCGCGCGTCCGCCCCGGGGTCGATGGCCGCCGCCGCGGCCAGGCAGAGCACCGGCCGCAGCCGCTTGCCCCCGGCGTTGACCGCGTGCCGCATCGCCGCCTCGAGTCGGGCCGAGGGACCGGCGGTCCGGGCGAGCGCGTCGGCGAGGGCCGTCTCGGCGACCCCCACCAGCCGGGCCAGCTCGGCGCGATCCCCGGAGGTCATTCCCCCGCCTCCTCGCCGCCCTTTCGGTAAAAGGCCGCGGTCCGACCGACCGAGCCGACAAGCGCGCTCCCCGTGGCGGCGGCGAGCGCCTCGGCCTGGGCGGCCATCTCGTCACGGCCCGCCGTGAAGCGGACCTTCACCAAGTCGGCCTTCCGAAAGGCCTGGCTCAGCTGGAGGGCCAGCGCCGGCGAGGCGCCCTCCTTGCCCACGAAGACCTTGGGCTCGAGCGTCTGGGCGAGCCCCCGGAGGTGGGCCTTCTGGGCGCCGGTGAGGATGGGTGCGGAATCGGGCATCAGGGCGCAATCTGACAGGACCAGGCCCAAAGGGAAAGGGGGAAAGGGCCTAGCCCCTGAGGCAGGCGCCGGTCGGGGTGTCCGCCTTGGCCAGGCTCTCGGGCGGTCCCTCGTGGAGGAGCCTCCCGCCCGCCTCGCCTCCTTCCGGGCCGAGCTCGATGGTCCAGTCGGCCGCCCGGATCACGTCCGGGTGGTGCTCGATGACGAGCAGGGTGGCGCCCGCGTCGCGCAGCCGGAAGAGCAAGGCCATCAGCCGCTCCACGTCGTCCGAGGCGAGGCCCGTCGTCGGCTCGTCCAGCAGGTAAAGCCGGCCGCCGTGCTCGCGTCGGGCCAGGTCGGCGGCCAGCTTCAGTCGCTGCGCCTCCCCGCCCGACAGCGTGGTGGCGGGCTGGCCCAGCCGGAGGTAACCCAGGCCGACCTCCCCGAGCGTCCGCAGCTTCTCGGCCAGCCGCGGCTGGGCGCGGAAGACCTCGGCCGCCTCGCGCACCGAGAGGGCCAGCGCGTCGGCGATGCTCAGCCCCTTGAAGCGCACCTCGAGCGTCTCCCGGTTGAAGCGGCGGCCCGAGCAGCTTGGGCACTCCACGTAGGTCTCCCCGAGGAATTGCATGTCGAGCGCGACCGCGCCCTCGCCCGAGCAGGCCTCGCAGCGGCCCCCGCGCACGTTGGCGCTGAAACGTCCCGGCCCGTAGCCGCGGGCCTTGGCCAGCGGGGTCGCCGACCAGAGGTCGCGCAGGTGATCGAGGATGCCGGTGAAGGTCGCGGGGTTGGACCTCGGGCTGCGCCCGATCGGCTCCTGGTCGACGAGCGTGTGGGCGCCGAAGCGCTCCAGGCCCTCGATCGCGCGGTGACGCCCGGGCACGACCTTCGCGCCGTTGATCCGCCGGGCGGCCGCCGCCCCCAGCACATCGAGCGCGAGCGTGCTCTTGCCCGAGCCCGAGACGCCGCAGAGCACGGTCAGCCGCCCGACCGGCAGACGCAGGTCGATGTCCTTGAGGTTGTTCTCCGTCGCCCCGCGCACGGCCAGCCAATCCGCCGGCGCGGCCAGGGGACGCCTTCCCGCCGGCTTGGCGCGGCCCGACAGCCAGGCCCCGGCTCGCGAGGCGGGGCTTGCCGCCGCCTCCGCCGGCGCGCCCTCGAAGACGACGCGCCCGCCCTCCTCGCCCGCGCCCGGCCCCATCTCGACCAGGTGGTCGGCCGCCGCGACCATGTCGCGGTCGTGCTCGACCACGATCACGGTGTTGCCGAGGTCGCGCAGCTGCCGCAGCGAGCGGATCAGGCGGGCGTGGTCGCGCGGGTGCAGGCCGATGCTCGGCTCGTCGAGCACATAGGTCACGCCCACCAGGCCCAGGCCCAGCTGCGAGGCGAGCCGCACGCGCTGGGCCTCGCCGCCGGAGAGGGTGCCGAACTCCCTCGCCAGGGTCAGGTAGGAAAGCCCCGCCTCGTCGAGGAAGCCCAGCCGGCGCTCGAGGCCGCGGCGCGCCTCCTCGGCGGGACGCACCGGGGGCGCATCCGCGAGCCCGCGCGCGAAGGCCAGCGCCTCCGGCACCGTCAGGTCGAGGAACTCGGCCAGGTTCAATCCCCCAAGCCTGAGTCCCAGCGCCGCGGCCGACAGCCGGCGGCCGTGGCAGGCGGGGCAGGGCGTCGCCGCCTGATAGGCGAGCAGCCGCTGGCGCAGCGACTCGCTGGACGTGGTTCGCGACACCTGGGTGAGCTCGTGGAACATGCCCCTCCACTCCGACTCCACGGGCTTCCGCCCCTTGGGCGGCGGAAGCAGGAATGCGCGGCGCGGCTCGCCCTCGAGCAGGAGGCGTCGCGTGGAGGCGCCAAGTTTTCCCCAGGGAGCCGAGGGGTCGAAGGGCACCTGCTCCGCCAAGGCCCGGACAAGGGCGTTCCGTCGGATGAGCATCTTGCGCGTGCCCAGCCGCCACGGTTTCACGGCGCCTTCCGCCACGCCGAGGCTCGCGTCGGCCACGCAGAGCTCCTCCCGGAAGCTCAGCGTCTTGCCCAGCCCGTCGCACGTCGGGCAGGCGCCGCGGGGATGGTTGGGCGACAGCTCGCGCGCGCCCAGCGCCTCGTGGGTCTCCCCGCAGGTCTCGCAGGCAAGCGCGAGGGACAGCGCGAACTCGCGCCGCCCGGCCTCCTCCTCCGCCACGACCAGGCATTTCCCGGAGCCCTCGCGGAAGGCCAATTCCAACGAGTCGGCCAGCCGGCTGCGCTGGTCGGGCCCGGCCACCGCGCGGTCGACGACCAGGTCCAGCCGCCTCTCCGCCCTTCCGGTCAGCCGCCCCGAGGCCTCGTCGGTCGTCACGATTTCGCCGTCGATCCGCACCCGGGAGAACCCGCGCCGAGCCAGGTCCTCCACGGCCTCGAGCAGCGCGCTCGGCTTGTCCGAGCGAATCGGGGCCAGCAGGTGAAGCCTGGTGCCGGCCCCGAGCCGGAGGAGGGGTTCCAGGCAATCGTCCAGGGATCGGCGTCGGATGAGGCCGCCATCCTTGGGGCATCGCCGCTCGCCGCAGAGCGACCAGAGCAGCCGCGCGTGCTCGGCGATTTCCGTCACCGTGGCCACGGTTGAGCGCGGGTTCGCCCCGCCCGAGGTCCTCTGGGCGATTGCGATGACCGGCGAGAGCCCGTGGATGAAGTCCACGTCGGGCCTGGGCAGCGTCTCCAGCAGGCCCCTGGCCCGGGTGGACAGGGACTCCAGGTACTGGCGGCTCCCCTCCGCATGGAGAGTGTCGAAGGCAAGCGAGGATTTCCCCGAGCCGCTTACCCCTGTCACCACCGTCAGACGGTTCCGGGGCAGCCGCACCTCGACCGACCTCAGGTTATGGACCCGGGCCCCCTTGATATGGATGAAATCCCCCTCCATTGCCCCCTCAATCAGCAGGGGAATGGAGGAGAGTCCAGCGTCATAGCCGAGCCTCCCCCGCACCCCACCCCCTCCCAAAGCCTCTACATTTGGGCCTGTCGCCCTTTTTTCGCTTTTTTGTCACCAAAAGGGGTTGATTGCCCGATTCTAGCATTTAATCTTTCTTCATCGCAGTCACCCCCTGCGAAATCCCACCCCCTCAGTCGTTTCCGGACACCACTCCGAAAAATCTCCGCACACCCCCGCCGAGACACCCTTGAATCCGATGACTCCCAAGGCCAATCGCAGCCTCTTCCGCGCGTTGCTCGCCGCCGCCGCGCTGACTCCCGCAGCGCCTGCAGCCACGCTCTATTGGGATGGTGCCAACACCACGGTGAATGCCGATGGCGGCAACGGCACATGGGATGCCTCCGGGCTTGTCTGGAACGACGCGGAGAACGGCGGAGCCTCGGTGGCCTGGACCGAGGGCGATGCCGCCGTCTTCGGCGGCGCCGCTGGCACGGTCACGGTCGACGGCGCCTTCTCGCTCGCGTCGCTGTCCATCACCGGCGGTTACTCCCTCTCCGGCGGAACGCTCGGTCTGGGCGGGCGCACCCTGACGACCTCGGCCACCGGCTCCGGTACCGACATCACCATCGCCTCGGCCATCTCCGGCTCCGGCGGCCTCACCCTCGCGGCCCATGGCGACACGTCCGTCACGGGCGGCGGCGTCGGCGGCAGCCTGTTGCTCTCGGGAGCCAACACTTTCACCGGGGGCGTCACGATCACCTCCGGTGTCGTCAACCTCAACTCGAGCTTCGGCGACGCCTCCAACTCGGTCACGCTCAACGGCGGCGGCCTCGTCGACGAGGGTGTCAACGCCACCTTCGCCCGCAACCTCGTCATCGGGTCCTCCGGCGGCGTCATTCGCAACTGGGGCTCGATCGCCAACACCTTCACGGGGACCGTCAGCGGCACCGGCTTGGTCCGACGCACCGATGGCGGCACCTCGCTTTTCCAAGGCGACTGGTCCGGATCGGTCTCCCTCGAGGCCCAGCGCGGCTACTCGCTCGTCGGCGGCATTTGGAATTCCTCCGGTACCATCTCCACCAGCGGCGGCAGCGTCGGTTTCTCCCGCTCCGCCTCGCTCGGCACCGCCTCGACCTACCTTGCCCTCGCCAGCGGCGCCGCCCAAGGCAACTCCCGCGGTCTCCTGCTCGACTCCTCCCGCGTGGTCTCGGGTCGGGCCCTCAGCCTTGGCTCCGCGGCCGTCGCGCCCATCATCGGCTCCTCGGCGCTCAGCCTGACCGGCAACATCGCGGGCGTCCACCCCGGCTACGCCGGAACGTTCTCCACCGCGGCAAACGTGACCGTGGTCGAGCAGGGCTTCCACGCCCCCAACGCGGCCTTCGAGACCAACAACACGGTCGACATCTGGGGCGGCCCCCTCGTCGTCGGCTCGCTCAGCGGCTCCGGCACCATCACCACGAACGGCGTCGGTCGCGGCGACACCGGTCGCCTGGGCGGCTTCGGCACCCTGGTCTTCGCCGGATCTGCCTCCCAGTCCAGGTCGGGCGCCATGGTGGGGCGGCTCAACGACGCCGCCCTGGTCGTCGGCTCCAACAACGCCAGCACCACCTGGTCGGGCTCCCTCACCAACGGCTCCTGGTCCGGCGGCGCGGCCTCGCTCCTCAAGCGCGGGAGCGGCACCCTCACCGTCACCGGCAACGGCGGCGCCAGCGGCGGCTACACGGTCGAGCAGGGCACACTCCGCTTCTCGGGAGCCAACTTCGGCTTCCCCGGCTCGGCCCGCTACGGCAACACGTTCGCCGTCCTTCAGGGCGGGGCCGTCGAGGCCGCGGCCAACTATCCCTTCTCCCAAGGACAGACCGCCTACCTCCTGGGCGGCACGCTGCGCTACATCAGCGGCGACATCTACGCGCCCCAGATCGTGATGGATGGCGGGCGCATCGAGGGCAACGGCTTCCGCTTCGGCTACAACCAGGACCACTTCATCAACGTCCTTGCCGGGCGCGGCGCCTCGACCATCGCGGGCAACCTCAACCTCTATAATAACGGCACCAGCCTGACTTTCCGGGTCGACGATGGGGCGGCCGCTCGCGATCTCCTTGTCTCCGGCCAGCTCAACGATGCCGGCGGCTACGGCGGCCAGCGCCTCATCAAGGCCGGCCTGGGCACCCTGGCCCTCACCGCAACCAACGCCCGCTCCGGCGGCACGACCCTTCAGGGGGGTGTCATCGAGGTTGCCGCCACCAATGCGATCGGCACCGGCACCACCGCGGGCGTGACCCTCGAGGGCGGCACCCTGCGCGTCGACTACGCCCTCGGGGGGACCCTCGCCACCCAGCCCTTCAGCTTCGGCGGTGGCACGCTGCTGCTGACGGGCAACACCGGCGCCGTCACCCAGGGCATCGGCGCCACCTCCCTCGCCAACGGCAGCTCGACCGTCAGCGCCGTCCCCGGCGCCGGCGGCGCCACCACCGTCAGCTTCGGATCGATCACCCGCGCCGGCTCGGCCACCCGCGCCCTCCTCAACCTCAGCGGCACGGCGACCTGGACCACGACCCAGGCCAACGACGCCGCCGGCAAGCTCGCCGGGGTGCTCCTCGGCGGGGCCCTTGCCGCCAACGACGGCGCGGGCAACATCGTCAAGTTCGCCGGCACCCAGCTGGCGTCCAACTTCATCGAGAGCTCGACCGCCGACCTCGTCATCGGCGCCAATGTCACCGGCGACCTCGCCCTGACGAACCCCGGCACCACCACGGTCGGCACCCTCTCCCTTGATGGCACCGCCTCCGGCCGCACCGTCAATGTCGGCGCGGGCAACATCCTGCGCGTCACCGGCGGCCTCCTCCAGGTCTCGTCCGGCCTCGCCTTCAACGTCGCCGGCGGCACCCTCACCGGCGGCGCGGCGGACAACACCGCGGCCGACCTGCTCGTCAACGCCACCGGCGGCCTGGCCGCGGGGGCGGGCATGACCCTTTCCTCGGTCGTCGCCGACAACGGCACCGGGGCCGTCACCCTCGTCAAGGGCGGGGCCGGCTCGCTGACGCT
This sequence comes from Verrucomicrobiota bacterium, assembly GCA_030831965.1. Taxonomy (GTDB): domain Bacteria; phylum Verrucomicrobiota; class Verrucomicrobiia; order Opitutales; family UBA953; genus UBA8828. Next base: position 39,459 of record JAURJZ010000060.1, read on the forward strand.
CAGCGGCGCCAACACCTTCACCGGCGGTCTCCTCATCCAGCAGGGCAGGGTGGCGGTCGGCTCGGACTCCTCGGCGGGCGCGGGCGCGATCACCGTCAACGACGGCGGCCAGCTCTACGCCACCGGCAACCTTTCCCGCGCCATCACGCTCAACGGCGGCATCGGCACGGCCGAGGGCGCGGGCACCCTGGGCGCCCTCCGGCTCGAGGGCGGCGTCACCCTCTCGGGCGGGCTCACCGTCGCGCGCGACTCGCAGGTCACGACGTACGGCGGCGCCACCGCCAACCTGACGGGCGCCGTCACCCTCAACGCCGCGCTGGTCAAGACCGGCTCGGGCACCCTCAATCTCACCGGGGCTGGCTCCAACTCCGGCACGGGCACCCTCGTCGTCAAGGAGGGTGTCGCCCAGGTCGGCCAGGGCGGCGCCTACAACAGCGTCAGCTACGACGCCTACGTCGCCTCCGGCGCGCGCCTGGTCGCCCTCGGCATCAATTCCTGGCAGGGCAACCTTGTGACCGTCGCCGCCGGCGGCGTCTTCGAGGTCAGCGGCTCTGGCACGAACGGGGCCCACAACAAGTTCCGCAACATCAACCTGCTCGGCGGCAGCTGGATCGGCACTGGCGGGGGCAAGTACGCGGGCGAGGACGGTAACTTCGTCGACAGCAGCTTCGGCGTCTTCGTGGGCGGCTCCTCCCGGTCGCTCTTCGAGACCCCCAACAAGATCTCCCTGGCCGACACCCGTTTCTTCGTGCAGGACGTCACCGGTAATTCCGCGCCCGACTTCCTCGTCAAGGGCTCGTTCGTCGGCACCGGTTACCTCGGCGGCCTCGGCGCCACCCGCTTTGAGCGGCGCGTGGGCGGCTCGGCCAACTCGAACCACACCGCCACCATGGTGGTGCAGGCCGGCCACACCCTTGAGTTCGGCGGCGACGGCGCGATGGGCACCGGCGCCATCACCCTCGACGGCGGTCGCCTCCGCGCCACCTCGCTCGACGGCTTGGCGGAGTACCAGGTCACCGGACAGTCCTCGATGAACACGACCGCCACCGGCACCTTCCGCCAGGTCACGGTCGACACCGCCCGCGCCAATTCCACCTCGGACTTCGGCGACAACACGGTCTGGTCCTATCGCGGTCGACTGACGGTCGACGCCACCCGCACGATCGCCTTCCGCGAGGGCATCGACGACGTCGCCTGGGTGCGCGTCTGGGGGACCGCGGCCGATGGCACGGCCGTCGACCAAGTCGTGCTCAACGACACCCGGTGGGATGTCACCACCGCCGGCACGATCACCCTGGGCCCCGGCACCTACAACCTTGACGTCCGCGCCCAGAACGGCGGCGGCGGCGCGGGAGGCTTCCTGCAGTGGGATTTGAACGGCGGCACCAACTGGTCCGCCATCGGCGTCCCGACCGTCTCGGGCGTCCGGCTCGTCTCCGAGCTCGGCATCTCCCAGACGCTCGCCAACAATGTCGCCCTCAGCCGCCGCTCGGAGGTCGAGGTCCTGGAGTCGGCCGACACCCTCACCCTCTCCGGCGTCGTCTCCGGCGCGGGCATGCTCGAGAAGACCGGCGCCGGCACGCTCGCCCTGACGGGCTCCAACAGCTTCACCGGCGGGCTCACCGTCTCGGGCGGCACCGTGCGCTTCTCCGCCGCCGCCAACCTCGGCGCCGGGGCCGTCAACCTCCTCGAGGGGTCGACCCTCGCCTATGGCGGCGCCTCGGCCCTGACGCTCTCCACCCCCGTCTCCGTCGAACTCGGCAACGCCACCATCGCCGTGACCAGCGAGTCCGGCACCCTCACCCTCGGTCAGGGGGTCGACAACTACCTGGCCGGCGCCGCCACCCGCGACGTCACCAAGGCCGGTCCCGGCGCCCTCGTCGTGGCTGGCGCCTCCACCGGCAACAACCGCTTCGTCGTCAGCGCCGGCTCGCTCTCAGTGACCTCGACCGACGCCTCCCGCGCCAGCGCCAGCGTCGGGGCCGCGGGCACCCTCTCCGTCTCGTCGGCCGTCTTCGGGGCGATCACCAACGCGGGCGCCGCCACCGCCGACTCGACCACCCTGGGCGCCCTCACCAACACCGCCGGCACCCTGACCGCCGCCAACGCCACCACCGTCGGTGCCCTCGCCGTCTCCGGCGGCACCCTCTCCCTCGCCGCCGCCACCGCCTCCGGCAACGTCGCCGTCACCGGAGGCACCCTCGCCGCCGCGGCCCTCGCCAACGCCGGCACCCTCGGTCTCTCCGCCGGCTCCGCCACCCTCGGCGCGATCAGCGCCGGGGCCACCACCTTTTCCGGTGGCACCCTCACCCTCGCCTCCGGCTCGACGCTCGCCTCGGTCAGCAAGACCGGCGGCTCCCTGCTGATCGCCGGCAACGGCGCGGCCGGCACCCTCAATGTCACGGGCGACGCCGCCCTCGGCGGCGTCCTCCGCTTCGATCTCTCCTCGAGCCTGTCCTCCGGCAACGACCGCATCCTCGCCGGCGGCGACGTCAGCCTGCTCGGGCTCACCGAGGTCAACCTCGGCCTGCTCAGCGGCTCCCTCACCACGGGGCAGTACGTCCTGGTCTCGGGCGCCAGCGTCACCGGCCTCGGCCTCATGTCCATCACGGGCGTCGCCTCTGGCGACTCGCGCCAGACCCTCACGCTATCCTCCACCGCCACGGCGAACCCCCTCTCGCTCATCGTCGACGGCTCGGTCGCCAACCTTAGCTTCGCCAATGGCGGCACCGCCACCGGCGTGTGGTCCAACAGCCTCGACGACACTGTCTGGTCCAACGGCGGCACCGACGACCGGTTCTTCTCGGGCGACATCGTCAGCTTCGGCGACCTCGCGGGCGTTGCCGCCCAGACGGTCACGCTGTCCGGCGAGCTCGTCCCCGGGGCGGTGACCTTCGCCAACACCTCCGCCACCACCTACACCCTCGCCGGATCCGGCGCCATCGCCGGGGTCACCGGCCTCACCGTCTCCGGAGGCGGGCGCGTCGTCCTCGCCAATTCCGGCACCAACACCTATTCCGGAGACACCACGGTCGCCTCCGGCACCCTCGAGCTCGGCTCGGCCTCGGTGCTCTCGGCCAATTCCGCCACCGTCGTCAACGGCGGCACGCTCGACATCGCCGCCGTCGCCAACGTCGCCGCCGGCGCCGTCACGCTATCCTCCGGCTCCATCGTCGGCACGACAGGCTCCCTCGTCGCCTCCGCCATCACCGTCAGCGGAGGCCTGCTCGACGCCAACCTGGCCGGCTCCGGCTCGCTCACCTTCAACGGCGCGGGCCAGACCTTCGCCTACGCCAAGTCCGCGGCCCACACCGGGGGCACCACGCTCGCGGCCGGCACCCTCAACCTCTCCGGGCAGGTCTCGGGCGCCCTCGCCCAGTCCGCCGGCACCACGCTCAACCTCTCCGGAACCGTCGGCGGCGCGCTGACCCTCGCCGTCGGCGCCACCGCCGACATCGCCGCCACCGGCGCGGCCAACGGCGGCGTCATCCTTTCCGGCAACCTGGTGTCCGGCTCCACCGTCACCTCCGCCGGTGCCATCGCCGGCGGCGCGACCGTCCAGCGCAACGCCACCTTGACCTCCTCGGGGTCCCTCGCCGGCGGCGCCACCATCGCCGCGGGCGGCACCCTGGTCACCTCCGGTTCCCTGTCCGGCAACGTCGCCAACGCCGGCACGCTCCGCTTCGCGGGCGCCGGCGAGGTCGCCTACTCCGGCGTCATCTCGGGCGGCTCCCTCGTCGAGAAGACCGGCGCCGGCACCGTCACCCTTTCCGGCACCGCCCACGGCATCGCCACGCTCGCGCTCCAGCAGGGCCGCCTGGTCGTCAACACCGGCTCCGGCGGCACCTGGAACAACACCCTTAACTACGCCAATGTCACCCAGGCCAACGGCACCACCCTGGCCTTCGGCAGCAACTCCTCGCTCAACGGCAACCTGGGCTTCGCGGGCGATTCCGCCATCGAGGTCGCCTCCGGCGTCACCGTCTGGAAGGACACCGCGGGCGTGCTTGGCGTCAACTCCGCCGGCGCGACCTTCCGCAAGACCGGCGCCGGCCGGCTGGTCATCGCCACCAACAACATGGGCTTCGGCGCCGGCGCCCAGGTCATCGTCGACGGGGGCACGCTCCAGTTCAACAAGGGCAACTGGTACTCGGGCAACATCGTCGGCCAGGCCAGCCTGACCGTCAACGCCGGCGGCACGGTTGACATCACGAGCTACCACGTCTTCGACGCCTACACCGGCTTCGTCCCCGTGGTCAACGGCGGCACCATCACCGGCAACGGGCAGGACGTCTATGTCGGCGGTTTTGTCATGACCGGCGGCACCGTCACCGGGACCCGCTTCGTCAACCTCACCGGCATCACGACCAACGCCTCGGCCAGCACCGCCACCTACTCCGCCGACCTCGCCACCGCCGCGGCCACGATCAGCGTCGCCGACGGCACCGCCGCGGTCGACTTCCTCCTCGCCCCGTACTGGAACGGCACGGCCAACGCCACCGCGATCACCAAGACCGGAGCCGGCCTGATGCAGGTCACCCTCGCCGCCACCGGCACTCTCGCCTTGAACGAGGGCTCGGTCCAGGTCGGCGCCGGCGGCACCGCCGGCACCGTCGGCAATGTCACCTCCGCCGCGGGCACCAGCCTGAGCTTCAACCGTTCGGACGAGTACGCCCACGCCGCCACCATCGGCGGTTCCGGCGCCGTCGCCCATGTCGGGGCGGGCAAGCTGACCCTCTCCGGCGCCAACACCTTCACCGGAGGCCTCACCCTCGCCGGCGGCACCCTCGCCCTCGGCACCTCCGCCTCGGGCGGCTCCGGCGGGCTCACCGTCGCGACCGCGGCCGCCAACCTCGAGATAGGCGCGGGCGCTGAGGTCACCCGCACGACCCTTGGCGGCACGGGCAGCCTGACCAAGTCCGGCGCCGGCTCCCTGACCTTCTCCGGGGCCAGCACCCTGGCCGGCGACCTCGCCGTCACCGAGGGCGCCCTCGCGCTGACCGGCGCCGCCTCCCTCGGCCATTCCGGCACGGTCGCCGTCGCCGCCGCCGGCACCCTTGTGGTCGGCGCCTCCGTGGCCGACACCGGCACAGCCGCCATCACCAACGCCGGCACCCTCACCTTGGCCGGCACGACGGCCCGTTCCCTGTCCAACAGCGGCACGGCGACCATAACCGGGTCGGTCGGCGCCCTCACCGTCACGGCCGGCACCGTGACCAGCACCGGGAGCGCGGGCAATGTGACCCACACCGGCGGCGTCCTCAACCTGTCCGGAACATTCGGCTCGGTCGCCTCCACCAGCGGCGAGCTCCGCCTCAGCGGCACCGGCGGCGCGCTCACCGTTGGCGGCGACAGCGTGATCAACGTGGGGGGCGTCGGCGCGACCTCCTCGGCCACGTTCACCTCCCTCACCCTGCAGGACGGCGCTTGGCTCGAGTTCGAGATCTCCGACCCCTCCGCCCTCGCGTTCCAGGACCGCATCGTCCTCAACGGGGGCGACCTCGACTTCTCGGGCCTGACCACGGGCATCATCCTGGATGTGCACGGCCTGAACCGCGCCACCGGGACCCGGGACGGCGCCACTGTCTTCAACCGCTACGCGGATTACACCGTCAGCCTGGTCAGCGGCGCCGGCCAGGTTATCGGCTACGACGCCGGCCTGGTCGACTTCACCATCGGCGGCTTCGGCACCGGGCTCGACGCGACCGGCACCTGGACCCTGCAGCAGGTCGCCGGAGGGCTCGACCTCGTCTACGAGGGAATCCCCCTGCCCGAGGCTCTTGTCACGGTCGAGGCCAGCCTGACCCAAGGCTTGTCTGACAGCCAGGAAGGCCTGGATTTCCTCGCTGACGGCGACGAGCAGATCTTGGCCAAGGCGGGCGCGGGTCGCCTGACCGTGACCGAGGCCCTCACCCATGTGGGCGGCGTCAAGGTCAACGCCGGCACCCTCCTCCTCAGCGGGGCCACCGCCGACCTCGGCCCGGGCGATGTCACCCTCGCCTCCGCCGCGGTCCTTGAGCTTGACCGCGAGGGCGCCGTGGCGAGCAACATCGCCGGCGCGGGTGTCATCCGCAAGGTGGGATCCTCCTCGACCACCCTCACCGGCATCCTCGCCAACACCGGCGGGATCTTTGTCGACGCCGGCACCCTTGGCGCCAATTTCGCCCCCTACGCCGCCACGGTCACCGTCGCCTCCGGGGCCTTCGCGGACTTCCTCGGGGAGCAGGCCCAGACCTTCGCGGGCAACCTCGCCGGCGCGGGCACCGTGCGCATCACCGGCGCCAGGGTTGTCACCCTTTCCGGCTCCAACTCCGGCTTCACCGGCACGCTCGACGTCCAGGACGGCGGGCTCGTCCTCGCCGCCGACCAAGCCGCGGGCTCGGGCACCGTGCAGGTCGCCGCCGGCGCCACCGCCACGGTTTCCGGCGCCGTCACCCTCGGCTCGCTCGTCACGGGCGCGGGCACCCTGGCCAAGGCCGGGTCTGGCCTCTCGACCCTGTCGGTCGCCCCCACCCTGGCCGGCGACATCTCGGTCAACCAAGGCACGCTGCGCGGCGACTTCAGCCAGGCCAGCGGCGCGATCACCGTCGCCGCCGGCGCCACGCTCGATTTCGCCACCGCCGGCTCCGCCTCACGCGGCGCGGCCGACATCACCGGCGCGGGCGCCTTCGCCAAGACCGGGGCCGGCACCCTCGCCCTCACCTCCGCCCCCGGCGTGACCGGCGGCATCCGCGTCGAGGAGGGCGTGCTCGCCGCCGCCGACTTCGGCACCTCGTCCGCCGTGGCCGTGGCCTCCGGGGCCACCGCCGAGGTCAACCTCGCCGGGACCGCCACCCTGGCCTCGACCTTCACCGGAACGGGCACCTTCCGCAAGGCGGGCGCCGGCACCCTCACGCTCGGCGCCACCGGGCTCGCCGGCTTCTCGGGCAAGATCCGCCTCGCCGACGGCGCCCTCGCCGTCAGCTCCTCGACCAGCTACGGCCTGGTCTCCGGTGCCGACGCCATCCAGCTCGCCGGCGGCGCGCTCGCCTTCAGCAACGGCCTCACCCTCGGCGGCGGCCTGGGCATCCAGGTCACATCCCTCGGCGGACGCCTGGACGCCTCCGCCCTCGGCGCCAGCGGCACCGTCACCGTCAACGGCGAGGTCTCGGGGACGGGCACCCTCACGATCGCGGGCAGCGGCAACACCAGCGCCAGCGGCGGCGGCGACGCCGGCCTCGGCCTGCGCCTGGCCAACGGCGCCAACTCCTTCACGGGCGACATCCGGATCACCTCGGGGCTCGTCTCCTACACCTCCTCCGCCGCGCTCGGCAACGCCGGCAACCGCATCGTGTTCGACGGCGGCGGCATCCTCGACAACAACGTCAACCTCTCGCTCGCGCGCGCCATGCACGTGACCGCCAACGGCGGCCTCATCCGTCTCTACGGGGGGGCCAACGCCACCTACAGCGGCGCCCTGACCGGCGTCGGCGAGCTCCGCCGCACCGACGGCGGCGACACGGCCTTCACCGGCGACCTCTCCGGGTTCACCGGCACCTTCACCAACCAGTCCAACTCGACCACCCGGTTCACCGGCGCCGCCGCCGCCTTCGGGGCCGCCACGATCAACGCCAGCAGCGGCAACGTCGGCTTCGCGGTCGGACGCGTCGGCGCCGCCACGGTGCGGCTCGACGGCGCCAACGTCTTCTTCGTCGACGGCGGCACCGCCGGCGGCACCTTCCAGCTCGTCGAGGGCCGGAACGCCAACTTCTACGCCGACACCAACACCGTCGCCCTTCCCAACCTCGGCGGCACGGGCGCCAACCTCTACCTTCAGAACAGCGGCACGCTGCGCCTGCTCTCCGGGTCGCCCACGCTCACCGGGGCCTTCCGGGCCAACGCCGGCACCCTGGCGGTCGACGGCGCCGCGGTCGCCGCCGGCACCCTCGAGGTCTTCAACGGCGCCATCCGCTCCGACTCCGGCTCGATCACCGTCGCCGACGGCATCTACATGGGCACCGGCACCCTCACCGTCGCCGGCGGCACCGTCAGCGCCGCGCGCATCCGCACCTCCGAGGGCGGCGGCACCGTCTCGACCATCAACCAGACGGGCGGCACGGTGAACATCACCGGCGCGGTCATCGAGAACGAGCGCAACAACTCGTTCATGCTCAACCACTGGCCGGGCGCCTCCACCTACAACCTCTCGGGCGGCACGCTCAACGTGCTCAACACCAACGCCAACCTGGGCTGGGACGGCAACGCCTACATCAACCAGTCGGGCGGCGTCGCCAACCTTCGCGGCGTCAACCTCGCCTCCGGCCGCAACAACGCCGGCGGCTACACCCTCTCGGGCGGCCGGCTCAACCTGGGCGTCGGCGGCGTCAGCGCCGCGTCGGCCAAGACCTTCACGGCGGGCAACGCCACCCTCGGCGCGATGGCCAACTGGACGTCCGCCAGCGCCATCACCCTCAACGGCGCGACCGGCACGGTCATCGACACCACCGACTCGGTCGACGGCTCGACCGGCCGCACCATCACGATCTCCGGGGCCCTCGGCGGCACCGGGAAGCTCATCACCCAGGGCGCGGGCACCGTGGTCCTCTCCGGGGCCAACACCAACTCCGGGGCCATCCGGGTCGACTCCGGCACCCTCCGTGTCACCGGCACGCTCCGCGGCGGCGCGGCCCTGACGGTCGCCTCCGGCGCCTCGCTGGAACTCGACGCCACCAACATCTTCGTCGGCGGTCACGATGCGGCCCTGGCCGCGACCCAGACCCTCGCCGCCAACGGCGGCTCCATCTTGCTGGGCGGCGGCTTCGACTCCCGCCTCGGCAACATCAGCCTGAACGGGGCCACCCTCACCTCCAACCGCGGCCTGGGAGGCTACGACGCCTACCTGGCCGAGACCACGGGCGGCGCCGTGTCCGTCACCGTCGGCGGCGCCTCCGCCTCCCTGATGAACGGCACGGGCGGCATCCACCTCGGGTCCAATGTCCGGTTCGACGTCGCCAACGCCACCGGCGACGCCGCGGCCGACCTCCTCGTCAGCCTCCGGCTCGACAACGGCGGCGCCATGGGCACCACCGGGTCGCTCACCAAGTCCGGCGCCGGCACGCTCGTGCTCGACAACGCCCTCAACAGCTTCACCGGCGGCGTCACCGTCGAGGCGGGCGTCCTCCGCATCGCCTCCGCCGGCTCCCTCTCGACCGGCGACATCGTGCTCACCGGGGGCCTCCTCGACCTCGGCAACTTCGCCTTCGCCGGCAACATCACCCTGGCTGGCGGCATGGTCGTCAACACCGGCGGCTGGACCGGCACCGGCACCGCCAATCCCGCCTTCACCGTTGACCCCGCCTTCCTCGCCGGGCTTTCCGCGGACACAACCTTCTCGGTCCTGCCCGGCATGACCGCCGACATCTCCGGGGTCCTCGCCTCCGTCGATCTCCGCGGCGGCGCCCTGCAGGGAGTCGGCGCCTACGCCGGCGCCCTCAGCGTGTCCGCCGGCACCCTCGACCTCACCCAGGCGACCCCCCTCGGCAGCCTCGCCCTGGGCGGCACCGGCTCGATCGACTTCGGCGGGCGGGCGTCCGACATCGACATCGACTATTCCGGCGGCTCCCTCGTCAACGCCGCCAACTACAGCGGCGACATCACCGTGACCGGCGCCTCCACCACCCTCGTCGCCGGCACGCTCGGCGGCGGCACCGTCGTGGCGGGCAACGGCCGCCTCCTCGTCTTCGGGGCCAACTTCGCCAACAACGTCCGCCTCGTCGGCGGCTCCGTCCTCAATCTGCAGAACTTCCAGGGCACGCTCTTCGTCGGGGCCGGCAGCTCCGTCAACCTCGGCCGCATCGCCGACAACACCGACACCGTCACCCTCGCCTCGCTTGTCCTGGAGAACGGCGGCATCCTCTCCGGCGAGGGCACCTTGGCCTCGCTCACGCTCGACGCGGGCGGCGTGCTCGCGGTCGGCAACTCGCCCGGCGTCATCACCACGACCGGCAACGTCACCCTCAACGGCGGGTCGCAGCTCTTCGAGATCCGCAACGCGGTCGACACCCTGAGCAACCAAGCCTCCGCTCCCGGCGTGGACTACGACGTCGTCCTGGTCCAGGGCACGCTCGACCTCTCCGGCCTGAGCGCGCAGAACCGCTTCCTGCTCGAGCTTATCAGCCTCGCCCAGGACGACACCCTCGGGCCTGTCGTCGATTTCGACCCCGCCGGCACCTACCAGTTCACCCTCTACGACTTCGCCGGGCTCAGCCTCGGGTCCAACACCGCGGGGTCGGTCAACTCCCTGTTCACCATCGATGCCGACGGGTTCGTCGACATGAACGGCGACCAGGTCGACGGGTCCCTGTTCTCCGTCTCGCTCAACCTGCAGGACAACACCCTCGTGCTCAACTACGGCGTCGTGCCCGAGCCCTCCACCTACGGGCTCATGCTCGGCGGCCTCGCGCTCGCCCTCTCCGCGTGGCGTCGCCGCCGCAAGGCCGCTCCCCAGGCCTGAGCCTCCGCCCTTCGGCTTGCCCCGGCGCCCCGCGCCGCCCATCCTGAGCGCGTGGAGCATCTTCGCCGCCTGCTGGTCGTCCTCCTTGAGTGGGCCTCGCTCGCCCTCGGGGTCTTCGTCGCCTCCAAGTGGGGTTTGCTCGCCTATGACGACCTGGCGGCCCTCGCCGCGGTCATCCTGACCATGGGGGTGCTCAACTCCTTCGTCCGCCCGCTCGTGCTCGGGGTCTACCTCATCGTCTCCCTCCCGGTGCTCATCCTCTCGCTCGGATTGGCCTATTACCTGGTCGTTCTCCTCGCCAACGGCACCGTGCTCTACCTCGCGGACCAAATCCTCGCCAGCTTCAAGGTCACGCGCTGGGCGTTGGCCACCCTTTGCATCTCCCTCGTCTCCTGGCTGCTGACCTCCGCCCTCGGCATCGAGCAGGTCAAGCCGTGGCGACGGCCCGCCCGGAAGGGCCCCGACGACGCCATCGACGTCTGAGCCGCCGGAACTTTCCTTGCCTTCCCGCCCCGGGACGGTTCCCCTGCTGCCGAGATGAGTCCCGCCCTCTCCACCTGGTCCCGCAACATCGCGCCCTCGCCGACCCTCGCCGTCGACGCCAAGGCCAAGGCCCTCAAGGCCGCCGGCAAGGACGTCTGCGGCTTCGGCGCCGGCGAGCCCGACTTCGACACCCCCCAGTTCGTCAAGGACGCCTGCGCGCAGGCCCTCGCCGAGGGCCAGACCAAGTACGCGCCCACCCCGGGCATCCCCGCCCTCCGCAAGGCCCTCGCCGAGGCCTACGCCGCCCGCGGCTTCGCCGGCGTGACCGAGGCCAACGTCGTCGTCTCGCCCGGCGGCAAGATGTCCTGCTACCTCGCCATCCTCGCCACCGTCAGCCCGGGCGACGAGGTCGTCATCCCCGCCCCCTACTGGGTCAGCTACCCCGAGATGGTCAAGCTGGCCGGAGGCGTCCCCCGCTTCATCGCCGCCGAGGACACCGCCGGATTCAAGGTGACGCCCGACCAGCTCCGCGCCGCCCTCACCCCGCGCACCCGCATGGTCGTCCTCAACAGCCCCTCCAACCCGACCGGGGCCGTCTACACCCGCGCCGAGCTCGGGGCCCTGGTCGACCTCTGCGTCAAGGCCGGCGTGTGGATCCTCTCCGACGAGATCTACGAGCACCTCGTCTACGACGGGCAGTCCACCTGCAGCCCCGCCACCTTCTCGCCCGAGGCCGCCCGGCTGACCATCACCGTCTCCGGCTACGCCAAGACTTACTCCATGACGGGCTGGCGCCTCGGCACCCTGGTCGCCGACAAGCCCCTGGCCGCCGCCGTGGCCGACCTCCAGAGCCAGATCTCCTCCAACGCCACCACCTTCGCCCAGTTCGGCGCCCTCGCCGTCCACCGCCATCCCGACAAGGCCGCCGCCGCCCTCGCCGAGATGCAGGTCGCCTTCGACCGCCGCCGACTCCTCCTCTGGAACGGCCTCAACGCCATCCCCGGGCTGACCTGCTACCGCTCGCAGGGCGCCTTCTACCTTTTCCCCAACATCCGCGCCTTCGGCCTCGGCTCCGCCGAGTTCTCGGCCCGGCTGCTCGACGAGGAGCTGGTCGCCGTCGTGCCCGGCTCGGCTTTCGGCTCCGAGGGCTACATCCGCCTCAGCTACGCCACCTCCGACGAGGTCATCCGCAAGGGGCTCGAGCGCCTCGCGCGCTTCTGCGCCAAGCTGCGGAAGGCCTGAGTCCCCGCTCCCGCCCTCAGGCCGGCTCCACCATCACGCACGGCATCCCGGCGGCCTCCGCCGCCTCGCGGCCGCGGTGGCTGTCCTCGATCACCACGCACGCGGACGGGGCCGTGCCGATCCGCCGCGCGGCCTCGAGGAAGAGGTCCGGGTGCGGCTTCGACCGGGGCGCGTCCTCGCAGGTGACCACCGCGTGCAGCCGCGGCATCAGCCCGAGCTTGCGCAGGGTCAGCGTGACATGCGCGCGCGTGCCCCCGGAGGCCACCGCCGTGCGCGAGCCGCGGGCGTGGACATGCTCGAGGACGGCGATGACCTCGGGGCGGCCCTCCACGTTGGCCTCCAGGTTCCCGTGCAGCCACTCGTCGGTGTGCGCCCGGATCAGGGCCACGTCCAGCTCGAGGCCGTGACGCTCGCGCAGCCGCAGGCAGGTGTCCTCGGCCGACATCCCGCCCATCGAGCAGAAGAACGCCCAGTCGAAGTCGAACGGCCGCCCGATCTGACGCTCGATCGCGTGCGTCCATGACCGCTGGTGCAGGCGCATCGTCCGGGCCAGGGTGCCGTCGCAGTCGAAGATCCATCCCGGCCGGTCCAGCAGGGCGGGGTCGAGGGCGTCCAGCAGCAGGCGGCTCATGCGAAGTTGTCCTCGACCGAAGGCCGCAGCACCAGCTCGTGCGCGGCCGCCCCCGCCGGCAGGCGCAGCAGCCCGACCACCGCCTCCGCCACCGTCTCGGGACGAAGGTAGTCCGGCCTGGCCTGGGCGCGGAACGGGGTGTCGACGCCCCCGGGGTAGACCGCCGTGACCTGGATGCCCAGGGGCTTGCCCTCGCGGCGCAGGACGCCCGTCAGCCCGTCGAAGGCCGCCTTCGACGCGGTGTAGCCGCCCAGGCCCGCGGTGGAGAAGCGCGCCGCGGAGGAGACGATGTTGACCACCCGCCCGCCGCCCGCCGCCGCCATCGCCCGCCAGACCGGCTGGGTGAGGGCGAGCTGGGCCGTGCAGTTGAGGTCGAGCATGGCCGCGAAGGCCGCCAGGTCGATGTCCGCCGCCGCCGCCTTGCCGAGGTTCGCGCCCGCGTTGTTGATCAGGATGTCGACCCGGCCGAGCCTGGACAGCGCGTCGCCGGCGAAGGCGGCCGCCGCGGTGTGGTCCGCGAGGTCGAAGGCCCGCGCGACCAGCCGCGCGGAGGGCAGGGCGAGCTCCGCCTCCAGCGAGGCCAGCTTCGCCGGTGAACGGCCGCACAGGGCGAGCCGACACCCCTCCGAGGCCAGGCGCAGCGCCAGGGCGCGCCCGATGCCGGAGGTGGCGCCGGAGAGGAGGACGGCTTGGTCGCGGAGCGCGGCCACGGTCAGCGGAACATCCCCGGGGGACGGAAGCCGCCCCCGCCGCCCATGCCGCCCATGCGGCGCATGAGCTCCTTGCCCTTGCCGCCGCGCATCATGCGCATGACATCGCGCATCTGCCCGAACTGCTTGAGCATGGCGTTGACGTCGGCCACCTGGGTGCCGGAGCCCCGGGCGATGCGCGAGCGGCGCGAGGCGTTGAGGAGGTCCGGCTTGCGCCGCTCCCTTCGGGTCATCGAGGTCAGGATGGCCTCGGTCCGGCGGAGCATGCCCTCCTCGCGGGCGCCCACCTGCATCCCGCCCATCCCTGGCAGCATCTTCATGATGTCGCCCAGCGGGCCCATCGACCGCATCTGGCGCATCTGGCTCAGGAAATCCTCCAGGTCGAAGTCGCCCTTGCGCATCTTCTCCGCCAGCCGCTCGGCCTCGCGCTGGTCGACGGTCGCCTGGGCCTTCTCGACCAGGCTCACCACGTCGCCCATGCCGAGGATGCGCCCGGCCATGCGCCCGGGCTGGAAGGTCTCGAAGTCCCCGGGCTTCTCCCCGGTGCCGAGGTAGCGGATGGGCACGCCCGTCACCTCGCGGATCGACAGCGCGGCGCCGCCGCGCGCGTCGCCGTCGAGCTTGGTCAGGATGAGGCCCGTCAGCGGCGTCGCGGCGTGGAACCTCGCCGCCACGTCCACGGCCTGCTGGCCCAGGGCGGCGTCGGCCACGAGGAAGACCTCGTCGGGCCGCACCGCCTCGCGGATGCGCACCACCTCGGCCATCAGGTCGGCGTCGGCCTGCAGCCGCCCCGCCGTGTCCACGATGACCGCGTCGGCGCCCTCGGCCAGGGCGCGGGCCAGGGCGGCCCCGGCCAGCGCGGCGGCGTCCCGCGAGGCGCGGTCGGAGAGGAAGCCGACCCCCTCCTGCGCGGCCAGCGTCTCCAGCTGGTCGATGGCGGCGGGGCGGTGGATGTCGGCGCCCACCAGGAAGGGCTTGGCGACACCTTCCTTGGCCCTGAGGTGCCGGGCGAGCTTGGCGGCGGTGGTCGTCTTGCCGGAACCGTGCAGCCCCACGAGCAGGATGCGCAGGGGGCGCCTCGCGGCCAGCGCCCGGGCCTCGCCGCCGAGCAGCTTGGCCAGCTCGTCGTGGATGACCTTCACCGCCATCTGGGCCGGCGTCACCGACTCGGTCACCGCCTGGCCGAGGCAGGCCGCCTTCACCCGCTCGGTGAAGTCGCGCGCCACGCGGAAATGCACATCCGCCGCCATCAGGGCCTGCCGGACCTCGGCCAGCACCGGCTCGAGGCTCGGCTCCGTGATCTTGGAGAGACCGCGAAGGTCCCTCAGGACCTTGGAGAATCGCTCGGAGAGGGCGGCGAACATGGAGGGTTGGCTTTATGGGGCGGCGCGGGGCGTTCCGCCAGCCTTAGGTTGCCTCCTCGGCCACGGGGTTGCGGAGCACGCCCACCCCGGGAATCTCGACCTCCATCACGTCCCCGGGGACCAGCCAGCGGGGCGGCGTCCGCGCCATCCCCACCCCCGCCGGGCTGCCCGTCAGCACGACCGAGCCCGCGGGCACCGTCGAGCTGCCCGAGAGGAAGGCGAGGATCTCGCCCACGCCGAACTGCATCTCGGAGGCGGAGGCCGACTGCATCGTCACGCCGTTGAGCCGGAGGCGAATCTCGAGCCGCGAGGGGTCCGGCACCTCGTCGGCGGTGAGCAGGCAGGGCCCGAGCGGGCAGAAGGTGTCGAACGACTTGCCGCGCGACCACTGCGTGCCGCCCCACTCCTTCTGCCAGTCGCGGGCCGACACGTCGTTCGAGCAGGTGTAGCCCAGCACCTTGCGCAGGGCCTCGGCCGGGGTCGCGTTGCGGATGTCCTCCCCGACGACCACGGCGATCTCCGCCTCGAAGTCGACCTTGTCGCTGCGCAGGTGCCGCGGCAGGCGCACCGTGTCCCCGGTCGCCGCGACCGAGGCCGGGCTCTTGTGGAAGATGGTCGGCCATGGGCGCTGCTCATGCCCGAATTCCCTCGCGTGCGACGCGTAGTTCACCCCCACGCAGAAGAGCACCCGGGGATCGACCGGGGCGAGGATCCTGCCCCCGGCGAATCGCCGGCCGGCCGGGATGAAGCGCAGCCCCTCGCGCCGGACCTCCTCCCAGCCGCCCTCGGCCTCGCGGGCGTGGACCGGCTGGGCATTGGGTCTTTCCAACAGGCGGAACACTCGCATACGCTGAGGGTCACCAACTTGCCATGCCCCGCAAGCCCAACCCCTCCCTTTCCCGCCGGTCGTTCCTGGGCAAGGCGGCCCTCCTCGGCGCCGGCCTGACCATCGTCCCGCGGCACGTCCTCGGGCGCGGCTACATCCCCCCCAGCGAGACCCTCAACCACGTCCTGGTCGGCTGCGGCGGCATCTCCGGCGAGCACCTCGCGCAGACCCGGGGCTCGGAGCACCGGTGGCTCGCCTGCGCCGACCCCGACGACAACCACGCCGCCAACCGCGCCGGCCAGATCGAGAAGGCCCAGGGACGGCGCCCCAGGACCGTCCGCGACTTCCGCGAGGTCATCGGCCTGGCCGACGCCGACATCGTCCACGTCTGCACCCCTCCCCACTGGCACGGCTTCATCGCCGCCGCCGCCGCCCGACTCGGCAAGGCCGTCTGGTGCGAGAAACCCCTGACCCGCACCATCGGCGAGGGTCTCGCCCTGGTCGACGTCGTCGAGAGGGCCGGCGTGCCCTTCCGGGTCAACACCTGGTTCCGCCTCAACTCCACCGGCTACTACGGCGTCGGGCCCGCCCGCGAGATTCGCCGCATTGTCGCCAGCGGCGTCCTCGGCGGCCCCCTCACCATGCGCGTCGCCTCCGGCGCCGGCGGCATCCAATGGAAGGCCAACCTTTGGGTCGGGAAGACCAACCTCGAGCCCCAGCCCGTGCCCAAGCACCTCGATTGGGACCTCTATTGCGGGCCCTCGCCCCTCATCCCCTACCACCCCCATCGCGCCCACGGGTCCTTCCGGGGCTACTGGAACTTCGACCAAGGCGGGCTGGGCGACATGGGCCAGCACTTCCTCGACCCCGCCCAGTACTTCCTCGGCAAAGACGGCGAGTATCCCGTCTCCGCCGAGGCCGACGCGCCCTCGCAGGACGCGCTCGCCTGCGGCGCCTGGAAGACCGTCACCCTGATGTACCGCGACGGCACCAAGCTCATCCTCGAGTCCGAGCTTTGCCCCGGCCACGGCACCCGCCCCTTCATCGAGGGCCCCAACGGCAAGCTCTGGCCCAACCTTCGCACCGACCCCGTCCACCTCGCCGCCAAGGCCCGGGAGTTCCCCCTGCCCGAGCGCCAGGAGGACGACTTCCATCGCGCCGTCCGCGAGCGACGTCCCTTCGGCTACGGCGCGCGCGAGGCCCATCACAGCTGCACCGTGGTCAATCTCGCCGCCCTGTCCGTGCGGCTCGGCCGCAAGGTCACGCTCGCCGAGGACGCCCGCGCCATCGTGGGCGACGCCCAGGCCCAGCGCCTCCACTCGCCGGAGTTCCGCGCCCCCTGGCGCATCTGATGACGGCGCGCCGCGAGTTCACCCTCCTCGCCGCGGGCGCCGTCGCCCTGGCCGTCCTCGCCGCGCTCGGCTGCAAGGACCTGCCCACCTGGGCGCTGGAGTCCTCGCCTGTCTTCCTCGGCGCCGCCCTCGCGCCCTTCCTGCCCGCGCCCTCGCGCCTGGTCGGCCGCCTGCTCTTCGCCCACGCCCTCATCCTCATCGTGGGCTCCCATTGGACCTACGCCGAGGTGCCCCTGGGCGACTGGGTCCGCGACCGGCTCGGCCTGCTCCGCAACCCCTACGACCGCCTCGGCCATCTCTTCCAAGGCCTCGTCCCCGCGCTCCTTTTCCGGGAGGTCCTCCTGCGCGGCTCCCTCGTCGCCAACGCGCGCTTCGCCGGGTGGCTTGCGGCGGCTTGCGCCCTCGCCTTCAGCGCGGTCTATGAGCTCATCGAGTGGGGTGTCGCCGTCGCCATCGGCCAATCCGCCAACGCCTTCCTCGGGACCCAGGGCGACCCGTGGGACACCCAGGCCGACATGGGGTGCGCCCTTCTTGCCGCCGTGGCCGCCGTGACCCTTCTCGCCCGCTCGCACGACCGCTCGCTCGCCGCCCTTGCCCCATCCCCAACCGCCTGACCCCGCCTCCCATGCGACTGATCCTCCTCGTCCTCGCGCTCCTGGTGCCGCTTGCCTCGCAGGCCCAGGCGTCGCCGCCCTCGCGCGAGAGCCTCGCCGCCCTCCTCGAGGCCTTCGACAAGGCCGAGGGTCGCCGCGCCAGGGAGCTCGAGGCCATCCATCTCGCCACCCTCGCGCTCGGAGCAGCCGAGCGCGCCCCGGGCGCCCTCGCCGCCTGGTGGTTCCCCGAGCTTCGCCGCCGCGCCGAGGCCGCCCAGCATCCCGAGGTGAGGTTCACCCTCGAGGCCCAGCTCAGGCTCGATCCCTCGGCGGCGACCGTGTCGCCGCTCGCCCCCGAGCCCGTCAAGGCCGTCCCCTACGCCCCCGGCCAGGGCGACCTGGCCGCGGTGGTCGACTCCCTTCGCTCCATTGAGCTTGGTCAGAAGCCCGCCCTCGCCCCCGCCCAGGTGATCGCCCTCGCCAAGGGTCCCGACGGCGAGCTTGCCACCCGCGCGCTCTACCTCCTGCGCCGGATGAACCCCGAGCTCGCCGCTCCCCTCCTCTGGGAGAAGCTGGCCGACGCCAAGCGCCGCTCGGATGTCCTGGCCATCGAGGAGGAGCTTCTCCGCCTTCCGATCGCCGCCCTCCCCAGGGGCTTTGTCGCCAAGGCTCCCGAGGGATGGTCCCGCGGCGCGCGCGCGGCCTGGCTTCGCGTCGCCGCCTCCCGGCCTTCCCTCAAGGTCGACAAGGAAACGGTCTTCGGCCTGCTCAAGGGGCCGGCCGACGAGCTAACCGAGGCCGCCTGGGACGCCGTTCCGCGCGTTTTCTCCGCCGCCGACCGCGCGCGTCTCGCCCCGGCCAGCGAGGGCCTCTCCGAGCGCCTGGCGCCGCGCGCCAAGCAGGCGCTCGAGGCGCTGCGCTGACGGACGGCTTGCGCCCGGGCCAGGCCGGGCCTTGGATGCCGAATGGCCGAGTCCTCCCAGCCCAACCTGCTCCTCGTGGGCTTCATGGGCACGGGCAAGTCGACCCTCGGGCGCCTGCTCGCCCGCCGCTGGGGCCGCCCCTTTGTCGACACCGACGAGGTGGTTGAGCGTCTCGCCGGCAAGACCATCCCGGAGATCTTCGCCCAGGACGGCGAGCCCGCCTTCCGCGCCCTCGAGCGCCAGGTCGTCGAGTCCCACCTTCCGTCCTCCGGCGCCGTCATCGCCTGCGGCGGCGGCCTCGTCGTCCCCGAGGGCATGGGCGCGCTCGTCGCCGCCAAGGGCGTGGTCGTGACCCTCTTCGCCTCCGCCGAGTCGATCCTCCGCCGAACCGAGAAGCGCGGCCACCGGCCCCTCCTCGAGGGTCCCGACCCCGAGACCCGCATCCGCGAGCTCCTCGCCTCGCGCGAGAAGGCCTACCTCGCCTGCGGCATTGCCGTGTTCACCGACGGGCGGACCCTCCAGCAGATGGTCGACGCGGTCGAGCGCATCTACCGCCGCGAAGCTCCCTCCTTCAGGCCCGCCCAGGGCTGAGCGGCCACAGGCCGGGCAGGGGCCTGGCGTCCCTCAGCGCCTCAACCGCGTCCAGGAAGTCGTCCCGGCGCGTCAGGACCGCGCCGAGGGACATCAGGTGGGGGGTTGGCGCCTGGCAGTCGACCAACGGCACCCCGTGCTCCCGCAGCCGCGCCACCAGGCTGGCGAAGGCCACCTTGGACGCGTCCGTGACCAGGTGGAACATCGACTCGCCGCAGAAAAGCCGCCCGACCTGCATCCCGTAGAGCCCTCCCACCAGGATGCCTCCCCGCCTCACCTCCACGCTGTGGGCGTGGCCCCGACGGTGCAGCTCGCCGTAGGCTTGCTGGAATTCCGGCGTGATCCACGTTCCCGCCTGCCCGGGTCGCGCCGCCCTCGCGCAGGCCGCCACGACCGAGGGGAAGTCCTGGTCCACGCTCACCTCCCAGCCGGGCTTTCGCAGGGTCCGGGCCAATCCCCGCGGCGGCTGCCAATCCTTCGTCAGCAGCACGCAGCGAGGGTCGGGCGACCACCAGGTCGGTCCCTGCGGCCCCGTCTCCCAGGGGAAAACGCCGCTGCGGTAGGCCCGGATCAGGCGCTCGGGGGAGAGGTCGCCCCCCGTGCCGAGGGGCCGACGTCGGGGCCCCGCGCGGGGGTCGCCAAGGTCCCACGGCTCCATCCCCCCATCCTGCGCGGAAGGGGGGATGGGGCAAGCGGTCACTTGGTGATGTTGTAGACCGAGGGGATCGAGACCCCGAGCTCGGTCGCGATCTCGCGCACGGACAGCCCCTTCTGGCGCATGGTCGCGGCGCGGCGGCGCATGGTCTCGTCGATGACGGCGCGGCGGCGGGCCGGGCGGGTCATCAGGCGGAGGAGCCGGCGGGCGAGCTCCTGCTTCGAGAGACGGTCGATCTCCTTGGTCAGCTTGGAGCTCTGCCGCTTATGGGCTTCCTCCCACTTCTCGGAGGCAAGGTCGCGGGCCTGCGCGAGGGCGGCGCGGACATAGGCGTCCTTGGTGGGGTATTCGGAGGGGTCGAGTTCGATGCGCATGGCGGTGTTATGTGAAAAATGAGTTAAAAAATATCTACAACGCAAAAATAATAGTTACTTAACCTCAGTACCCCCCAAAGGGCGGAAAGTTCAGGTTTTGCTCCATTCGAGCATCCGTCGCAGCGGAATCTCGGCCTTTGCCCTGATTTCCTCGTCCAGCGCGATTTCCGGCCCCTCGTTCGCCAGGCAATCCCTGAGCTTCCGAAGGGTGTTCAGCTTCATGTAGCGGCACTCGTTGCAGGCGCACCGGTCCGTCGGGGCGGCCACGAAGGTCTTGCCGGGCACCTCCCGGCGCAGCCGGTGAATCATGCCCGACTCGGTCGTGACGATCAGCGTGTCGGCTTGTTGGCGCCTGGCCCAGGCCACCATCAGCTCGGTGCTGCAGACCTCGTCGGCGAGGGCGCGCACGGCCTCGGTGCACTCGGGGTGGGCCACCACGGGCGCTCCCGGATGGAGGGCCTTGGCGCGGAGCAGGGCGGTGGGGGTGAACTGGACGTGGGCGTAGCAGCTTCCTGGCCAGAGCCGGAGCTTGCGGCCGGTGCGTTCGGCGACCCATTGGCCGAGGTTCTGGTCGGGCACGAAGAGGATCTCCCGGTCGGCGGGGATGCGCCCGACGATCCGGCTGGCGTTGCCGCTGGTGCAGATGACGTCCGACAGCGCCTTCACCGCGGCCGAGCAGTTGATGTAGGCCACCACCGCCATGCCGGGGTTCTCCGCCTTGGCCTTGGCCAGGCGCTCGGCCGGGCAGCTGTCGGCGAGCGAGCAGCCCGCCTCGAGGTCGGGCAGGAGCACGCGCTTCGCCGGATTCACGATCTTGGCCGTCTCCGCCATGAAGTGCACGCCGCAGAAGACGATGGTCGAGGCCGAGACCTCGGCCGCCTTGTAGGCGAGGCCGAGCGAGTCGCCGACGAAGTCGGCCACCCCCTGGATGTCCTCGCACTGGTAGTTGTGCGCGAGGATCACGGCATCCTTGGCCTTCTTCAGGGCGAGCACCTCCCGCTGGAGGTCGGAGAGGGGCGTCGGGCCCGCGAGGGGCGGGAAGACCGTGGGGTTCGGGGGCGCGAGGGGCATGGGGTTCAGGCGCGCGCCTCCCTTTTCTGGCAGTCCGCGCAGATGGCGTTGACCTGCAGGCGCTGCGAGACCGGACGCATTCCGTGCTTGGCCGCCACCGCCTTGCCGTACCATTCCATGAAGGGCGCCTCCACCGGGATGATTGTCTCGCAGCGCTCGCAGATCAGCTGCGCGCGGAAGCTGGCGCCGCCGCTCTCGGTCAGGTAGTAGGTGTGGTCGCGGCCGACGTCGACCTCGCGCACGGCCCCGCATCCCACGAGCAGGGGCAGGGTCCGGTAGACGGTCGCCCGTGACACCGTGTCGTCGATCTGGCGCGCCTTGCGGAGGAGCTCGTCCGCCGTGTAGTGCCCGGCCAGCCCGCGCGCCGCCTCGTAGACCGCCATGCGCTGCCGGGTTCCCCTGAGGCCCTGCTGGGCGATGTAGGCGCGGAATGCCTCCGCCCGGTCGGGCTCCCTCGCGACGGCTGACGGCTTGCCTTTCATGTCAGTTGAGACACAATCGAGACAGGCTGGGATGCCGTCAACACCTACCCGCGCGCCGGGTTCCTGCGTTGACTCGCCCCCCCTCGCCGCCTTGCCTCAACCCTTTTCCCCGATGTTCCAAAACACGGACGACCTTCGGATCCGGAGCCGGCAGCCGCTGGCTCCCCCCAGGGTCGTGCTCGCGGAGGTCCCCGCGACCGAGCGCGCCAGCGAGGTCGTCGCCGCCTCCCGGCGCGAGATTTCCAGGGTCTTGCAGGGGCAGGACGACCGCCTCCTCGTGGTGGTCGGCCCTTGCTCCATCCACGACCCCGAGGCCGCCTCGGAGTACGCCGACAAGCTCCTGGCCGAGGCCCGCCGCCACGCCGCCGACCTCCTCGTCGTCATGCGGGTCTACTTCGAGAAGCCCCGCACGACCGTCGGCTGGAAGGGCCTGATCAACGACCCCGCCCTCGACGGCTCCTTCGCCATCAACGACGGCGTCCGCCTCGCCCGCCGGGTGCTCCTCGGCATCGCCGACCGCGGGCTGCCCACCGCGACGGAGTTCCTCGACCCCATCACGCCCCAGTACCTCGCCGACCTCGTCTCCTACGGCGCCATCGGCGCCCGCACCACCGAGAGCCAGATCCACCGCGAGCTCGCCTCCGGGCTCTCCATGCCGGTCGGCTTCAAGAACGGCACCGACGGCTCGGTCCAGGTCGCGGTCGACGCCTGCCTCTCGGCGCGCTCCTCGCATTGGTTCCCCTCCGTCACCAAGGACGGCGAGGTCGCCGTCTTCCAGACCGCCGGCAATCCCGACGCCCATGTCATCCTCCGCGGCGGCTCGCGCACCGGCCCCAACTACGGTCCGGAGCACGTCGCCGACGCCGTCGCCCGCCTCGCCAAGGCCGGCCTGCCCCCGCGCCTCGTGCTCGACTGCTCCCACGGCAACAGCTCCAAGGACCACCGCCGCCAGCCGGCCGTGGCCGCCGAGATCGCCGCCCAGGTCGCCGCCGGATCGACCGCCGTCGCCGGCCTCATGATCGAGAGCCACCTCGCCGAGGGTCGCCAGGATTGGCAGGGCAGGGCGGCCTCGCGCCGCGGCGTCAGCATCACCGACGCCTGCATCAGCTTCGAGCAGACCGTCCCCGTCCTCGACGGGCTCGCCGCCGCCGCGCGCGCCCGCCGCGCCGCGCCCGTCGCCCGCTGACCTTCCCATGAACCCCGTGCTCAAGCTCCTCCTCGAGGGCGAGACCCTCGACACCGCCCAGATGGGCAAGATCCTCGGGCTCGGCCCCGACGCGGTCGCCCGCGAGCTCGACCAGCTCCGCCGCGACGGCGTCCTCCTCGGCCTGCGCCCCGTGCTTAATCCCGCCTGGGAGGCCGAGCGCCGCGTCCGCGCCGTGATCGAGATCAAGGTCCGCCCCGAGGGGCGCGGCGGGTTCGACGGCCTGGCCGAGCGCATCAGCGCCTTCGAGCAGGTCGAGAGCTGCCACCTGATGTCCGGCGGCTACGACCTCCTGGTCGTCGTCGCCGCCGACAGCCTCTACAAGGTGGCCAGCTTCGTCCACGAGCGCCTCGCCCGCATCGAGGGCGTCCAGGGCACCTCCACCCACTTCATCCTCCGGGCCTACAAGAAGGACGGCTTCGTCGTGGGCGACCAGGGCGCCGACCGGGACAAGCCCGCGGTCAGCGCCTGAGCCCCCGCCCCGCCCGCCCATGAACGACGACCGACGATTCGTCGCGCGCCACGTGGCCGCCCTGCCCAAGTCGGGCATCCGCGACTTCTTCGCCATCGTCTCCCAGATGAGGGACGCCGTCTCGCTCGGCATCGGCGAGCCCGACTTCGTCACCCCCTTCTCCATCCGCGAGGCCGCCATGGCCGCCCTCGAGAAGGGCCGGACCTCCTACACCGACAACCGCGGCCTGCTCGCCCTCCGCGAGGAGATCAGCCGCTACGTCGCCCGCAACTACGGGCCCGAGTACCGCCCCGACGACGAGATCCTCGTCACCATCGGCGTCTCCGAGGCGCTCGACATCCTCCTGCGCGCCGTCCTCAACCCCGGCGACAAGGTCCTCTACCACGAGCCCTGCTACGTGTCGTACGCCCCCAGCGTCGCCCTCTGCCACGCCGTGCCCGTGCCCGTGCGCACCTCCGCCCGCGACGCCTGGGCCCTCGACCCCGCCGCCCTCCGCGCCGCCTGGCAACCCGGCTGCAAGGTCCTCGTCCTCAACTTCCCCACCAACCCCACCGGCGGCACCGCCGACCGGGCCAAGCTCGAGGCTATCGCCGCCTTCGCCGTCGAGAAGGACCTGCTCGTCGCCTCCGACGAGATCTACTCCGAGCTCACCTACGAGGGCGACCACGTCTCCATCGCCTCCCTGCCCGGGATGCGCGAGCGCACCGTCTTCCTCCACGGCTTCTCCAAGGCCTTCGCGATGACCGGCTTCCGCGTGGGCTACGCCTGCGGCCCCGCCGCCGTCATCGACGGCATGCTCAAGGTCCACCAGTACGCCATCATGTGCGCCCCCATCGTCAGCCAGGAGGCCGCCATCGAGGCCCTGCGCAACGGCCGCGACGCCATGCTGCACATGCGCGACAAGTACCGCGAGCGCCGCGACTTCATCGTCCGGCGCCTCAACGAGCTCGGCCTGCCCTGCCACCTCCCGCGCGGCGCCTTCTACGCCTTCCCGCGCGTCGACGTGACCGGCCTCGACTCCATGGCCTTCGCCCAGGGCCTGCTCCGCGAGCAGAAGGTCGCCATCGTCCCCGGCACCGCCTTCGGCGAGGCCGGCGCCGGCTTCTGCCGCGCCTCCTTCTCCACCAGCTACGAGCGCATCAACGAGGCGATGGAGCGGATCGGGCGCCATCTCGACGCCCTGCGCGCCCGCTGAGCCGCGGCCGCTTGCGCTTGCGCCCGCCGGCCCCGGCCCCGAACCTGTCCCCATGGCCCCGACGACCGAGATCTCCCGCAGCGTCGCGCTCGTCGGCCGCCCCAACGTCGGCAAGAGCCGCCTCTTCAACCGCCTGGTCGGCCGGCGCATGTCCATCGTCCACGACCAGCCCGGCGTCACCCGCGACCTGCTCACCGCCGACGTCGAGGAGGGCCGGTTCCTCCTGATGGACACCGGGGGCATCGGCCTCTTCGACGCCAAGCTCACCCCCAAGGTCATCGCCGACGCCGTCGAGGAGCAGGTCGCCTTCGCCATCGCCTCCGCCTCCCTCGTCCTCCTCGTCGCCGACGCCGCCGAGGGCTGCGTCCCGCTCGACCTCGAGGTCGCCGGCCGCCTCCGCGCCGCGGGCAAGAGGGTCGTCGTCGTCGCGAACAAGGCCGACACCCCCGCGCGCGACGCCGCCCGCGACGAGTTCTACGAGCTCGGCTACGGCGATCCCGTCCTCGTCTCCGCCGAGCACGGCCGCGGGGTCGACTTCCTCCTCCGCCGCATCCTCGCCGAGCTCGGCCCGCCGCCCGAGGTCCCGCCCGCCGACACCGTCAACCCCATCCGGATCGCCCTCGCCGGCCGCCCCAACGTCGGCAAGAGCTCGCTCGGCAACCGCCTCCTCGCCGCCGACAAGCTCGTCGTCTCCGAGGTCGCCGGCACCACGCGCGACCCCGTCCGCGCCCGCCTCGCCTGGCGCGACCCGAAGGGCGTCGAGCGGCTCTTCGAGCTCGCCGACACCGCCGGCCGCCGCGCGGCCACCAAGCGCGACACCCTCGAGTTCCTCTCCCACTCCCGCGCCCAGGAGATCCTCGCCGCCACCGACGTCGTCTTCCTCGTCATCGACGCCACCCAGGGCGTCACGCGCATCGACCTCCAGCTCGCCGGCGAGCTCGGCGAGTTCGGCGCCGGCATCGTGCTGGTCATCAACAAGTGGGACCTCGCCCTCGAGGCCTTCCGCCAGGGCCCGATGGGCGACTACGAGGACGAGCGCGAGTTCCGCGGCCGCTTCCAGGCCGCCGTCCGCCGCGCGCTTTTCTTCCTCCCCGACCCGCCCCTCCTCTTTGTCTCCGCCAAGACCGGCTTCCGCACCGACGAGCTGCTCTCGGCCGCCGCCGCCGTCCACGCCCGGGCCGGCGCCGTCATCCCCACCGCGCGCCTCAACCGCGCGCTCCACGACCTCCTCGCCAAGCGCCCGCCCCGGCCCCGCTCCGGCAAGCTCTTCAAGTGCTACTACGCGACGCAGGTCGCGCGGCGCCCCGTCCGCTTCCGCCTCTTCTGCAACACCGACGAGCCCCTCGAGGACGGCTATGTGCGCTACCTCGCCAAGGGCCTGCACGACGCCTTCGACCTCGCCGGCGTCCCCCTCTTCCTCGAGCTGGTCGGCAAGCCCAAGCAGTCCAACCGCGGCTTCTACGCCCCGCAGGGCGCGGCGCCCGGCGACCTCCCCTCGCCCACAGCCAAGGCCCGCCCCTCCGGGCCGGCGACCAAGTCGCGCGGCCCCAAGGCCGCCTCGTCCAGGCGCTGGGGCACCAAGCTCGGCGGCCCCCGCGCCGGCAAGGCCGGCCCCACCCGCAACCGCCGCAAGGCCCGCTGAGCCATGGGCGCGCGCGTCGTCCTCCTCGGAACCGACCCCATCGCGCTTCCCGCCTTCGACGCGGTTGTCGCCCTCCCCGGCGTCCAGGTTGTCCAGGTCTGGTCCCAGCCCGACCGCCCCAGCGGTCGCGGCCAGTCGGTCCAGCCCAGCGCCGTCTCCGCCTGGGCTCTCTCCCGGGGGCTCGCCCTCCGGCGGCCCGAGCGGTTTGACGAGGCGGAGGACGCCGCCTTGGCCGCGCTCGCGCCCGACCTCGCCCTCGTCATGGCCTACGGCCAGCTCCTCCGTGAGCCCACCCTCGCCGTCCCGCGCCTCGGTTTCGTCAACCTCCACGGCTCCCTCCTGCCCGCCCTGCGCGGCGCCACGCCCGTCGAGGGAGCCCTCGCCCTCGGCCTCGCCGAGACCGGCGTCACCCTCCAGCAGGTGATCCGCCGGCTCGACGCAGGGCCCGTCCTCGCCGCGCGCCGCCTCGCCATCGGGCCCGGCCTCGCCCGCGAGGCGCTCCGCGCCGAGATGGGCCGCGTCGCCGGCCTTCTCGCCGCCGAGGCCGTCCCCGCGCTCCTCGCGGGCAGGCTCCTCCCGGTCCCCCAGGACGAGGCCGCCGCCACCTACACGCGCCGCCTCCGGCGCGAGGACGCCGCGCTCGACTTCCGCGCGCCCGCGCGCGAGCTCGCCAACCGCGTCCGCGCCCTCGAGGGCTGGCCCGGCAGCACCTGCCTCGTCGGTGACGCGCGGCTCAAGGTCGGCCGCGCCGCGGCGGATGCCGCGCCCGCCGGCGCGCCGCCCGGGACCGTGCTCTCGGCCGACGCCTCCGGGGTGGGCGTCGCCACGGGCGACGGCATCCTGCGCCTGCTCGAGCTGCAGCGTCCGGGAGGCAGGATGCTGCCCGCCGCGGCCTTCCTCGCCGGATTCCGCCTCGCGCCCGGCGTCGTGTTCGCCTCCGAGCCGATGCCGCCGCTCGTCGGGCCCCGACCCCTGAGGTGAGCCGGCCGCCGGGGGTCCGCCCCGCCAGTCATCTTGTTGACTCCCCCTCCGGCGCGGGGTGTCATTGGCCCATGCGCCGCGCCCTCGCGCCCCTGCTCCTCGTCGCGGCGCTCGCGGCGCAGCAGGGCGCGAATGTCCGCAGCGCCAACGGCGCCGCGCTCACGGGCTTCTCGGACGACGCCAAGGCCGAGAAGGTCTGGGAACTGCGCGCCGCCACCCTCGTCCCCCGACCCGGCGCCCGGGGCGAGTGGGACCTCTCGGCCATGGTCCTGTCGACGTTCCGCGACGGGAAGCCCGCGCTCGTCGTGCGCACCGCCACCGCCCGGGCCGAGCCGGACCGCCGCGCCGCCGAGGGCGCCGACCCCGTCACCTTCGAGACCGAAGGCCTCCGGCTGCAGGGCAGGGGCTGGACCTGGCGCGGCCTGCGCGAGGGCGACGCCTTCGCCCTCCTCGCCGACGTCCGCGGCAACCTCCGGTCCGGACCCAAGCCCGAGGAGCGCGTCGAGGTCGCCGCCGCCCGGGTCGACGCCTCGCCACTGCCGTCGGGCACCCGGCTCAGCTTCAGCGGCGGCGTCACCCTCGTCCGACCGGGCGAGCGCCTGACCTGCGAGCGCGTCGACTGCGACCTCGGCCCCGGCTCGGAGCTCCTCCGCTGGGTCGCCCGCGGCGGCGTCCGGCATGTCGCCGCGGGCCGCACCCTCGAGGCCGACGAGATCACCCAGGACACCAAGGCGGGGCGCCTCGGGCTGCTCGGCGCCGTCCGCGTGGTCGACGCCGAGGCGGAGATCCTCGCGACCTCCGTCACCCGCGACCTCGCCACCGGCCAGCTCACCTGCCGCGACGATCGCGCGGTCCAGGTCCGCCTCGCCGCCGGCAAGGGGCGCCCCGCCGCCACGCTCGCCGGCCGCAGCCTTGTCGCCACACCCCTCGCCGACGGCGGGTTCGACCTTTCCCTGGAGGGCGAGGCCTCCTACGCCGGTCCCGCCGCCCGGCTCGCCTCCGAGCGGCTCACCCTGCGCGCCGATCCCGAGGGCAAGGGGCCCGTCGAGGCGACGGGCTCCGTGCGCGGCGAGCAGGGCACCCTCGTCTTCACCTCGCGCGAGGCGAGGCTCGACCGCGGACGCGGCGAGCTGACCCTGCGCGGCGATCCCCTGGTGCGCGACCGCCGCGGCCTCGAGCTTGCCGGATCCCTCATCGTCGTCCTCGCCGGCGAGTCGGCGATCCGCATCGACGAGGGCCCCGGCGTCCGCGCCGCGCTCCGGGGAAGCACCGAGGGCGGCGCCCTCGACGCCGAGGCCGGCCGCATCGAGATTCGCCGCGAGGGCGGCCTGACCCACGCCCGGATGACCGGCGCCGCCGTCCTCAGGTCCGGTCTCGCCCGGGCCACCTGCCGCACGCTCGTGCTCAGGGGCGAGACCGTCGCGAAGGTCGACACTCGGGCCCTTCCCGGCCAGCCGGTTGTCGCCGAGCCGAGGTTGGTGCTCAGCCGCGCCCAGCTGGAGGGCGACGTGCGCCTCGAGACCAAGGGCGTGCTCGCCACCGCCGACCGGGCCGAGCTCCATCCCGCCGTCGGCACCGACTACCCGGAGCTGAAGGACAACCCCCTCTTCGTCGCCCTGCTCAGGGGCGAGGGCGAGGCCGCCGCGCGACCCCGCCTGGAGATCGCCTCGGGCGACAGCGTCGGCGCCTTCGTGGCCGACCGCCACGAGCTGGTCCTCGCCGGCGAGGGCGCGCGCTTCTGGCTCCGCGGCGACGTCGCCCTGCGCGCGGGCGGCGCCGAGGGCGCCTGCCGGCTCCTCGAGGGTTCCGCCCGCCGCGACCCCAAGGAGGGCATGCGCCTCGCCGGCGCCCGCGGCTCCGGCGACGTGCGGCTCGAGGTCGACGGCAACCGCGCCACGGGCAAGGCCCTCGAGCTCGACGCCGCCGGCCGCCGCCTGGTGCTGCGCGGCGAGGCCCGCGTTTCCGACCGCTCGGGCAAGGTCGGGATTCCCGCCGAGTCGCTGGTCTACGATTACGCCACGCGCAACTGGAGGATGGACGCCTCGCCCGGGGCGGACGGCGAGATCCGACGGCCCAGGATTTTCCTGCCCTCCACCGGCCTCGAGCTCCCGCTTCCCCAATAAGCCTCGACAGGGCGCGGACATCGGCGGAGAGTCTCCCCACCGATGTCCGCGCCGAGCGCCCAGGGGCTGGTCAAGGTCGAGTCGCTTGCCAAGCACTACGGCCGCAAGGTCGCCGTCCAGGATGTCAGCCTCGAGCTGCGCGCGGGCGAGGTCGTCGGCCTGCTCGGCCCCAACGGCGCCGGCAAGACCACCACCTTCTACATGGTCGTCGGCCTCGTCCCCCCGACGGCGGGCCGGGTCTTCCTCAACGGCAGGGACATCACCCGGGCCCCCATGTGGCGCCGCGCCCGGGCCGGCATCGGCTACCTTCCACAGGAGGCCTCGGCCTTCCGCAAGCTGAGCGTGCGCGACAACGTCCACGCCGTGGTGGAGACCCTCGGCCTGCCCAGGGCCGAGGCCGCCCGGCGGACCGACGGCATGCTGGAGGACCTCGGCCTGACCCGCCTGGCCCGCCAGCCCGCCTACACCCTGTCCGGCGGCGAGCGTCGCCGCCTCGAGATCGCCCGCGCCCTCGCCACCGGGCCGAGCTTCATGCTGCTCGACGAGCCCTTCAGCGGCGTCGACCCCATCTCGGTCGCCGACGTCCAGGGCATCGTCCGCTCCATGAGGTCGCGCGGCATCGGGGTCCTCATCACCGACCACAATGTCCGGGAAACCCTCGCCATCGTCGACCGGGCCTACCTGATCCACCAAGGACGCGTGCTTGTCTCCGGCTCCCCGGCCGCCATCATCGACAACCCCGACAGCCGACGGTTCTACCTCGGCGACGGCTTCAAGCTCTGACCATGTCCGATCCCAACGACACCCGCCCCGCCGAGCAGGTCTCCGTGCGGGAGTTTCTCGACACCTACCGCGACCTCCTGCGCATGGAGCTCGTCGCGGGCGAGGCCGGCCTCGACAAGGTCATCTCCGAGAAGTCCATCAACCGCCCCGCCCTCGCCCTGACCGGTTTCTTCAAGGAGTTCGCCCACCGGCGCCTCCAGGTGCTCGGCGCCGGCGAGATGGCCTATCTCGAGGACCAGCCCGCCGAGGTCCGGGCCCAGCGCCTCGACGCCATCTTCCGCCATGAGATCCCCGCGGTGGTGGTCACCGGGGGGCGCGATGCCGACGGGCATCTCGCGAGGATGGCCGACGCCTACTCCGTCCCCCTTCTCCGGACCCAGATGAAGTCCAAGGACTTCTCCGCCGAGGCGACCGTGCTGCTGGAGGAGAAGTTCGCCCCCCGCACCAGCATCCACGGGACCTTGGTCGACGTGAAGGGTGTCGGCGTGCTCCTCCGCGGCGCCTCGGGCGTCGGCAAGTCCGAGTGCGCCCTCGCCCTCGTCGAGCGCGGCCACTCCCTCGTGGCCGACGACTACGTGAGGGTCACGCTGGTCGCCGACCGCGAGCTCGTGGGCACCTCCAAGGAGCTGAACCGAGGCTACATGGAGTGCCGCGGCATCGGCATCATCAACGTCGCCTCGATCTTCGGCGTCCGCTCCGTCCGGCGCGAGAAGCGCATCGACCTCGTCATCACCTTCAAGCTCTGGCAGCCCGGCATGGACGAGGAGCGCACCGGCCTCGACATGGAGTCCTTCTCCATCCTCGACCGCAAGGTGCCCCACATGACCCTCCCCGTGCGGCCCGGGCGCGACATGGCCCGCCTCGCCGAGGTCGCCGCCATGGTCCAGGCCCTCCGCGGCATGGGCCACGACTCCGCCCGCGAGTTCAGCGAGCGCCTGATCCAGCACATGCAGCCCAAGGGCTGACCCGCCGGGTCGCGCCCGGCTAGCCCTCGGTTCCCCAGCGGCAGTCCGAGACCACCCTCAGGCAGACGTCCCTCAGGTCGAACAGGGCGTTCTGGGCGTCCTCGAAGGCCGCATGCGAGCCCAGCCGGGCCTCGGCGGGCAGTCCCTGGAGCAGGCCGATGGCGGTGTTGATCGAGCCGTGCGCGCGCTTCATCTGCGCGATGGCGAGCGTGAGGTCGCCCGTGTCGGTCGCGTTGACCGCCATCACCGTGTTGTGGTGGATGTCCCAGAGCGCCAGCATCACCTCGGCGGCGGCCAGCGGCGGGACGGCCTTGCCCGAGTCGCGGAGGAGCGTCCGGAAGGCGGTGGACGACTGGAGGCAGAGCCCGCGCGCCGCGATGAAGACCGGATGCTGGTGGATGCAGTAGGGCAGGTCGGCCGGCACCTCGGGATCGGGCTCCGTCTCGGACGGCTCGGCGCCCGGGCTCCACTCTCCGGGCTCCCAGCCCATCCGCCGCGCGCAGGTGTCCAGCCGGTCGGGGGTGGACTTCACCTCGTTGTAGTTCGAGAGGAAGCGGGCCACCTCCAGGTCCTGGCGGCGGAGGAAGGCCGTCCAGTCCGCCTCGCTCCAAGGGGCGGGTCCGGAACCCTCGGCATCTCCCTGGGGCAGGTCCTCGTCTTGCATTCCCCCATCATGGGCCGATGTCCGGTCGCCCGCAAGCGCCTTCGCCCTCTCGCATAAGGCTTGAGGCCGCGGGGCGGGTCTCGGTGAATGGCCCCATGGCCACGCTCGCCCAGCTGACCTCCGACCTCGCCGCCGGGCGCCGGCCCGGCTCCGCCGAGGCCGCCGAGGCCGCGCGCCTCCTCGCCGACGCCGCCTTGCCCGACGACGACAAGGTCGCCTACCTCGCGGCCCTGGCCGACCTGGGCGAGGACGCCGCCATCGTCGCCGCCTTCGCCGAGACCTACCGCGGCATGGCCCGCCGGATCGACCTCGGCGACCTGCCCGCGCGCGGCATCGACATCGTCGGCACCGGCGGCGACCGCTCCGGCAGCTTCAACATCTCCAGCGCCAGCGCCCTCGTCGTCGCCGCCGCCGGCATCCCCGTGATGAAGCACGGCAACCGCTCCATCACCTCCAGCTCGGGCAGCGCCGACTTCCTCGCCGGGCTCGGCGTCGACCTCGAGGCGGACGACGCCCGCCTGCTCCGGGCCCTCCGCGAGGCCAGCTTCTGCTTCCTCTTCGCGCCCGCCTTCCATCCCGCCTTCCGCGCCGTCGGCCCCGCCCGCAAGCGCCTCGCCGAGCTCGGCCGCAAGTCGGTCTTCAACATCCTCGGACCCCTCGTCAACCCCGCCCGGCCGGCCCACATGATGGTCGGCGTCTTCGCCGAGCGCTGGGTCGAGCCCGTGGCGGGCGCCCTCGGCGCCCTCGGCGTCCGTCGCGGCCTCGTCGTCCATGGCAAGGTCGGCGAGGGCATGGACGAGCTGACCGCCGCCGGCCCCGCCCGCGTGCGCGGCGTGGGCGAGCTCCGCGCCGTCGACGCCACCTGGCTTCCGGGCGACTTCGGCCTGCGCGCCTGCCCGGCGTCGGACCTGGCGGGCGGGACGCCCGCCCACAACCTCGGCCTGCTCTCCGACCTCCTGGTCGGCGCCGCGCCCGAGGGTCTCCTCGACACCGTCTGCCTCAGCGCCGGCGCGGCCCTCTGGGTCGCCGGCGCCGCCGCCGATCCCGGCGCGGGGGCCGCGCGCGCCCGCGAGATCATCCTCGGCGGCGAGCTGCGCGACAACCTCCGCGTCCTCCGCGAGGCCTACCGGGCCTGATCCCGCAGCCGCTCCGCCGTCCGGGCGCTCGCGCCCCGGTTCGCCTCGTGCCAGGCCGCGCCCGCCGCGCCCATCCGCCGGCGGGAATCGGGATCGCTAGCCAGCGCCGCCAGGCAATCCGCGACCGCCACGGCGTCGGCGCCGCTCCGCGCCGCGCCCGCGGCCTCGAGTCCGGCGCAGATGGCCCGGAAATTCGTCATCCTCGGCCCGTACGCCATGGGCACGCCCGCCGCGGCGCACTCCACCGGCGTCTGGCCGCCGTCGTGGGGCGGCAGGCTCTTGCCGCAGAAGGCCAGGTCGGCCGCGCGCGTCAGCCGGCGAAGCTCGCCCGTGGTGTCGGCCAGGTGGACGAGGGTCCCGGCCGCCGCCCGCGGTCCCTCGGCCGACCTTTGGTGGAAGGGCAGGGCGGCGCGAGCCAGCAGCTCCCTCACCTCCTCGCGCCTCTCGGCGTGCCGAGGGACCAGCAGAAGCCGGGCGTCGCAACCCCCGTCGCGCAGCCTCCGCAGGACGTCGACCAGCATCGCCTCCTCGCCCGTCCAGGTCGAGGAGCCCAGGAGCACGATCGCCCCCGGGTTGTCGCCGAAGCCGAGCTCGTCGCGCAGGGCCGCCCGCTCCGTTGCCGGCAGCGCGCCGTCGGCCGCGACGTCGAACTTGAGGTTCCCCGTCACCTCGACCGCGCCCGCGCCGAGCTCGCGCAGGCGGCGGGCATCCTCCTCGCTGCCGGCCCCGATCCAGACGAAGCAGCCCAGCAGCTGGCGGGCCGCGCTTGGCAGCCGGCGGTGTCGGGCGAACGACTTGTCGGAAAGGCGGGCGTTGATCAGGGCGACGGGCACCCCGCGAGCTTTGGCTTGGCCGAGCAGGTGTTCCGGCCACAGCTCCCCCTCGGTCAGCACCGCGAGGTCGGGCTGGATCGCGCGCCACGCCGCCGCGGAGCAGGGCCAGAAGTCGATCGGGAAGCTCACGATCGCGAGGCAGGCCGACGCATGCCGCTCGCGCGCCACCCTCAGGCCGGTGCTGGTCGTGGTGCTCAGCACCACCTCCGCGCCCCCGTCCCTGGTCAGCTCCGCCAGGAGGGGGCCGATCGCCTCCACCTCCCCGACCGAGACCGCCTGGATCCAAACCCGCCTCCGTCCCGGGGTCTTGCCCGGCAGGCGGGGCAGGAAACCCAGCCGCTCCCCGAATCCCGCGCCATAGCCTCCCCGCCTCAGCATCCGCCAGAGGTAGTAAGGGGAGGCCGCCAGCAGCAGCGGCAGGAAGAGGAGCCGGTAGGCCCAGAGGAGCATCAGGGCCAAGGTGCGGGGGTGCGAGGGCGCTGTCAGCCCTTAAACCGGGTCCAAAACCCCGCATTTCCCCCTTGCCAATCCCTCGTCCGGGTGCTTTTTCACACCTTCCACTCCCGCGGGGTCAGCCGGACCTCGTCGGGGCACAACCCAAGACAAAAGCACTGAAAATCCGATGTCTCACCCGTCCGGCCGGGAGCGAGATAAGGAGCCCAAAACCACCATGAACCTGACCGTAAAAGACCTCCTCGACGCCGGCGTCCACTTCGGGCACCAGACGCGCCGCTGGAACCCCAAGTCCCGCCCCTACGTCTTCGATCACCGCAACGGCGTGTCGATCATCGACCTGGAGAAGACCCACGCCTGCCTCGCCGCCGCCGCCGCCGCCGCCGAGGAGATCGTCGCCTCCGGCAAGGACGTCCTCTTCGTCTCCACCAAGCCCCAGGCGCAGGACATCGTCCGCGACGCCGCCAAGGCCACCAACATGCCCTACGCCGTCTCGCGCTGGCTCGGCGGCACCCTGACCAACTGGGCCACGGTCAAGGTCTCCCTCGACAAGTACCGCAAGTACCTCGTCATGGAGCGCGACGGCTCCCTCGCCAAGATGCACAAGAAGGAGGCCGCCGCCATCAAGCGCGAGATGCTCCGCATGGCCCGCAACTTCGAGGGCCTCCTCGAGTTCCGCAACCTGCCCGGCGCCCTTGTCGTCATCGACACCCACCTCGAGGAGATCGCCGTCCACGAGGCCAACCGCCTGGGCATCCCCGTGATCGGCCTCTGCGACACCAATTCCGACCCCTCCCGCTGCAGCCATCCCATCCCCGGCAATGACGACGCCACCAAGGCCATCCGCCTCGTGGTCGAGGCGCTCACCCAGGCGGTCCAGGCAGGCCTGGCCCGCCGCTCCAAGGAGCAGCCCAAGCGCCAGGCCGTCGCCGCCGTTTCCCGCGACATGGGCGACGCCAGCCAGCCCGAGGTGACCATCTCCGCCGACCTCCAGCAGGCGGTCGACGCCGCCCCCGAGCCCGAGGGCGAGGCCCCCGCCGCCGGCGCCAAGCCCCGCCGCCCCGCCGGCCCCCGCAAGGCCTCCAAGTAAGCCGACGACGATGTCCGCCATCACCGCCCAGACCGTCAACGAGCTCCGCGGCCGCACCGGCGCGGGTCTCATGGACTGCAAGAAGGCCCTCACCGAGGCCGCCGGCGACATGGAGAAGGCCGTGGAGATCCTCCGCATCAAGGGGATGGCCACGCGCGACAAGAAGTCGGGCCGCTCCGCCAACGAGGGCGTGCTCGTCCTCCGCCTCGCCGCCGACGCCGCCTCCGCCACCGTCCTCGAGCTCAACTGCGAGACCGACTTCGTCGCCAAGAACGAGGCCTTCGTCGCCCTCGCCAACGACCTCGCCGCCCAGGTCGAGAAGCACGGCCACGACAACCTCACCGAGCAGGCCTTCCACAAGACCGGCCAGAAGGTGAACGACCACCTCACCGAGCAGGTCACCAAGCTGGGCGAGAACCTCAAGGTCTCCCGCTCCCTCACCGTCAAGGCCGGCCCCGGGGGCAAGCTCGCCTCCTACGTCCACAACGGCTCCAAGATCGCGGTCGTCCTGGAGATCGCCGCCGAGGGCGCCGCCGCCGGCCACGCCGGGCTCCCCGAGCTCGGCCGCCAGCTCGCCATGCAGGTTGTCGCCAACGGCGCCGAGTACCTGCGCCGCGAGGAGGTGCCCGCCGAGCGCCTGGAGAAGGAGCGGGTCATCGCCGAGGAGTTCACCAAGTCCGAGGCCGACAAGGCCATCGCCGAGGCCCAGCGCATCGTCGAGGACTACCGGGGCCAGCTCGCCGAGCAGAAGGCCGGCGCCAACGACCCCGCCGTCGTCGCCGAGCTCGAGAAGCGCATCGCCAACTCCGAGAAGGCCGCCAAGGCCGCCGAGGGCCGCAAGCAGGGCCAGCTCGCCAACATCGAGAAGATCAAGTCGGGCCGCGTCGACAAGTTCCTCGCCGAGCGCTGCCTCCTCGACCAGCCGTTCTTCCGCGACCCGGAGAAGAAGGTCTCCGACCTCGTGGCCGAGTCCGCCCGGCAGCTCGGCGGCGCCGTCAAGGTCGTGCGATTCCACCGGTTCGCCGTCGGCGAGTCCGGGGAGCAGGCCTGAGCCTCCTCCGGGGGCAGGACGGGACCCGGGTTCGCCCGGGTCCCTTTTTGCGCCCGCCGCTCAGCCCTTGCGCGCCCGCAGCTTGTCCCGCTCCTCGGTCGCCGCCGGCCTGGCCGCCAGGGCGAGGAAGGCGTCCTGGGCGCAGGGGTCCGCCCGCCCGCCCTCGGTCGCGGCCTGGTGGGTCCCGTCGGGCCTGAGCAGGGTGGCGTCGCCCTGGCGCTCGCGGTAGGTGCCGAGGATCTCCCGCTCCAGGCGCCGGCGCAGCGCCGGCTCGCGGACCGGGAAGACGCACTCCACCCGCCGCACGAAGTTGCGCTGCATCCAGTCGGCGCTCCCGAGCAGGAGAAGCGGCTCGCCGCCGGACGCGTTCTCGAAGCGGAAGATCCGGCTGTGCTCCAGGAACCGGCCGAGCACGCTGCGCACCCGGATGGTCTCGCTGCGGCCGGGGACGCCGGGGACGAGGCAGCAGATGCCGCGCACGAGCAGCTCGATCGGCACGCCCGCCTGCGAGGCGCGCTCCAGGGCCTCGATGACCCCGGGGTCGACCAGGCTGTTGACCTTGGCGAAGATGGAGGCGGGACGCCCCTGGCGGGCGGCCTCGGCCTCGGCGTCGATCAGCTCGACCATGCGGCGCTGGAGGTCGAAGGGCGCCACCACCAGCTGCCGGAACCGCGGCTTGGCCAGGTTGCCGGTGAGCGCGTTGAAGAGCAGGCCCACCTCCTCGGTGATCTCGGGGTCGGCGGTGAAGAGCGAGAGGTCGGTGTAGATCCGGGCCGTCCTCGGGTTGTAGTTGCCCGTGCCGAGGTGGGCGTAGCGGCGCAGGGCGCCCTTCTCGCGCCGGACCACCAGGCAGGCCTTGCAGTGCGTCTTGTAGCCGACGAGCCCGTAGACCACGTGCGCCCCCGCCTCCTCGAGCTGGCGCGCCCAGGCGATGTTGTTCAGCTCGTCGAAGCGCGCCCGCAGCTCGATCAGGACCGTCACCTGCTTGCCCGCCTCGGCCGCCTCCTTCAGGGCCTGCATCACCGGCGAGTCGCCGCTGGTCCGGTAGAGCGTCAGCTTGATCGACACCACCTCGGGGTCGCGCGCGGCCTGCCGCAGGAAGTCGACCACGGGCGCGAACGACTCGTAGGGGTGGTGCAGGAGGATGTCGCCCTTGGCGATGCGGGCCAGGATGGGGTCCGACTCGCCCATCCCGGGCGGGACCGAGGGCTGGAAGGCGGGGTAGGCGAGGTCGGGCCGCTGGACCAGGTCGAGCGCCCCGCCCAGGCGCAGCAGGTTGACCGGCCCGTCGATGCGGAAGACGCACTCCGGCTCCAGGTCCAGCGAGGCGCACAGCCACCGCACGGTCTCCTCCGGGGCGTCGCCCGTGATCTCGAGGCGGACCGGGGCTCCCTTGCGCAGGCGGTGGATCTCCTCCTCGATGGCCTCGAGCAGGTTGCCCTCCTCGTCCTCGTCCACGTAGAGGTCGCTGTTGCGCGTGATGCGGAAGGCCCAGGCGCCCTGCACCTTCATGCCCGGGAACAGCCGGTCGACGAAGGCCTTGATGACGTGGCTCAGGAAGGTGAACCGCGCCTCGCGCCCGCTCTTCCCGAGCAGGACCACCCGGGGCAGGATGCGCGGCACCGGGACGACCGCGTGGCGCGTGGGCCCCGCCTTCTCCCCGGCGAGCCGCACCAGGATGTAGAGGTTCTTGTTGGTCAGGACCGGGAAGGGGTGCGCGGGGTCGATGGCGAGCGGCGTCAGCGCGGGCAGGATCTCCCGGTCGAAGCGCTGGCCGAGCTCGGTGAGGTCGGCCTTGCGCAGGTCGCTCCGGTCGAGCGCGTGGATGCCCTCGGCCGCGAGCGCGGGTCTCAGCTCCTCGCGCCAGATGCGGTATTGCTCCCCGACCTGGGCGTGGGCGCGGGCCAGCACCTCCCGCAGGAGGCTGGCGTTGTCGGGCCCGGCTCCCGACTCCACCTGCTGGAGCAAGCCCGCCACGCGGATCTCGAAGAACTCGTCCAGGTTCGAGCTGACAATCGAGAGGAAGCGGACGCGTTCCAACAGCGGCACGCTCGGCTCGCTGGCCAGACGCAGCACGCGGCCGTTGAAGTTCAGCCAGCTGAGCTCGCGCTCGAACCTCTCGGGGGGCCTTTCCGTGGACTCAGCCATCTCCCCATCCTGCCAGCCGGCACCCCCGGCGGCAAGCCGGCTTGGGTTACAACTCGGTTTCGGCCCCGGTTTTTTTGCCCTTTGCCCGCGCCCCTGCCGCGTCTAGCCTCCCTCCCCCATGGCAACTTCCCGTCCTGCCATCGACCGGGCCTCCTCCGCCCTCCACCTTCGCCTGCTCAGGCTCCAGTCCCGCCTGGCCCGGCAGGGGCGGGGGGCCGTCCTGCTGCTGGGAGGCAACGACCGCCTGGCGGCCAGCGCCCTTGCCAATCGCCTCCAGGGCTGGTTCGACGCCCGCACCGTCGAGGTCTGCGCCCCCGTCTTCGGCGCCCCGGACCTGGAGGGTCGGCCCTTTCTCCGGCCCTACTGGCTCCGCATGCCCGCCAAGGGCCGCATCACGGTGGTCGTCGGCGACTGGACCACGCGCACCGCGATCGAGGCCGCCGAGGGGCGGCTGGACCGCGCCGCCCTGGCGGAGCGGCTGCGTTCCCTGCGCCAGTTCGAGGAGCTCCTCGTCGCCTCGGGTGTCGCCCTCGCCAAGGTCTGGTTCTCCACCCCGCGCAAGTCGCTCCGCCGCCGGCTGGAGGACGCCGATGACAGCGAGGCCGAGGGTTGGGTGGTGTCGGACGACGACCTGCTCCTCACCGACCACAAGGCCGCCGCGGCCACCAACCTCATCCGCCGCCTTTCCTCCGCCAAGGGGCACGCCTGGGCCAAGGTCTCCGGCGCCGAGGCCAAGACCCGCGAGCTTGCCGCGGGACGCTCCCTCGCCCTCCAGCTCGGCCGCGCCCCCGCCCGCCTGCCCGCCCCGCCCAAGCCTTCCCGCCTGCGCCCGCGCGGCCTGCTCGAGACCGCCGTCCATCCCATCCTCGCCAAGGACGACTACGCCTCCCAGGTCCGCAAGTGGCAGCTTCGCATCGGCCGCCTCGCCCGCGAGGCCCACCGCGAGGGCGTGCCCACCGTGATCGTGCTCGAGGGGCCCGACGCCGCCGGCAAGGGCGGGGTGGTGCGCCGGCTTTGCGCGTGGGTCGACGCCTCCCTCGTCGCCATCCATCCCACGCCCGCCCCGAGCCCCGAGGAGAAGGCGCGCCATTACCTCTGGCGCTTCTGGAACCGCCTCCCCGACCCGGGACGGATGGCGGTTTTCGACCGCTCCTGGTACGGGCGCGTCCTTGTCGAGCGCGTGGAGGGCTTCTGCCGGACCGACGAGTGGCAGCGGGCCTACGGCGAGATCAACGCCTTCGAGGCCCGCCTTGCCGAGTCGGGGGCCGTCGTGCTCAAGTTCTGGCTCCATCTGTCCAAGGAGGAGCAGCTCCGCCGCTTCCGCTCGCGCGAGGAGTCGCCCCACAAGCGCCACAAGATGACCGCCGAGGACTACCGCAACCGCTCGAAGTGGGAGGCTCACCTGCGCGCCGCCGAGGACATGGTCGCGCGCACCGACACCCCGCACGCCCCCTGGGTCGTCGTTCCCGCCGACGACAAGCGACACGCCCGCGTGACCGTCCTCCGCGCCTTCGCCCGGGCCCTCGCCGACCGTCTGGAACGGTGAGCTTCCGCGCCGATATCCTCGCCCGCGCCGCCCGCGGCCTCTGCCCCGCCTGCGCGCGTCCCCTCCCGCCCTCGCCGCCCTGGGACATCCCCCCGGCCTGTCCCGGGTGCGGGCTCGTCCTCCGTCGCCCCGGCGGCTTCTTCCTCGGCTCCCTTGTCTGGAACTACGGCCTGATCGCCTTCGGCGCGCTGCCCCTCCTCCTGGTCGCCGTCCTCCTGGGCTGGCTTACGGGGCGGCAGGCCGCCTGGACCGCCTTGGCGGCCGGCATGACGCTCCCCTGGTTCCTTCACCGCCTCGCCTGGCGGCTCTGGCTGGGGACCTTCTACGGCTTCCTGCCCGGCCAGCTGGGCGGGGTGTCGGACGACTGAGCGGCGCTCAGATCAGCCCGAGCTGCATCTTGCCGTCCTCGGAGATCATCGTCTGCGTCCAGGGCGGGTCCCAGACGATCTCCACCACCGCCTCGTTGGCGCCGGGCACGGCCAGCAGCCGGTTGCGCGCGTCCTCGGCGATGACGGGCCCCATGCCGCAGCCGGGGGCGGTCAGGGTCATCGCCACCCTGACGCGGTGCCGGTCGGCCTGGCCCTCGACGGGCTCGACCGCCAGCGAGTAGACCAGGCCGAGGTCGACGATGTTGACCGGGATCTCCGGGTCGAAGACCGTCTTCAGCTGGTTCCAGAGAGCGTCCTCGGCCGGCGGCCCGGCGTGCCCTGGGTGCTCCGCCGTGCCGCGCGAGCCGGTGGTGTCGGTCGTGCCCGACCCGGCCGTGGCCTCCGTCGGCACGCTCTCCCCGAGCGCGTCGGCGTCGGCCCCGTTGATGCGGAACATGCCGGTGTCGCAGACCACGGTGAAGTTGCCGCCGAGGCGGTGGGTGATCGTGACCCGCGTCCCGGCGGGAAGCACGGCGGGCTCGCCGGCGGGAATGAGGGTCGCCTGGACGTCGCGCGCCAGGGTCTTGTCGTGCGGCCCCGGCGCGTGGCGGGAGCCGGAGGTGGAGGGGTCGTCGGGCATGTCGGTGAAGGGGGCGGGGGGTTAGCGGCGGAACTTGGCCTGGAGACGCTCCCGGAGCGTCGAGGCGAGGCCCTCGTCGGCCACCTTGCCCACGATCTCCTCGAGGAAGCCGAAGGCGAGGAGCTCCTGCGCGCTCTCCAGCGGGATGCCGCGGGCGCGGAGGTAGAAGAGCTCCGCCGGGTCGATCTGGCCGGTCGTCGCGCCGTGGGAGCACTTCACGTCGTTGGCCTCGATCTCAAGCCCGGGCAGGGAGTTGGCCTCGGCGTCGGGGGAGAGCAGCAGGTTGCGGTTGGTCTGGTAGGCGTCGGTCTTCTGCGCGTCCGGGGCGACCTTGATCAGGCCGGAGAAGATGGTGCGCGACTTGCCGAGGAGCGCGTTCTTGAACAGCAGGTCCGAGGTGGCGGAGCCGGCCTGGTGGATCTGGAGGGTGCGCTGGTCGAACTCCTGCTCGCCGTCCGACACGCTGATGCCGTAGAGGCGCACGTCGGCGCCCGCGCCCTCGATGCGCACCACATTCTCGAGCCGGGCGCGGCGCGAGCCGAGCGAGGCGTTGACCGAGGTGATGCGGGCGTCGCGCCCGCCCGTCGTGGTGTCGACCTGGAACGACTGCGCCGCGGCGCCCCAGTCCTGGACGGAAAGGCGGTCGACGGAGGCGTTGGGGCCGGCATGGACGTCCGCGGCCGAGATGCTGAGCGTGCGGGTGCCGGGATGGGCGCCGAGGAAGAAGTCGGCCACCGCGGCCCCGGAGGACTCCTCCGCGACAACGAGGGTGTGGGGGAAGACCGCCGCGCCCTCGGCGAGGCCCCAGTGGACCGCGACGAACGGACGGCCCACCCTGACGCCCTTGGGCACGCGCAGGACGGTGCCCGCGCCGAGCCAGGCCTTGTGCAGGGCGAGGAACTTGGCCCCGCCGAGCGCGGCCGGGTGGCGCAGGAGGTGCGACTGGAGCAGGGCGGGATGGTGGCGGACGGCGTCCGCCAGCGTCTCGAAGACCACGCCCCGGGCCGCGAGGTCGGGCGCGAGGACGGGCCGGAGGACGCAGTGCCCGTCGACGAACACGGCCAGTCCCGCCGGGTCGGCGACCAGGGCGGCGCTCCGCGCGACGAGCGCGTCGATGTCGGCCTGGGCGGGCTCGGGCGCGGCCGCGAAGCCGTCGAGGGAGAGCGAGCGGGTGTCGGAGAAGCGCCAGGCCTCGTCGCCCAGCCTGGGCATGGGGAGGGCGCGGGCCTCGGCGGCGCCCTGGGCGCGGAGCGCGGCCAGCCAGGCGGGCGCCGAGGCGTCGGGGGCGGGCAGGATCACGGCGGAGGGGGCGGGGGCGGTCGGCATGGTCGTTCAGCCCACGGAGCCCTCCATCTCGAGCTCGATCAGCCGCTTGAGCTCGACGGAATACTCCATCGGGAACTCCTTCACGAGGTCGTTGACGAAGCCGTTGACGGCGAGGGACATCGCCTCGCCCTCCGAGAGGCCGCGCTGGCGCATGTAGAAGATCTGCTCGGCCGAGACCTTGGAGACGCTCGCCTCGTGCTGCACGCTGTTGCGCTGGCCCCGGACCGTGATGGCGGGGTAGGTGTCGGTGCGGCTGTTGGCGTTGATCAGGAGCGCGTCGCACTCCGTGTTGTTGCGGCAGTTGCGGAGCGCGCGGGGGATGTGGACCTGGCCGCGGTAGGTCGAGCGGCCCTCGCCGACGGAGATGGACTTCGCGATGATGTTGGACGTGGTGTCGTCGGCCGCGTGGATCATCTTCGCGCCCGTGTCCTGGTGCTGGCCGTCCGAGGCCAGCGCGATAGAGAGAACCTCGCCGCGCGCCCGCCTGCCCTTCAGGATCACCCCGGGGTACTTCATGGTCAGCCGCGAGCCGATGTTGCAGTCGATCCAGCGCACCTCGGCGTCCTCCTCGGCCAGCCCGCGCTTGGTCACGAGGTTGAAGACGTTGTTCGACCAGTTCTGGACCGTGATGTACTGGATCTTCGCGCCCTTGAGGGCGACCAGCTCGACCACCGCCGAGTGCAGGGTGGCGGTCTCGAACTTCGGGGCGGTGCAGCCCTCCATGTAGGTGACCTCCGCGCCCTCGTCGGCGATGATCAGGGTGCGCTCGAACTGGCCGGTAGTGGCCTCGTTGATGCGGAAGTAGGTCGACAGCTCCATGGGGCAGCGCAGCCCTTTGGGAATGTAGACGAACGAGCCGTCACTGAACACGGCCGAGTTGAGCGTCGCGTAGAAGTTGTCGGTGTAGGGAACGACCGACCCGAGATACTGCTTCACCAGCTCGGGGTGCTCGCGCACGGCCTCCGAGAACGAGCAGAAGATGATGCCGAGTTCGGCCAGCTTCTCGCGGAACGTCGTGGCCACCGATACCGAGTCGAACACCGCGTCGACGGCCACATTGGCCAGCAGCTTCTGCTCCTCGAGCGGAATGCCGAGCTTCTCGAACGTCCGCAGGACCTCGGGATCCACCTCGTCGAGGCTGGCCAGCTGCTTCTTCGGCTTGGGCGCCGAGTAATAACTCAACGCCTGATAGTCGATCGGCTGGATCTGCAGGTTGTGCCAGGCCGGCTCGGTCATGCGCTGCCAGGCGCGGAACGACTTGAGCCGGAACTCGAGCAGCCACTCGGGCTCCTCCTTCTTGGCCGACAACGCCCGCACGACGTCCTCGTTGAGGCCGGGCGGAAAGGTGTCGGTTTCAAGAATCGTCTCGAAGCCGTACTTGTACTCGCGGGTCGCGAGTTGTTCGATCGTCTCGTCTGATGTCGCCATATCAAGAATGCTCAGTTGTCCGCCGCAATGGAAAACGACGTGCCGCAGCCGCAAGAACTGGTGGCATTGGGGTTTTGAATGACAAACCGCGCGCCGATCAGTTCTTCGGTGAAATCAATCACCGCATTGGTCAGAAAGGGCAGCGAGA
>JAURJZ010000061.1 GCA_030831965.1 Verrucomicrobiota bacterium
CAGCGAGCCGTTGCCCGCGGAGCGGATCTCGCCGCCGGTCATGGTGACGCCGCCGGTCAGGTTCCAGATGTGGGCCGCCGGGGCGGCGTCGAGCAGGCCGCCGTTGATGACCAGGGTGTTGAGCTGGTCGCGGTAGCCGAGACCCGTGCCGTCGCCCGTGGTGACGACGGTGCCGCCCGCGTTGATGGTGAGCGTGCCCCGAAGCCGCCCGTAGCCGTCGTTGCCGGCGAGGGACAGGGTGCCGGCGTTGACCGTCGTGCCCCCGGTGTGGGCGTTCACGGCGGTCAGGACGAGCGTGCCGGCGCCGACCTTGGTGAGCCCGAAGCTGCCTTGGTCCTCGTAGAAGCCGGTCACGGTGAGGGTGCCGGCGTCGACGCCGACGACGGTGTTGGAGCGAAGGGCGAACCCGTTGCCGTTGTTCCCGCCGATTGTCAGGGAGTTGTCGCCGGAAAGGCTGCGAAGGGCGCCGAGACCCCCGACGCCGGCCCCCCAGATGTGGAAATGCTCGTCGAGGCTGACCCCGCCCCGGAGCGCCAGGGTGCCGCCGTCGCGGATGAAGGCCATGGTGGAGCCGTCCCATCCGCCGACGCCGAGCGCGGTGTTGCTCGCCGCCACCAGCATGCCCGCGTTGATGTTTGTGATCCCGCGGTAGGTCCCGGCGCCGCTGAGCACCCAGGTGCCGGCACCCTCCTTGGTGAGATTGATCTTGGTGACGTTCTGGATGTCCTCGATCCCGGCGGCGAGGGTGTTGTCACCGGTGTTGGAGCCCGTGAGGGTGAGGGTCCGGTCGCCTGTACCCTCCCACCAGTTGGGCATGCTGGCCCGGGTGAACGAGAGCGTGGCATCCGCCGTGGAGCCCGAGGCGTCGATGGTGCCGCCCCCGCCGATGGTGCTGAGCCGGATGGCCCGGTTGGTGGACTGGGCCGTGGAGCCGGTGTATTGC
Organism: Verrucomicrobiota bacterium; assembly: GCA_030831965.1. Taxonomy (GTDB): domain Bacteria; phylum Verrucomicrobiota; class Verrucomicrobiia; order Opitutales; family UBA953; genus UBA8828. The sequence continues at coordinate 944 of JAURJZ010000061.1, forward strand.
AGGGCACCGCCGCGGAAAAGCAGCCCGATGGTGTCGCCGTTGGGATCACCCGTGCCGACACCGAGGCTGCTCGCCGTGCCGTTGTCGGCGAAACTCGCCGCATTGACCGTGCCGCCCGCGAAGACAGTGACGCCGGAGTAGGTGTTGGCTCCCGAGAGCGCGAGGGTGCCGGCGCCGGCCTTGACGATCCCGGCGGCGGATCCAATCTGGTTGTGCAGCCGGCCGGTGAAGTCGAGGCGGCTGCCGGTGTCGACGGAGACCGTGCGCTCACCCTCGAAGGCGGTGTCCGCGGAAAGGGTGGAGACGACGCCGCCCCCGGCGGTGATGTCGCTGCGCATCAGCAGCATGCCCCAGTCGTCGTTGCTGGCCGTGGAGCTGATGGTGCCGCCGTTGAGGAAGAGGCCGTTGCGGATCAGCATGCCAACCGACTCGATCGACCATGTGCCGCCGGCGTTGACCGTCATGCTGCCGATCGTGGCGCCGTTCCAGGGGCTGCTCGTCGCCCAGTTGCGGGTGGTGCGCAGGGTGCCCCCGTTGTTGATGGTCACCGGGCCGGCCCCGAGCGCGAGGGCCGCGTCGTCCTGGGGGGAACGATCGGCGATCACGACGCCGGCGTTGACGACCAGCCCGCCCGTGAAGCCGTTGTTGCCCGAGAGCGTCAGGGTGCCGCCACCCGACTTCGTGATGCTGCCGCTGCGGATGGTGCCGGTGATCTTGAGCGCGGAACCCGACTCGACGTTGAAGCCGCCGTTGGGAAGCTCAATGCCCTGGGCGCTGATGGTCGAGACCACCCCGCCGGTCACGGTGGTGGCGTCGTCCAGGATCCAGCCGCCCCAGTTGCCGTCGAAGCGGGGTCCGGCCAGCTCGCCGCCGGCCAGGGTGAGGTTGCGCAGGTGGGAGTGGCCCTGGAGGATGAGCATGCCCCCGGCGTTGATCCGGGTCGAGTCGACCGACCAGTAGTAATTGGTGCCCGAGTTGCCGTCGACATAGACGGTCCCGAGCCTGTTGATGGTGACATTGCCGGCGCCCGAGTACTCGTAGCCCACGGTGCTGGGGATGAAGCCGTTGATGGTGAGGATGTAGTCGGAGAAACTGTGGACACCCCCCCAGGAACCGCCGCCGGAAACGGTGACCACCCCGGTCTGGGGGGCGGAGGTGGAGACGGTCAGGTAGGGGTTGAGCGGGTTGTTGAAATGCATCTGCGACCCCGATCCGCCGATGATCGCGAAGCCGTTGAAGGTCGAGGCATTGGTCACCAACGACTGGAAGGCGGTGGCGCCCACGCCCCAGGACACCGAGGCGCCGGTCCCGTAGCTGCCGGTGGCATTGGTCGCGTCGGCGATCGCCGTTGCCCCGACCACGGAGGAGCCGGCGTTTGCCAACCATGAGTTGTTGGCGGTGGCGATGTAGGATCCGTCGACACCGCCACCCCAATAGGAGTTGGTGTTTTGCAAGGTGACGGAGGCACCCGAGGAGAGGACGACGTCCTGGAGCCGCGACAGGTCGAAGTGGATATACTGCCCATCGCCAGCCGTACCGCGCCAATAAAGACGCCCGCCTGCGTTGCTGGAGGCAAATGTCGTTCCGCCGCCCAGGTACTCGGCCCAGTCGCTGGCGAGCATCCGGATGGTGCTGCCGCCGTCGAAGCTGAGGCTTTCCGCCCTGAGGCTGGCACCCGCCCCGAGTAGGGCGGCGGCTGCCACGAGGCTAGCCTGAGGCAGGAGCGTGCGAATAGACCGGGGAGTCATTGTTCGAGGGGTAACCACGGGGGGAGCCGCAGCTGATGAATTGATATGTTACGTTTGGGCGAAGGAGCACAAGCATGAATTCCGCCGATAGGCTGCCACACCCTGGGAAGCGGGCACCGTGTGCGCGACTTAAGACCCCGTGACAGAGGTGGCTGGCGGCGACGAGGGGGCATGCTGCCCGAGGACGAAAGGCTTAGGAAACCGAGGGGGCGCTCCGACGGGACCGGCGGCGGAGGGCGGCCGCGGCGAGGCAGAGCCCGCCCAGGGCCAGGCCGTAGGTGGAGGGCTCGGGCACCGGCGTCCAGGTGAGGGAAACCCCGGTCGCATCTTGCGAGATACCCCATTGCCCCTGGCCGGCGGCGGACTGGTTGGCGGCGGTGGCGTTGAGGATGAATGTCCCGGTGATTTGGCCGGAGGTGACGCTGATGGCCTGGAACGTGCGCGCGGTATTCCAGAAGACGTCGTCGAGACCCGGGGAAATAAGCGGCTGGATCAGAAGGATGCGGAGAGCGGCCCCGGAGGCGATGTCGAGGTTGCCACCGGTGACATTGATGGCGTCGTAATCCTCGCCGCGCACGGGTTGGCCGAGGGTCCAATTGGATGTCTCGAGGTCGATCTCCCACTCGAGCACCGAGGTGGAACCATAGGAGAGACCGGACTGGAATTCCTGGGATCCGGGAGAGTTGCCCGGAGCGTGGGTGGCCCCGGCGCCGAGGGTCACGAGGCCGCCGCTGAACACCGCACCGGCACCCTTGAGGGTCCCGGTCACGGCCAGCCCGCCGGTGGTGTCGACCTGCTTTTCGGCGAGGTTGAGCGTGCCGGAAATGGTGCCGCTGAGCTTCGGGGTGGGCGTCGAGGCAAGGTCAAGCTGGCTGGCGCTGAGGCTCGCGAAGCCGGTCACCGAACCGCCCGCCAGCGTGAAGACATTGGCGACGGAGTAGCCGTTGAGATCGAGCACGCCCCCCTCCAGCCGAATCGCGCCGATTCCAAGGGCCTGGGCATGGCCGGCGCGGAGCGTGCCGCCGGTGACAATCCAGGGTGTCTCGAGGCCGGAGTTGGCTGCGCCCAGGGTCAGGATGCCGCCGCCCGACTTGGTGAGGGTGACCGAGGACGCCCCGGACAGGGCGGAGGCGAGCGTCACGTCGTTGCCGTTGGTGTCGAGGCTGGCGGCCCCGGTCAGGGCCAGGCGCGAGGAGATATCCTGGGTGTTGCCCGAGGCCCAGCGCAGAGCCCCGCCCGCGAGGGTGATGGCGCCCGAACCGCCGAGGGAGCCGGAGGCGAACTCAATCGCACCGGCGTTGACGGTGACTCCGCCCGAGAAGGCGTTGGCGCCGTGGCTCAGGACCATCGTGCCGGCGCCGGCCTTGAGGAGACCCACGCTGCCGTTCCCTTCGGTGATGGCGGCGCTGACCAGGAGGTCGGCGGCCGCCGCGCCGTCGGCGACGGTGACCGACCAGGTGGCGTAGCCCGAGTCCCTCCGGAGGTTGAGGCTGCCGGAGATGACGGCCGAGGTCGCGCTGGCGTTGGTTGTCAGGTTGGAGCGGTTCCACTGCAGCGACCCTCCCGAGGACCGGATCTCGCCGCCCGTCATGGCGACCCCGCCGGTCAGGTTCCAGATGTGGGAGCTGCCGGCCGCCTCGTACAGGCCCCCGTTGACGAC
>JAURJZ010000009.1 GCA_030831965.1 Verrucomicrobiota bacterium
CCCCGCCCCCGCCTCCCCGGCCCGCCACCCCCGCCCGGCCCGCCGCCCCCGTGGTCTCACGCCCCGCCGCCGCGCCCGAGTCCGTCGCGCCCGGCAGCAAGGGCAACCTGACCATTCGCCCGCCCATCGTGGTGCGCGACTTCGCCATCGCCCTCAACCTGAAGCCCTTCCAGGTCGTCAGCGACCTGATGGCCCTCGGCAAGGTCGTCGCCATCAACGCCGTCGTCGAGGAGGCCGACGCCGTCAAGGTCGCCGAGCGCCACGGCTACATCCTCGAGATCCGCCACCGCGGCGAGGGCCAGCAGCCGGTCAGGAAGGTCGAGCCCAAGATCGACGAGAACGCGCCCGAGCTCCAGAAGCCCCGGCCGCCCGTCGTCTGCGTCCTCGGCCACGTCGACCACGGCAAGACCACCCTGCTCGACTTCTTCCGCAAGGCCAACGTCGCCGCGGGCGAGGCCGGCGGCATCACCCAGCGCATCGGCGCCTACAGCGTCGCCTACGCCGGCCCCAACAAGGAGTACGCCGGCCGCACCGTCACCTTCCTCGACACCCCCGGCCACGCCGCCTTCGCCAAGATGCGCGAGCGCGGGGCCAGCGTGACCGACGTCGCCGTCCTCGTCGTCGCCGCCGACGACGGCTTCATGCCCCAGACCGACGAGGCCCTCAAGTTCGCCCAGAAGCACGCCCGCGCCATCGTCGCCGCCGTCAACAAGGTCGACGCCAAGGGCGCCAACGTCGACCGGGTCAAGCAGCAGATGCAGCAGCGCGGCATCGCCCCCGAGGACTGGGGCGGCGAGACCGTCACCTGCCCCGTCTCCGCCCTCAAGGGCGACGGCATGGACGGCCTCCTCGAGTCCATCCTCCTCCAGGCCGACGTCCTCGAGCTCAAGGCCAACCCGACCTGCCCCGCGCGCGGCATCGTCATCGAGTCCCAGAAGGAGACCGGCCGCGGCCCCACCGCCACCGTCATCGTCCAGCAGGGCACGCTCAAGCCCGGCGACGCCTTCGCCTGCGGCGAGACCTGGTGCAAGGTCCGCGCCCTCATGGACGAGCAGGGCAAGCGCCTCGAGAAGGCCGGCCCCGGCACCCCCGCCCTTGTCCTCGGCTGGGACGACGTCCCCGCCCCCGGCGCCACCTTCCGCACCGTCAAGAACGACCGCGAGGCCCGCGAGATCGCCGACGAGGCCAAGCTCGCCGCCCGCAAGGCCGCCGAGAGCGCCGCCGCCCGCGCCCCCGCCCCCGTCGGCAAGCCCGGCATGTCCGACCTCGACAAGCTCATGGCCGCCCTCGCCGAGGACAAGGAGAAGGTCCTCCGCATCCTCCTCAAGGCCGATGTCAACGGCACCCTCGAGGCCCTCCGCGGCTGCCTCGACGCCATCCCCCAGGACAAGGTCCGCCTCGAGGTCGTCGGCGGCTCCGTCGGCCCCATCACCCAGGGCGACGTCGCCCTGGCCGAGGCCGCCAAGGCCGCCATCGTCGCCTTCGACACCAAGCCCGACAACGGCGTCCCCGCCCTCATCAAGCGCGCCGGCCTCCGCGTCATCTCGCACGACATCATCTACATGCTCATCGAGCTCGTGCGCGAGGCCATGGCCGAGCTGCTCGACCCCATCAGCAAGGAGAACGCCCTCGGCGCCGCCGAGATCCGCGCCGTCTTCGAGCTCAGCAAGGTCACCGTCGCCGGCTGCATGGTCACCGAGGGCCTCCTCCGCCGCTCCGCCAAGGCCCGCGTCGTGCGCAAGGGCGAGGTCATCCACGCCGGCTCGCTCGAGACCCTCAAGCGCTTCAAGGACGACGCCTCGGAGGTCAAGTCCGGCTTCGAGTGCGGCGCCCGCGTCTCGGGCTTCGAGGACTACCAGGTCGGCGACCGCATCGAGTGCTTCGAGCTCCTGCAGGTCCGCCCGACCCTCTGAGGGATGTCCAACCGCCTCGTCCGCGTCGCCGAGCTGCTCCAGCGCGAGGTCTCCCAGCAGCTCCGCGCCCGCTGGCCCCAGGAGTCGGCCCGCATCACCCTCACCGACACCGTCGTCGCGCCCGACCTCGCCCAGGCCCGCATCCGCTACGCCGTCGTCGGCGGCCCCGGGCACGAGCTCGCCGCCGCCCGCCTCCTCGCCTCCATCCGCGGCGAGCTGCGCACCCTCGTCGGCAAGGCCGTCACCCTCAAGCGCACGCCCGACCTCCGCTTCGTCCTCGACGAGTCGGCCGAGCGCGGCATGCGCATCCGCAAGCTGCTCGACGACCTCGACGCCGCCCCCGGCTCGCCGCCGCCCGCCGCCTGACCGCCCTCAGGGCGCCGTCGGCTCGGGGAAGCTCCCCAGCGCCTCGCGCGTGACCGCCGCCCGGCGCGCGTCCCGCGCGTCCGAGTCCAGCTCCGTCCCCGCCCGCAGCTGCACGTGCGCCGGCTGGCCCTCGATCATCAGGCGGTCGACCGTTGCCCGGCGCTCCTCCGGCAGGATGCCCATGTCGCAGCCCAGCCGCAGCAGCGACAGGCTCGCCATCGACTCCGCGCTCGTCAGCAGCCGGGCGTGACGCAGCAGCCCGAACGCCCGCGCGATCCGGTCGACGAACCGCTCGCCCTCCGTCTCCAGCAGCTTCCGCCGCGCGTTCTCCTCCTGCTCCACCACGTGCCGCACCCAGCCCGAGAGGTGGCGGAGGATGGCGTCCTCGGGCATCCCGAGCGTCTGCTGGTTGGAGACCTGGAAGATGTTGCCCGCGGCGTCCGAGCCCTCGCCCAGCCAGCCCCGCACCGCCAGCCCGTCCTGGCCCAGGGCGCGCGCCACCTTGTCCATGTGGCCCGCCAGGCAGAGCCCGGGCAGGTGCACCATGGCCGAGGCCCGCAGCCCCGTGCCCACGTTCGTCGGGCAGGCCGTCAGGAAGCCGAGCTGCTCCGAGAAGGCGAGGGGCAGGGCCGTCCCCAGGGCGTCGTCCAGCTGCTCCGCCTGGTGCCAGGCCGCCCGGAGGTGCCAGCCGCCCTTCACCACCTGCACGCGCAGGTGGTCCTCCTCGTTCACCATCACCGAGACCGTCTGGTCGCGGCTGATCAGCGCCGCGCCACCCTTGCCGCCCGAGAGCTCCTTCGAGACCAGGTGCCGCTCGACCAGCGCCGCGCGCTCCAGCTCGGGCAGCGCCTCCATCCGCAGCTCGTGCGCCCGCCGGAACTTCGGCAGGCGCCCGAGCGCCGACAGGCACAGCGAGGCCACCTCCGCGCGCTGCGGCGCCTTCGCCCACCCCGGGAAGGGGTGGCCGCGCAGGTTGCGGGCCAGCCGGATGCGGGTCGACAGCACGATGGGCTGCTGCGCCCCGATCATGTGCGTCAGCTCGCTCTCCGAGGACAGGATCTCGTGGACGGACATGGCGGTCAGGCGAGCTGCGACTCCAGCTCGCGGATGAGGTCGCGCAGGCGGGCCGCCGCCTCGTAGTCCTCGGTCTCGACCGCGGCCTCCATCTCGCGCCGGGCCGCCTCCAGCCGCCGGCGCATCTGCTCCGGGCTGCGCGCGCCGGCCGGCGCCCGCCCGAGGTGCTCCGACCCCTGCTGGACCTTCCCGACCAGCGGGCCGAGGATCGGGGCCAGCCCCGTCCAGCAATCCGGGCAGCCCAGCCGGCCCCGCTTCAGGAAATCCCCCTCCGTCATGCCGCAGCTCGGGCAGGCCAGGGCCGTCGCCGAAACCTCGCTCGCGCTCCCCAGCGCCCCGGCCAGCTGGAAGACCGCCGGGTCGCCCGCCCCGCCCTTGGCGGCGCAGGCCTCGCAGAGGTGCACCTTCGTCATCTTCCCCTGCACGATCTGGGTCAGGTGCACGGTGGCGGCGGCGCCGCAGACGGAGCAAGGGACGTTCTTGGCCATCGCCCCTCATCCAAGCGGGCGGGCCGCCCTTGGCAAGGACAGGCGGCGGGGGTTTGACTTCCCCGCCCCCTCGGTGCTTGGTCAAGCCCCGCCCGATGTCCCGTCCGCCGCGCATCGTCATCACCGGGGTCGGCCTCACCGCCCCCAACGGCAACTCCCTCGCCGAGTTCCGGGCCAACCTGCTGGCCGGCAAGGCCCGCATCGCCGAGATCGACGTCCGCCACATGGGCCGCCACCCCGCCGGGGTCTGCGACTTCGACGCCACCCGCTGGCAGAAGCGCAAGGAGATCCGCAACGGCACCCGGGTCGGCTCCATCTCCATCTACTGCGCCCGGGAGGCCGTCCTCGACAGCGGCCTCGACCTCGGGCGCCTCGACCGCTCCCGCGTCGGCGTCTACCTCGGCATCACCGAGCACGGCAACGTCGAGACCGAGAACGAGATCTGGAACATCTCCCAGTTCGGCAACGACACCAAGTACTGGACCCACCACCACAACCCCCGCACCGTCGCCAACAACCCCGCCGGCGAGGTGACCATGAACCTCGGCATCACCGGTCCCCACTACACCATCGGGGCCGCCTGCGCCGCGGGCAACGCCGGGCTCATCCAGGCCGCCCAGATGCTCCAGCTCGGCGAGGTCGACCTCGCCCTGGCCGGCGGCGTCTCCGAGTCCATCCACACCTTCGGCATCTTCGCCGGCTTCAAGAACCAAGGCGCGCTGGGCGCCCACGAGGACCCGACCAAGGCCTCGCGCCCCTTCGACAAGAATCGCAACGGCATCGTCATCTC
>JAURJZ010000003.1 GCA_030831965.1 Verrucomicrobiota bacterium
CCGCGCGATCAACGCCAAGGGCCTCGCCGACATCACCCAGGGCGAGCTCACCAACTTCGAGAACATCGCCAAGAGCGCCGGCGCCAAGGGCCTCGCGTTCATCAAGTGCGAAGCGGGCGAATGGAAGTCCCCGATCGTGAAATTCTTCTCCGACGACGAGAAGGCCGCCCTGAAGCAGCAGCTCAACATCGAGGACGGCGACATCGTCTTCTTCGCCGCCGCCCCGTGGGAGCAGGCCTCGACCATCCTCGGCCGCATCCGCCTCGAATCGTCCTACCTGCTCAAGGCCCGCGGCCGCATGAACCTGCCGGCCGACCAGTACAATTTCCTCTGGGTCATCGAATTCCCGCTGATGCTCTGGGACGAGGAGGAGAAGCGCCACGTCTCCGCCCACCATCCCTTCACCGCCCCGGTCGAGGAGGACGAGCCGCTCCTCGCCACCGACCCCGCCAAGGTCCGCGGCCAGCACTACGACATCGTGCTGAACGGCGTCGAGCTCGGCGGCGGCTCGATCCGCATCCACAACCCCGCCGTGCAGAAGCGCGTCTTCGAGGAGGTGCTCAAGATCCCGCAGGACCTCGTCGAGAGCCGCTTCGGCTACATGCTGAAGGCCTTCTCCTTCGGCGCCCCGCCGCACGGCGGCATCGCCCTCGGCTTCGACCGCGTCGTCGCCATGCTCGCCGGCCGGAGCTCCATCCGCGACATCCTCGCCTTCCCCAAGAACCAGAACGGCCGCGACCTGATGGCCGACTGCCCCGGCCCCGTCTCCGCGCGCCAGCTGCGCGAGCTGCGCATCCGCGCCGCCGACGAGGAGCCCCGCCCGAAGGCCTGAGCGCCGCGCCAGTAGGGGGTTGCAAGGGCGGAGGGTGCCGGCCTAGGTTGCGCCATGACCTCTCGTCCCCCGGAGGCTTGGAGCTCGAAGCTCGGCGTCATCATGGCCGTGGCCGGAAGCGCGGTCGGCCTCGGCAACTTCCTCCGCTTTCCCGGCCTGGTGGCCGACCCCGAGACCGGCGGCGGCGCCTTCCTCGTCGCCTACTTCGTCTCGCTGCTCCTGGTCGGCCTCCCGGTCTGCTGGGTGGAGTGGACGCTCGGCCGCTTCGGCGGCTCGCGCGGTTTCAACTCCTCGCCGGGCATCTTCCACGCCCTGCTGGGGCGCCCCTGGGGCAAGTACCTCGGCCTGCTCGGCTTCGTCGTGCCCGTCGGGGTCTACTTCTACTACGTGGTGATCGAGTCCTGGTGCCTCGGCTACGCCTGGCACAGCTTCGCCGGCAACCTCGACCTGGCCGATCCCAAGGCCTTCGCCGGCTTCTTCGCGGGCTTCACCGGGCAGGGCGAGGACGGCCACCTGCTGCTTGGGGGCGGCGCGCTCGCCTTCTTCGCCGCGGTCTTCGTCCTCAACTTCGCCATCATTTACCGAGGCATCTCCGGGGGCATCGAGCTGGTCTGCAAGTGGGGGATGCCCCTGCTCATCCTCCTCGCCCTCATCCTGCTCGGGCGCGTCCTCACCCTCGGCGCCCCCGACCCCTCGAGGCCCGAGCTCAGCGTCTGGAACGGTCTCGGTCACATGTGGAACCCCAAGGCCATCGCGACCGGCCTCTCCAACCCCGCCGTCTGGCTGAAGGCGGCCTCGCAGGTGTTCTTCACCCTCTCGGTCGGCTTCGGGGTCATCATCACCTACGCCAGCTACCTGAAGCCGAAGGACGACGTGGTGCTCAGCGGGCTCACCTCGAGCTCGGCCAACGAGTTCTGCGAGGTCGCCCTGGGCGGCCTGATCACGGTTCCCGCCGCCTACGCCTTCCTCGGCGCCTCGGCCGTCGCCGGCGGCACCTTCGCCCTCGGCTTCAATGTCCTCCCCCAGGTCTTCGCCCAGATGCCGATGGGGCATTTCTTCGGCGGCTGCTTCTTCCTCCTCTTGTTCATCGCGGCCATCACCTCCTCGCTCTCGATGCTCCAGCCCGGCATCGCCTTCCTCGAGGAGGGTCTCGGCCTGGATCGCCCCCGCTCGGTCGCCCTGCTCGGCCTGATCACCGCGGTCGGCTGCACCCTGGTGCTCTGGTTCAGCAAGGACCTCAAGGCGCTGGCGACGGTCGATTTCTGGATCGGGGACATCGGCATCTTCCTCCAGGGGACGCTGCTCATCTATGTCTTCAACCTGGGTCTCGGGGTGGAGCGCGGCTGGCAGCAGGCCCACCTGGGCGCGGAGATGCGCATTCCCGGCATCTTCCGCCCCATCCTTCGCTGGGTCACGCCCGCCTACCTCACGGCCATCTTCGCGATGTTCCTGCTGACCAACCTCGCCGGCTGGAACCTCAGCCTCGCCTCGCCCGCCTTCGCCCCGACGGGGCCGGTGCTGGACCTCGTTGGCTCGGCCGATGCCCCGGCCAGCCCGGTCGCGCGGCTCGCCTTCCTCTTCCTCCTGACCTTCCTGGCCTTCTCGGCCCTTCTCATTCACCTGGCCGGCCGCCGCTGGTCCCGCCGCCCTTCCTGACGCCATGACAACCGCCGGCCTCGCCTTCATGATCCTATCCGTCGGATTCGTCACCGTGCTCTTCGCCTGGTGCCTGGTCCGCGTCCTCCGCTCCGACAAGCGCCCGGATCACCTCGCGCATGTCGAGCCGGTCGAGACCGAGGACCTGCCGCGCCGCTGAGGACGTCCGCCGATAAGCCTCGCAAGGAGGCCCCTCGGTTGTCACGGCTAGGGGATGCAATTCAGCGAACTCGGCCTGCATGAGGCCGTCCAGAAGGCCGTGGCCGAGCAAGGCTACACCGAGCCCACCCCCATCCAGGCCGCCGCCATCCCCCCCGTCCTCGAGGGCGGGGATGTCATCGGCATCGCCCAGACCGGCACGGGCAAGACCGCCGCCTTCACCCTCCCCATCCTCACCCGCCTCGCCAAGGGCAAGGCCGCCCCCGGGGCGGTGCGCGCCCTGGTCCTCGCCCCCACCCGCGAGCTCGCCCTGCAGATCGAGGAGAATGTCCGCGCCTACGGTCGACACCTGCCGCTATCCGTCGCCGTCGTGTTCGGCGGCGTGGGCGAGCGACCCCAGATCGCCGCGCTGCGCAAGGGCTGCGACCTCCTGGTGGCGACCCCCGGCCGCCTGCTCGACCTCGGCTCGCAGGGCCACGGCGACTTCCGCGACCTCGAGGTGCTCGTGCTCGACGAGGCCGACCGCATGCTCGACATGGGCTTCCTGCCCTCCATCCGGCGGATTGTCCGGGCGCTGCCGCGCGACCGCCAGACCCTGATGTTCTCGGCCACCCTCTCCAAGGAGATCGAGCAGCTCACCTCCGAGTTCCAGCGCCAGCCCAAGCTCGTCCAGGTCGGCCGCCGCTCGAACCCCGCCGAGACGGTCGAGCAGGCCTTCCTCGAGTGCCCCCACAACCTCAAGCAGGGTCTCCTCGCGCATCTCCTGCGCCAGCCGGGCTGGGACAGCGTGATTGTCTTCAGCCGCACCAAGCACGGCGCCGACCGCATCTGCCGCAAGCTGGAGAAGGACGGCGTCGAGGCCGTCGCCATCCACGCCAACCGGTCCCAGAACCAGCGCCAGCGCGCGCTCGAGGCCTTCAAGTCGGGACGGGTGCGGGTGCTGGTGGCGACCGACATCGCCTCGCGCGGGATCGACGTCGACGGCATCACCCACGTGGTCAACTTTGACTTCCCCGACCAGCTCGAGGACTATGTCCACCGCATCGGCCGCACCGGAAGGGCCCAGGCCACGGGCAAGTCCGTCACCTTCATCACCTCCGAGGACGTGCCCGAGCTGCGCCGCCTCGAGCGCCTGGTCGGCAAGCCCATCCCCAAGCCCGCCAAGGCCGAGGGGTTCGACTACGCCGAGGCGACGCGACAGGCCTTCGCCGCGCCCGCGCCCGACGCCGCGCCCCGTCCGCACCACCGCGGCCCGGGTCACAACCGCCGCGAGCGCGAGCAACGCGCCCAGCCTCCCCGCCCGGGCGCCTGGCACGGCGGCCGGGGCGGCTTCGGCTCTCCCGGCGGCCAGGGCGGGCAGCGCCCCCGCGGTCGCAACCGCTGAGGCTCAGAGTTCCTCGATGCCCGCGCGCAGCGCCGCGGCCTTCGCGCGGATCGCGGCCTTCTCCGCGGGATCCATCCGCATCGCCTGCCGGACCGCCATGCCGATGCGGGGGTTGTCCTTGAAGCGCCCGGCGTGCCGGAGCCAGAAATCCCAGTAGAGGGCGTTGAGCGGACAGGCGAGCGGCCCCAGCCGGTCCTTGGGGTCGTAGGGGCACCCCTTGCAGTAGTCCGACATCCGGTTGATGTACGCCGCGGCGCCGCAGTAGGGCTTCGAGCCGAGGAAGCCCCCGTCCGCGTGCTGGCTCATGCCGATGACGTTCGGCAGCTCGACCCACTCGAAGGCGTCGACGTACACCCCGAGGAACCACCGCTCGACCTCCCGCGGCCTCACCCCGGCGGTCAGGCAGAACGAGCCGATCACCATCAGCCGCTGGATGTGGTGGGCGTAGGCCGTCGCGAGCGACTGCCCGATGGCGTGCCGGAGGCAGTTCATCCGCACCGCCCCGGTCCAGAACCAGGAGGGCAGGGGGAGGTCGTGGCCGAGCGCGTTGCTCTCGGCGTATTCCGGCATGCGGGCCCAGTAGACGCCGCGGATGTACTCCCGCCAGCCGATGATCTGCCGGACAAATCCCTCCGTCGCCGCCAGCGGCACGCGCCCGGGGTCGGCCCGGTGCGCCTCCACCGCCGCCTGGGCGACCTCCAGCGGGTGGAGGAGCTTCACGTTGAGCGCGTGCGAGAGCCGGGAGTGGAACAGCCGGTCGCTCGAGGTGTGCATCGCGTCCTCGTAGTCGCCGAAGCTCGGCAGCCCGCGCTCCATGAAGGCGCGCAGGTGGGCGAGGGCCTCGCGCCGGTCGAGCGGCCAGGGGAAGGCCCCGGCCGAGGGCTCGCCGAAGGTCGCCACGCCCGCGGCCTGGATCTCCGCCCAGAGCCCGCGCAGGTCGGCCTTGCCGTCCCAGGGCCGCGGCGCGGGCGGCTGGCCGTGCCAGGGTTTGCGGTTGTCCGCGTCGAAGTTCCACCTGCCGCCCTCCGGCTCGCCGTCCGCGTCCATCAGGAGGCCGGTGCGGGCGCGGACCGAGCGGTAGTAGGACTCCATCAGCCAGCGGCTGCGGGACTTGCCGAAGTGGCGGGCGACGCCGTCGCGCGCGTCGAGGAAGTGGTCCGAGCCGACGACCGCGGCCTCGATCCCGCATTCCCGGCGGAAGGCCGCCAGCTCCTGGTCCAGCCTCCACTCGTCCGGTTCCTGGTGCTCGAGGCGCGTCGCGCGCGCCTCGGCGAGCGCCGTGCGAAGGTTGGCCGCGAACCCCTGGGCGTTGTCGGGGTCGCCGAGGCGGAAATAGCGCACCTTGTGGCCCTTGCCGCGGAGGTGGTCGGCCAGCCGCCTCATGCCCGCGAGGACGGCGAGGACCTTCTGGGCATGGTGCCGGACATAGTCCGTCTCCGACCTGACCTCCATCAGCACATAGGTGACCGACGGGTCCCGGCGGCGGAACCAAGGGTGCTCCGGGTTGAGCTGGTCGCCCAGGATCAGCCGGACGGTGCTCATCGTCGGGCGCGCCGGCAGCGCTCGGAGCAATGCCGCACCTCCGCCCAGCAGCGCTCCCAGCGCTTGCGCCACGAGAAGGGGCGCCCGCAGGTGGCGCAGTCCTTGGTCGGCAGATTGGCTTTCTTGACCCCTCGCATTCCCGCAGGGAGGGCGGGCTTGCCAGGAAGGCAAGCGGGGCGGACGGGTTCAGCGCGCGGGTAGCGCCCCCGGCTCGGTCGCGAGCTCCCGGCCGTCGGCGTCGACCACCAGGGCCTCGAGGCCCTCGCGACGCGCGAGGTCGAGGGCCTCGGCGGGGCCGAGCGACATCAGGGCGGTCGGCCAGCCGTCGGTCGGGCGGTCCCAGGCCCGGCGCACGCAGACCAGCCGTGGCACCGCTCCCTGCCGGGGTTCGCCTGTGCGCGGGTCGATCAGGTGGTGCGCCTGCCGGCCGTCCGCCAGCCGCCGGCTGGACCGATGGAGGGCGGAGGTCGCGAGGGCCGAGTCGCGCAGCTCGATGCGCCGAAGGACCCTGCCCGGCGCGGAGGGATCCTCGATGCCGACCGTCCACGCGCCGCAGGCGAGGAGCTCGCCTCCGCACTCGAGGAGGAAGTCGCGATGACCCCTTGACCGAAGCAGCCTGGCCGCCCGGAGGTTGGCGTGGCCCTGCAGGAGCGCGCCGAGGTCGAGCTCGAGCTCGGGATGTGCCTTGGCGAGGGAGGGTCCCGCGGGGTCGAGGCTGAGCTTGCGCCAGCCCGTGCGCTCGCGGAGGCGGGCAAGCTCGTCCGCGGAGGGAGCCTTCGCCACCTCGCCGTCGGGACCGTAGCCCCAGGCCCGCGTCAGGGGACCGAGGGTGGGGTCGAAGCCGCCGTCCGTCGCCCGGCTGAGGGCCAGGGCATGGGCGAGCACCTCGGCGAGCCCGGGATCGATGGGCCGCGGCCCGGTTGTCCTCTCGCGGTTGAACCGGCTGGTGGCCGACTCCGCCTTCCAATGCGACAGGGCCAGCTCGGTGCCGGAGTAGGCCGCCGCGAGCTCGCGCTCGAGATCCTCCCTGCCCGTGATCGGACCGCGCACCTTGACCCGCCAGCTCGTGCCGAACGCGCGCCCCTCCCAGGTGACCGTCGCCGGGGGCTCGTCCGCGGGAGCCTTGCTCGCCATGGCCAGGGCGCCGGCAAGGATCAGGGCCAGCGCCGCCAGGTCCTTCCGGCTGAGCCGTCGCTCGTCCCCGGTCGTGCGGACGTAGCCAAGGAGGGCGCCGGTGGGGCATCCGTAGCGGCAGTAGGCCATCGGGACGAAGGGCGCGAGGGCCAGCCCGAGCGCGGCGAGGATGGCCGAGGCGAGCGCGGCCCCGCCCAGCACCCAGGCGTCGAAGGGTTCCAGCGCCGCAAGGTCGATGCCCGGCCAGGCCACGGCGGCCAGGAAGGCGGCGGCGAGGGTGACGTGGGGAACCGCGCGGAGGAGGCGGTCGGCGCGGGGCGCGACGGCGAGGCGAGGCGCCGGGATCCTCGCGAGCAGCGACTGGGCGGCGCCGTGCGGGCAGATTTGGTGACAGTAGACCTGCCTTCCGCTCAGCCAGGGAACAAGCAGGGCGACCGCGGCCAGCAGGGCCAGCGACCCGAGCTCGCCATGGTGTCGGGCATGCCCCGCCAACTGCCCGAGCGAGAGCAGGTGTCCCGCCCAAAGGCCGAGACCGAGCACGAGCACAACCTGCCACGAGGTTCTCACCCAGGCCTTGCCGCGGCCGGGTGACAAGGCCAGCCCGACCGCGCCGGCGAGGATGGCGGCCGTGGCCAGGCCGCGCCAGCGATCCTCGGCCTTGCCCGCCTCGGTCGCGGTGGCCGCGAAGCGCCGGCGCAGGCCGTCGGCCACCGCGAAGCTGGTCTGGGTGGCGCCCGCCACGCCCTCGATGCCGGCGGCCTGGAGGTCCAGCCGCGACCATTCGGCCGGCGACCAGCGCGCGAGCGAGGGCAGGAAGCCCGGGTCCTCGGTCACGCGCGCGACGTACTCGGGGGTGTCGTAGGAATCCCGGATGGAGACGGACCGCACCTTGGCGCCGTCGGGCGAGACGACGGCGAGGGCGTCCGTGGGCCCGGCATAACCCAGCACGCTGTCCGCCTGGGGGCTCGTCCGCACCAGGAAGCCGAGCGTGCGCCCCTGGGCGTCCAGCGCCCGGTGCCAGCCGACGCGCCCCGGGTCGGGCTCGAGCCGCGAGCAGCCGGCCAGTCCGGCGGCGACCGCCTCCGCGGGGGTCGGGGCGCGGGGGAAGCGGAGCGATCCCGTCCGGCCCGTGAGCCGCTTGCGCACGGACTCGACGATGGCGAGCGAGGTCAGGGTCGAGCCCGCCACGGCCTCGACCCGCGGGGGCTCGGGATTGGCCGGGCGCCAGCCGCGGAGGCTCTCGAGGAAGCGGCGGTCGCGCCGGACGTCGTCCACATGGTCGGGCGAGTCGGCGCTGTCGACGATGCGGAGGTCGGCGACGTCGCCCCGCGCGTCGAGGGCCACCCGCACGCGGGTGGGCCCGGAGTAGCCCACGATGTCGTCCGCATCCGGCCAGGTGACCCAGAGCTCGCCCAGGCGCTGGTTGAGCTCATCCCTCACCTCCCAGCCGCCCCGGTCGAGGGCGCTGAAGCCCGCGGCCTCGGGGAAGATGCCGCGCGCCTCCTCCAGCGTCGGCTCCCAGTCGGGTTCCGCCGCCTGGCGCGGCGCCGAGGACCATAGGATGAGGGCCGCCGCCGCCACGGCGCCGAGCCGCCAGCCCCGAACGGCCCATGCCCGCATGCCGCCTCGCATCCCTCAGTTGGGCTTCTTGGCGGGGGCGGGCGCCTTGGGCTTCGGGGGCGTGGCGGGGCGGTCGAGGTCGCGGTTGGTCGAGTGGCGCGGCGCCTTGGTCGGGTCGGCGATGGCGGCGTCGGCCACGAGCGGCTCGCGGAGCGAGGCCCGGCGCATGCGCCCGGGCTCGTTGAGCAGGCCGAGCAGCTCGGGAAGGTGGCGGTCGTGGACGCCGCGGGGATCGGTGCCGTGGAGGATCGCGAGGTAGGCGGCCTTGCCGACCACCTCGCCCATCATGCCGCAGGTCCGCATGACGCGCACGGTGCCGAGGGCCTCGCGGGTGACGCTGATGTTGCGGCCCGCCATGAAGAGGTTGGGCACGTTGCGGGAGTAGAGGCAGCGGTAGGGCACGGGGTAGCCGTTGCGGCGGTCGATGTGGTGCCCGAAGATCGCGCGGGAGATGAAGGGGTTGTCCGGGGTCTTCTTGGCGAACTGCTCCCTCGGCACGTGCAGGTCGATGTCCCAGGTCGTCGGGATGCAGCCGTCGGGAAACTCGCGCTTGGCCAGGAAGTCGGGCAGCGCCAGCACGACGTCGCCGAGCAGCTGCTGGGTCTCGCGGGTGCCGCCCACGGGCGAGACCCAGCGGAGCTCGGCCCGCTCGGCCGCCAACCGCTGGGCGTCCAGGCGCGCCGCGGCGGCCGGATCGGCCGGCGCCGGTCCGGCGGGCATCGGCGCCTTGAGGGCGGAGAAGGCGCCGAAGACCGCCCGGAGGTTCCAGTCGCGGATGCGCTCAAGGTCCCGGATCGGGTGCAGGTCGTATCCGGATTCCCAGAACCACTCGCCCTTGTAGAAGGGCCGGTCGCCGTCCGCGCCCCTGCTCTTGGGCAGCCCGGGGAAGTCGCCCCGCTCGAGCTCGAGCGCCCAGGGCGTGGGCTGCCAGGCCGCGGGGCCGTCGGCCAGGGTGTAGTACCACATGTTGGACATGCCCATGCGCCCGGCGGGCGTCATCACGTGGTCCGCTCCCGCGGACACCCCCAGCGTGCCGTGGCCGGTGCAGTCGGCGAAGAGGCGGCCCCGGATCTCCCGCTCGCGCCCGGTTCGCACCTGCAGCAGCTTGACCGAGCGGATGCGGGGCCCGTCCTTGGTCACGCCCATCGCATAATGGCCGAGGAGGAGGGTCAGGTTGGGCTCGGCCTTGCAGACCGCCTCCTTGAGCGCGTCGCCGAAGGCGGCGGCGGGAGCCGGCGAGTCCTGGGCGCGGTCGGAGAACTCCTCGACGATCTCCCCGAGCCGGGGGTACTTGCCCCGAAGCGTCCCGCCCATCGCCCAGACCGCGATCTCCGAGCTGCCGTTGCCGCCCAGCACCTCGCGGTCCTGGATCAGGGCGACCTTCAGCGACTGCCGGGCGGCGGAGATGGCGGTGCCGAGTCCGGCGTAGCCGCCGCCGACCACGACGAGGTCGAATTCGCCGAGGTCCTCGGCCTTGTCGGAGGGATTGTTGCGGCGCCGTCGCTCCTCCGCGAGCTTGGCCGGCTCGTCGGGCGGGAGGTAGGAGGGGTCGGAGCTGAGGACGATGGCGTCGCAGCGGCCGTTGAAGCCCGTGAGGTCGCGCAGCGCGAGGCGGGCGGGCCCGGCGGGCAGGTCGACCTCGCCCGCGGGTTGCCAGCGCCAGTCGGCCCCGTTGGTGCCGAGGATGGCGCCGGTGGGCTTGCCGTTGACGTGCAGCTCGAAGCGGCCCGGGTTGCCGGCGGCTCCCCAGGGAGCCACCCAGTCCCGGGTGCGAACCCAGGCCCGGAAGCGTCCGGCCTTGGCGATCTGGACGCTGCCGCTCGCGTCGGCCACGGGTTTGCCCAGGCCATGGGCCATGAGGTAGGGGGACCCGACGGAGAGGGTGGGTTGGGTGTCGGTGAACCAGCCGCCGCGGTCGGCCAGCGCCTCGGCCTCGACCCAGGCGGTCTCGGCTTGGGCGCAGGCCGAGACGGCGAGGAGGAGGGACAGGGCGGGGAGGCGGTGTCGCATGGCGTTTTGACAGGCAGACCCGATTGTCGTTCCGCCCGCTTCGTCCCTTGACTTCCTTGCCTGACTCCCGAAGGGTGGGGGTCTCCGCTATCGGGCTGTAGCGCAGTCTGGCTAGCGCACTTGCTTAGGGTGCAAGGGGTCGTGGGTTCAAATCCCCCCAGCCCGACCAGCGGAGGCCCCCGGGAAGTTCCCCTTGGAACCGCCCCGGGGATGCCTTAGGGGATGTTTTCCCATGCGATGCCTGCTGGCCGCCCTCCTGTTCCTCGGGTCCTCCCTCGGCGCCGACCTTCCCCGTTTCGGCGACGAGTCCGTCAACCGGTTCGTGGCCGAGGCGGACGCCGCGGCGCGGCGCGGCGCGCCCCTGACGCCGGAATTCTGGTCCTGGGTCGACCGCCATCCCGAGGTCCGCGCGGGTCTGCTCTTCGCGCGCCATCCCATGCCGGCCGTTCACGCGGCCAACCTCGACCTGCTCCGTCGTTCCGTGACCCCGCAGCAGGCGGATCGCTACGCCCACCTTTTGCTCGCGGTCGCAGTCAACGGCGACCAGCCGCTCCGCGCCGAGGCCGAGCAGGCGCCCGCCAGCTGGCCCGAGCCGGTGACCAGGGTGGCGGCGTGGATGCGCGCCTCGGGCACGAGCTATCTCCAGGCGATGGGGGACGCCGCCGCCGCGCTCGGCGCCGCGGGTGTCCCCGCCGCCGAGGCCGCGAGGGATCGGGGATTCTGGACGAAGGTGGCCCATGCCTCGGGCGCTTACCCGCCGCGGCTGGCGGCGTCGGTGCCCGCGCACATCCGCTGGTTGGTCGACCGCCTCGATGCGCCCGCGCCCGAGGGCGGCAAGCAGCCCTGGCCGGCCTTCCCGATGGCCAAGGCTCCCTGGCCCCTGCTGACCTGGTTCCGCGACGTGCCCCCGGAGCGTGAGCGCGACTGGGTCTGGGACTATTACTGGGGCAAGCTGCCCGGCCAATCCAAGTCGGGCATCATCGGTTACGGGCGCTACTCCTGGGACTACGACCGGGTCCCGGCGGTGAAGCACAAGGCGAGCGCCTGGCATCCCTCCTCGCTGCCTCGCATCTGGGAGGACGGCGGGGTGTGCGGCCGCCTCTCCACCATGGGCGACACCTTCCGCCGCACGCTCGGGATTCCCGCGCGCGGGGCGGGGCAGCCCGGGCACCGCGCCTTCGTCAGCTACGGCTGGGATGCCAAGCGGGGCCTCTGGACCTTCGGCGTCGGCCAGAGCATCGCCGGCATCGAGGTGACGACCAGCTCGCCCGAGCTCGCCCAGCCCGCCGAGTTTCTCCGCAACGGAGCGGTCAATTGCCAGGCGCTGGTCGGCGCGATGAACCTCGGGCTGGAGCGCTGGACCCGGGCCCGCATCCTGGCTTGGCACGCGCAGGAGCTGCCCGTCGCGGCAAGGGACCGCGCGCGGCGCGACGCCCTTGCCCTGAATCCCTACGACCTCGGCCTGTGGCGCCAGTCGGCCGAGGCCGCCCCGGACGTCCCGGCCCTCGCCCGGGTGCTGGCCGAGATGGACGCCCTGCTGGTCAATCCCAACGGCCGGCTCGAGGAGGCCGAGCGCCTCTCCGCCTCGACCGATTTCGCGACGCTCGGCGGCGGCGACCCCAAGGCCCGCTCCGATGTCGGCAACTCGGTCGCCCGCGTGGCCGGCGACGCGCTCCTGCGCCAAGGCGTCGAACGCCTGCTCGCCGCCGGGGGCTCGCGGGCGGAATTGCGCTCGATGGTCCGGGCGGAGATTGGCCGCCGTGCCGCCCTCGGGCTGCCCCACGGCTCCCTGGTGACCGTCCAGCTGCTCACCCGGCTCGACCTCCTTGCCGACGGCGCGGCGCCCGTGCTCGCCTCGGTCGAGTCGGGCGTTCGCGCGGCCGACGCGCTCAAGGGCAAGGCCCGCGAGCGCGCGCTTTCCGACCTCGCCCTGCGCCTCGCCGTCCTGCGCGAGGCGGACCCCGCCCAGGTGGAGGCGTGGTCCTCCCGCATCATCGCCTCCCTCGCCGGCCCGTCGCGCTGGACCTTGGACAAGGACGGCAAGCCGGTCCCGGACAAGCTGCTCGCCGACCTGCACGGCCTGCGCGCGCATGCCCTGCGCAAGCTCGGTCCCCCCGCGAAAGGCAAGATCGCCTTGGCCCTGGCCCAGTTCGAGGAGGGCAGGCCCCGGCCGGCCGCGGTGCCCGCCTCCCCGTCGCGCTGACCCAGCCTCAGCTTTCCCGCCGGCGGAACGCGCCCCAGAGGGTTTGCCGGGCGGGGGCCGCCAGGTGCTCCAGGCGCGCGGCCGCGAAGGCGTCGTCGACCTCGCCCGCGGGATGCCCGTCGAGCAGGCGCGCGTCCTCCAGGGCCGCCCGGCCGCGCCGCGCGGCGGCGATCACGGTCAGGTGGGCGAGGATCTGCGCGGCGGCCATCGCGAGGGCGAAGGCGGCGAAGGCGCGCAGCCCGCCGAGGCGACCCGGCGCGAGCAGGATGAGGAGGAGCGCCACGGGCCAGGCGTTGCCCCAGAGCACGCCGAGCCCGTCGAGCCGGGCGAGCCGACCGGCGCCGCGGTCCCTCGCGCGGTGCTGCAGCGCGTGGGCGGCTACCCGGGCGGCGCGGGCCGCCGCGAAGAGCGTGCGGCCGAAGTAGGTGCGGTGCGCCAGCCTGACCGCGGGCAGGTGGGCGGCGTAGCTGTCCCCGAGAAAGTCCAGGGTCTCGTCCACGGGGAGGTCGGGCAGCTCGCCGCGCAGGAGGACGATGCGCGCCGCCTGGTCGCCGTTGACACCCCTGACCAGGAGCCGCGCGCCGCTGCGGCGCTCCAGCCAGCGCAGGCGGGCCCAGGCGAGCCAGGGTAGCATGACCGCGAGGGCGCCCAGCCCGAGCAGGACCACGTCGAGCCTTTGGCGAGGCGTCATGCCTTCGGAAACAAGGCATCCGTCGGCCGGTGGCGAGCCAAACAGCCCGCCTTGCCGGATGCCGCGGCGGCCGGGGTCAGCGTCGGGTTGACCCCGGGGCTTCCGTCGGCGAGCGTGTCCCCGCCATGGACATCGCCGCCGTACGCGAATATCTCCTCGGGCTGCAGGACACGCTCTGCGCCCAGATCGAGGAGGTCGACGGCGCCCAGGTCTTCCGGACCGACAGCTGGGAGCGTCCGGAGGGTGGCGGCGGCCGCACCCGGGTCCTCGCCGGCGGCGCCGTCATCGAGAAGGGCGGGGTGGCCTTCTCCGACGTGCGCGGGACCCGGCTTCCGCCCTCGGCCACCCAGCACCGCCCCGAGCTGGCCGGACGCGCCTGGCGGGCAATGGGTGTGTCGGTGGTCCAGCATCCGATCAATCCCCATTGCCCGACCTCCCACCTGAACGTCCGCTTCTTCTGCACCGAGGGCCCCGACCCGGTCTGGTGGTTCGGCGGGGGCTTCGACCTCACGCCCTTCTACGGCTACGAGGAGGACGCGCGCGACTGGCACGCGGCCGCGCGCGAGGCGACGGGCCCGCTCTACCCGCGCTTCAAGAAATGGTGCGACGAGTATTTCTGGCAAAGGCACCGGCAGGAGCCCCGCGGCATCGGGGGTGTCTTCTTCGACGACTTCAGCGAGGGCGGGTTCGACGCCGCCTTCGCGCTCATGCGCCGCGTGGGCTCCGCCTACGGCCCGTCTCTCTGCCGCATCCTGCGGCGTCGCAAGGACACGCCTTACGGCGCCCGCGAGACGGCTTGGCAGGAGATTCGCCGCGGCCGGTACGTCGAGTTCAACCTGGTCTGGGACCGCGGCACCCTCTTCGGGCTCCAGTCGGGGGGACGCACCGAATCCATCCTGATGTCCCTGCCCCCCCGGGCCCGCTGGGAATACCGCCACGAGCCCGAGCCCGGCACGCCCGAGGCGGCGCTGCTCGACTTCATCCGGCCCCGCGAGTGGGCCTGACGCCCTCCTCCCCGCTTGCCAAGCGGGCCCTCGGCGGGATGCTGGCGCCATGAACTCACGGGAGCGCCTCCTTGCCGCCGTCCGTCGCGAGCCGCATGGCCGCGCGCCGGTCTGGATCATGCGCCAGGCCGGTCGCTACCTGCCCGAGTACCGCGAGCTGAAGTCGAGGCACGACTTCGTCACCCTCGTCCGCACGCCCGACCTGGCGACGGAGGTCACGCTCCAGCCCCTGCGGCGGTTCCCCCTCGACGCCGCGATCCTGTTCAGCGACATCCTCGTCGTGCCCGAGGCGCTGGGCGTGCCCTACCGCTTCCGCGAGTCCGGGGGCATCCAGATGGACCGCGCCCTGGCCACCCCGGCCGACCTCGCCGCGCTTTCCGCCGAGGGCGCGGCCGACCGTCTCGGCTACGTCTACGACACCCTCCGCCTGCTCCGCGCCGAGCTTGGCGCCTCGAAGGCCCTCCTCGGCTTCGCCGGCAGCCCCTGGACGCTCGCCTGCTACCTCGTCGACGGCGGGAGCGCCGAGGGATTCCCGCGCACGCTCGCCCTCGCACGCAACGAGCCTGCCGCCTTCGCCCGCCTGCTCGAGACCCTGGCCGACACCGTCGCCGAGTATCTGCGCCGCCAGCTCGAGGCCGGTGCCGACGCCGTCCAGGTGTTCGACAGCTGGGCGGGGCTCCTCGCGGGCGCGGAGTACGAGGCGCTCTCGCTGCGCTGGACGCGGGCGGTGCTCGACCGGCTTCCCGCGGGCGCCCCTGTCATCCTCTACGCCAAGGGCAAGTCGGCCGAGGCGCGCGCGCTCGCCGGCACGGGCGCCGCCGTGCTCGGGGTCGATTGGGAGCTGCCGCTCTCGCGGGTTCGCGCGCTCGCCGGCCGGCCGGTCTGCCTGCAGGGCAACCTTGATCCGGAGTGGATGACCCGCGACCCGGAGGCCGCCGCCGGGGCGGCGCGCGCGGTGCTGGCGGACAACGCCGGCGATCCCGGGCACATCTTCAACCTCGGCCACGGCATCACCCCCGAGGCGCGCATCGAGACCGTCGCCGCCGTGGTCGCGGCCGTCGTCGGCTCGGGCGATTGACTCCCCCGCCTTTCCCCCTCCCTCCTTCCCCATGCCCAAGCGCGCCGTCGTCCTGCTCAACCTAGGCTCACCCAGGAGCACCTCCGTGGGGGACGTCCGGGTCTACCTCCGCGAGTTCCTCGGCGACGAGCGCGTCATCGACTATCCCGCGGCCTTCCGCTTCGCCCTCCTCGAGGGCATCATCCTCCGCACCCGGCCCCGCAAGACGGCCGAGGCCTACCGGACCGTCTGGACTCCCGAGGGCGCGCCCCTGCTCGTGACCACGGAGAGGCTGCGGGCCAAGCTCGAGGCCGCCTGCGGGCTTCCGGTCGTCACGGGCATGCGCTACGGCGAGCCTTCCTGCGCGCAGGCGGTCGAGCGCCTGGTCGAGCTTGGCGCGGAGGAGGTCTTCGTCCTCCCGCAGTATCCCCACTACGCGATGTCGAGCTACGAGACCGTGGTGGTCAAGTTCCAGGAGGAGCTCCTCCGGCGCGCGCCCGGCATGCGCTGGCAGGTGCTCCAGCCCTATTTCGACGACCCCGCCTACATCGCCGCCTTGGTCGAGTCGGCCCGGCCCTGGCTGGACAAGCCCTTCGACAAGGTCCTGTTCTCCTACCACGGCGTGCCCGAGCGGCACCTTCGCAAGGGCGACGCCTCGAAGGCCCATTGCACCAAGATACCCAACTGCTGCGAGGTGGCCAACCCGAGCCACGCCAACTGCTACCGGCACCAGTGCGTGCGCACGACCGAGCTCTTCCGCCAGGCGGCCGGCCTGCGCAAGGACCAGGTGGAGCTCGCCTTCCAGTCGCGCTTCGGCCCGGAGCAATGGCTCACCCCCTACACCGACAAGCGCCTCGAGGCCCTGCCGGGCGAGGGCGCCAGGCGCCTGCTGGTGATGTGCCCGGCCTTCACCGCCGACTGCCTCGAGACCATCGAGGAGATCAGCGAGGAGGGGAGGGAGGAGTTCATGGAGGCCGGCGGCGAGTCGTTCGAGCAGATACCCTGCCTCAACGACCAGCCCGTCCATGTGCGCTACCTCGCCGAGCGTGTCGCCCGCTGGCAGCCCTCGCACAGGTGACCGTCAGGGGTTTCTCCGACGCCACTCGGGATGCTCCCGGTCCAGCAGCGCCCGCGGGGTCGGCACGTACCACGCGTAGCCGTTGCGGCGCTCGTGCCCGATCTCGGCGAGGGAATCCTTGGGTTTGCCGTCGCGGTCGCAGAAAATGGGCTTCCCGGTCTGGAGGGAGCGGAAACGGGCCCAGAGGGGCGGGGCCCCGGGTCGGGTGACGACCCGGGCGTCGCCGTCGACCCGCTCGATGGCGAGGTTGTCGATCCGGGTTGAGCGAAGCCAGGACACCGCCCCCTCGACGGACTCGCGGATCTCGGGCGAGGGCTTGGGGACGGACATCAGCAGCCGGACCAAGGTCGCCGTGTCGTGGCTGCTCAGCGAGGCCAGCTCGTAGCTGCGGGCCGACGCGGGGGCGAGCGTCTCCCGGTCGTGCTGGGCGCCCCAGGCGGCCGGCTTGCCCCCGATCCGAACCTGGCACCGCAGGATGCAGGCGATTCCCTTCTCGAACGCCGCCCGCGCCTCGCGTCGGCGGGGTTCGCCCACGAAGGCGAAGTCGGGCGAGAAGGCGATGTCGCGGAGCAGCGCCATCACGCTGGCCATGGCGTCGTCGTTGAAGGTGATGTGGCGGTCGTAGCCCTTGCCCGGCGGGTGGGACTGGGGAAAGCCGCCGTTGGGGTATTGCGCGGACAGGATGTGGGCGAGGCCGCGATCGAAGGCGGCGAGCAGGGCGGGATCGCTCCTCCGGGCGAGCACCTTGCCGAGGAAGCGGAGCTCGGTGGTGGTCGCCGCGTTGTCGAAGGTCGGCCGCGCGACCGCGGTGTCGCCGGGCCGACGCCCCTTGCCGAAGGTGTCGAGGTTCTTGGGCCAGCCGCCGAGCTTGGTCTGGTGGGAAAGGATGTTCGCCGCGACCGCCGCCGCCTCGGGACCCTTGTACCAGTCGTCGGCCCGCCGCATCCAGGAGGGATCGACCTGGGCCGCGGCCGCGGCGACCATACCGGCAAGCGCGAGCGCCGTTCGCAGGTGCATGCCGCCACACTCGGCCGGTTCGTCGCCCAGTCAAGCGTCTCGTCTTGTGCCCGCGGCGCGGCCTTGCTCAACTGACGCATGGTCCCGCCCGCCGAGCTCGTCCTCGCCTCCGCCTCCCCGCGGCGAACCGAGCTGCTCCGGGAGGCCGGCCTCCCGCACCGGGTGGTCGTCGCCGGCGTGACCGAGCGCGAGGATCCCGCCTCCGACCCGCGCGAGATGGTCCTGCACAACGCCCGGCTGAAGGCCCGGTCGGTGGCCGAGCGCGAGCCGGATGCCGTCGTCCTGGGGGCGGACACGACGGTGGCCCTCGGCGACCGGGTCCTGAACAAGCCGGCCGACCTCGCCGAGGCCCGCGCCATGCTCCGCATGCTCTCGGGTCGGGAGCACACCGTGCACACCGGCATCTGCCTGATCCATCGTCCGAGCGGGCTCGACGAGTCGCGCTGCGTGACGGCCCGGGTGGTTTTCCGCAAGCTGACGGAGGACGCGATCGGGCGCTACCTTGGGCTGGTCAACCCGCTCGACAAGGCGGGCGCATATGGGATCCAGCAGGGCAAGGACCTCATCATCGAGAGGCACGACGAGCCCATCTCCGTCATCATGGGGCTCCCCGTGGAGCTCGTCTCGGCCCGCCTGGCCGAGCTCGGGCTCTCGCCCGCGGTGCGGGATTGAGTCCGTCCGCCCGCCGCCCATGACGGAGGCATGCGTCCCGCCGCCTGCCTCCTCCCCGTCCTCCTCCTGCAGGCCCATCCGGTGCTCGCCCAGGTCGCGGGCGATGCCGAGCTTCGCGCGACCGTGCTCGGCCAACCCCTGGTCATCCGGACGACGTCGCGCACGGCCGGCGCCATCGATTCCGTGCGTTGGGCGGGGGTCGAGCACATCGACACCTTCGACCACGGCCGCCAGCTGCAGTCGGCCCTGAACGCCGACGTCGACGGCGTCTTCTATCCCGAGGCCTACAACCCGACCGAGGCGGGCTCGAGCCGCGACCACACCGGCCCGACCTCGTCCAGCCGGCTGGAGCTCCACCAGCTCGACCAAGGGGAGCTCCGGAGCCGCGTCCGGATGGCCTTTTGGCTGGCTCCCGGCGAGACGACCCTCGGCAAGCCCGCGCTCAACACCGCCGTCCTCTCCGACCACGTGCTGTCGAAGCGCGTCCGGGTCGGCTGGAGGGGCATCCCCAACGTCCTTGATTACCGCGTGGCCTTCGCCGTGCCTGGCGACCGTCCCCATCGCCTGCTGCAGTTCGAGGTGCTGACCGGCTACATGCCGCCGGCCTTCTCCCTGCCCCTGGAGTTCCACCCGGCGCAGGGACGCTTGCTGCCGATGGCGCCCCGCACCGGGGAGGGGCCCTTGCCCGTGGTGCTTTCCACGCCCGACGGGGCCCACGCGATGGGCGTGGTCGCGGCCGAGCGCCCGGCGGGAATGCGCGGGCCGGGTTATGGCAGCTTCACCTTCGCGCAGGAGAGGGTGGTGAAGTGGAATTGCGTCTTCCGCCTTGGTTCCGGGCAACCCATCCCTCCGGCCGAGCACGCCTTCCATGTCCTGGTCGTCTTCGGTCCGCGCGCCGAGTGCGAGCGGGCCTTGGCCGGGATCCATGCCCAGCTGCCGGCGCCCGGTCGCTGATTCCGGTTGTCTTGCCGGTCGGGTCGGCAAGCCTGCGCGCATGCAGGCCGCGCCCCACCGAGCGGACGACCCGGGACCCCCGCTGCTCGCGCTGGCCCTGACCGCGGCCCTGCACGCCGGGGCCTTTGCCCTGCTGTCCGTCCCCCTCGAGATCCCCCCGCCCGCGGCGCGCGCGGCGGTCGCCCGCGCCGCCGCCCCCATCCCCGCCGCCAAGCTTCCCCCCTCGCTTCGGCTGGCCGAGCCCTCGCCCGCAGGCAACCGGGAGGAGCCGGTCGCCGCTCCCTTTGTGGCGGCCCGCAACCAGTCCGCGGCCCAGCCCGCGCCGCGCCCCGGCGCGGTCTCCCCCTTGCCGCGCTCGGAGGGCGAGTCGGCCGAATCGCTTCGGCTGGCCCAGGCGGTTCCCCGGCCCCCTGAGCCGGCGGCCGCGCCGCCGTCTCCTCCCTTGCCGGAGGCGGGCACGCCCCGGGTGGCGGCGACCTCGTCCCATCCGCGCAGGTCGAACCCCCTGTTGGCGCCCCCGTCCAAGGCCGCTGGCACCTCGGGTCTGCTCCTGCGCAACCCGGTCGACGTGGGGCGCGCGGGCTCGCTGGCGCTCGACGCGCGTTTCTCCGCCTACGGCGACTACGCCCAGCGCATGCTCGAGGCCGTGCAAGCCAGCTGGTGGGGCATCCTGAGCCGGACCCGCCTGGACGATTTCGCGGCGGGCAGCGTGGTCGTGCGGTTCCGCCTGGCGAGGGACGGCACCGTGCCCGAGGCGGAGATCGTCTCGGCCACCGTCCCCCTCCTCGCCGCGCTGGCGTGCAAGGACGCCGTCCAGCTCCCCGCCCCTTACGACGCCTGGCGCCCCGAGATGGTCGCCTTGCTCGGCGAGGAGGAGACGGTGACCATCACCTTCCATTACCGATGAGCTCGATCCTCGCCGGCGTCCCGTTGCACGAGGGCGTGCGCGTCCTGGCGGAGCATCCCTGCGGCCTGGTCGCGGTCGACAAGCCGGAGGGCGTGCTTGCGCACCCCAACCGGTCCGAGGACAACGCGCGGTCCCTCCTGACCGCCAATTACTCCCTGGAGGAGGAGGCCTACCACGTGCGCGACGGCGCCGGCGGGGTGCGCCGGGTCTGGCTGGCCAACCGCCTCGACGGGCCGACGAGCGGCGTCATCCTGCTGGCGACGAACCTCGCCGCGGCCGACGCGGCCCGGAGGGAGTTCGCGCGCGCCGCCGTGACCAAGCGCTACGTCGCCGTCTGCGCCGGCCGCGGCGCCGTCGCCGGCCAGAGGGGGAGTTGGAACGACCTGCTCGCCAAGCGCGGCGGCGGCGAGGAAGGGGTCCGTTCCGAGCCGGTCCGGCCAGGGTCCGTCCCGCGCGGCCCCGTGGTCCGGGCGCTCACGCTTTTCAAGGTCGGTGCCCTCGCCCCGGGCGGCCTCGGGCTGGCGACCTTCCACCTCGAGCCCAAGACCGGCCGGACCCACCAGCTTCGCGTCCAGTGCGCGCTGCGCGGCTTCCCCATCCTCGGCGACCGGACCTATGGGGATTTCGAGGCGAACCGCGCGCTCGGGGCCGAGCGAGGCTTCCGCCGGCTTTTCCTCCACGCCGAGTCGCTGGAGATGGCCGCGGACCTGGCGGGGGCCAAGGTGCGATTCGTCGCGCATGCCCCGGTCCCGCCGGCCTTCTCCGAGGTGATGGGAGGGGCTTCCGGGGGACCGGGTGACCGCGGCCTGGGCCGGGTGCGCGTCTGATCAGACGAGGTCGCTGTCGACCAGCTCGTGTCGGATGGCGAAGCGCACCAGCGCCGCCGTGTCGTGGATGCCGAGCTTGCGCATGAGGTTGGTGCGGTGGTTCTCCGCCGTCTTCACGCTGACGCCGAGCTTGACCGAGACCTCCTTGCTGCTGTGGCTCTGCGCGACGAGCAGGAGGACCTCGTGCTCGCGCGGGGTCAGGAGCCCGAGCTGGGCGTCGGGGCTGGGTTGGCCGAGGGCCTGGCGGAGCAGGGTGTTGAAGCGGTCGTCGAACCAGGTCCGGCCGGCCAGGACGGCGGCCGCGGCCTGGCGGATGGCGGCGAGGGGCGAGCCCTTGTCGACATAGCCGTGGGCGCCGGATTGGATGATGCCCCTCACGACCTGGAGGTTCTGGAGGGAGGAGAGGACGAGCAGGCGGGTGTCCGGCAGCTCGCGGCGGGCGCGGCGGAGGAACTCCAGCCCGTTGGATCCCGGCAGGCCGATGTCGACCACGGCGAGCCGGGGTTGGTGCCGGCGGGCGAGGGTGAGGGCCTCGGGGACATCGCCCGCCTCGAGGGTGCGGAGCCCGAGCCGCTCGCGGAAGAGCTCGCAGAGCAGCTCGCGGAGGGTGCGGTGGTCCTCGAGGATGAGCACGGTGCCGGGCTCGGCTCGGGGGGTTGCGTTGCGGGGGGTGCGGGGGTTCTTGGGGTTTCTCATGGGTGGGGGTCTTGTCCATTCTGCCCTTCCGCGGCGGCTGGCAACGTCGCCCCGCTGGGGTCTTTTGCCCAGGTGGCCAAGGTCCTGCGTTGACCCGGGGGCGCCGGGCGGCACGCTGGGGCCATGTCCTCCGACAACCCGTTCGTCATCGACCAGGCCGCCCCCTCCGAGCGCGCCGACTTCTACCGCCGCGCCTACCTCACGGTCGCCGCCGCCTTCGCCGCCTTCGCCCTCCTGCTTTTCGCGTCCTTCACCGTGCCCCTCGGGCAGGCCCCGCTCGCCTTCCATTACGCCGAGGCGGTCGGCTCGCTCTACGGCGCCCTGGGGGGCTGGGCCACGCTGGTTGTCCTGGGCCTCTTCTGGCTGGGCACCTCGGTGGCCCAGTCGGCGGTCTACGCCTCCGCCTCGCGCCCGGCCAAGCTCGCCGGCTTCCTCGGCTACATCCTCCTCCAGGTCGCGATCTTCATCCCGCTCATCTGGATGGTGCTCCTCAAGACCGAGGGGCGCCCCGCCGAGATCCTGCTTCCGGCCTGCGGCGTGACCGGGGCGCTTGTGCTCGGCCTGACGGTCGCCGCCTTCGTGACGCAGGCCGATTTCTCCTTCCTGCGCACGGTCCTCGTGGTCGGCAGCTTCGCGGCGCTGGGCGTGGTTGTCGTCGCCGCCGTCGCCGACACGTCCCTGGGCACCTGGTTCTCGCTGGCGATGATCGCGCTCATGGCCACCGCGGTCCTCTACCAGACCTGGCAGGTCCGGACCCAATTCGGGACGGGGCAGCACCTCGAGGCGGGCTTCGCGCTCTTCGCGGCCTTCGTCACCCTGCTGTTCTACGTCATCCGGCTCTTCCTCCAGCGCCGCAGCTAGCCGCGGCCGGGGCGCTCGGCGACAAACCAGCGGGTGTCGTCCGAGAACGCCCGCACCGCCGGGGGCTCGTCCGCGAGCTCGGAGCGCATGGCGGTGAGCCGCACCCTCCACCCTGCGCCCTCGAGCTCGGCGCGGGTCTCCGCCTCGGTTCCCGCATGCAGGAAGACCGGCCCGGACTCGCTGCCGTGCCACCGGTCGCCGAGCTCGCCGTCGGTCGGGGCGCTTTCCGCGGCCCAGCGGTCGCGGTTCTCGCCTCGCTCGCGGTCGTGGGCGGTGAGGAGAAGGAGGCCGCCCGGGCGCACGACCCGCCGGATCTCGGCGAGGGCCCCGCGGCGCGCGTCGGCGCCGGGGATGCACATCAGGCCGTTGAAGCCGAAGAGCGCGCCGGCGAACGCGCCGTCGGCGTGGGGTAGGCGGCGCGCGTCGGCCAGGGTGGCCCGGAACGGGCAGCCGGCCTCGGCGAAGACGGCGTCGGCCAGCTCGACCATGGCGGGGGAGAGGTCGGTCGGCGCGACGCTCGACCAGCCTTCTCGCCAGAGTCCCAGCGCGATGCGCCCGCCGCCGCAGCCGAGCTCCAGCAGGGGCTCCGCGGGGTCGAGGTGGGCGCGGCAAAGCCGTCGCTCGGATTCCCAGAGGCCGACGGAAACGGCGGCCCGGGCGTAATGGAGCGCGGTGCGGATATCCCTCCAGTGGGCCTCGGCATCCATGGAAATCGGGTGGTTAGGCTTGTTCGCCCAAGGGCGGCGGCTAGCATCGCTCCCATGAGGTCCTTGGCAATCCTCGCCTGCCTTGCCCTGGCCGCCTGCGAGCCGGAGGGTCCGGCCGCGCCGGCGGCGTCGGAAGGGCTGCCGTTCGCCAGCGTCCATGAGCTCAGGCTCGACGGCAAGGTCCTGCTGGCGCAGCTGGCGGTGACGGAGACCGAGCGCACGCAGGGGTTCACCGGCGTGAGTCCCCAGGAGGACCGCGGCATGCTCTTCGTCTACCCCCTGCCGGCCCGCGGCCGCTTCTGGATGAAGGACACGCCGGCCGACCTTGACATCGCCTTCCTCGACCGCGAGGGCCGGATCCTTCAGGTCAGCCCGATGCGCGCGCTCGACACCGAGGCGACGGTCTCCGAGTCCGACAAGGTCAAGTTCGCCCTCGAGATGCGCCGGGGGTGGTTCGCCGAGGCGGGCATCCGTCCGGGAGCGAAGCTCGACCTCTACGGCGTGGTCAACGCGCTCCGGGCCCGCGGCTTCAACCCGACGCGCCTGGGGCTCTGACCCACTCGGCGCGCCAGGCGAGGCCGATGGCCGCGGCGAGGGCGAGCGCGAGCAACAGCCAGGCCAGGGCCCTGCGCTCCCCCTTGGTCGTGTCGCCGAGGCTCATGACGGCGACAGCCGGCGGACCTCGCCGGCGGCGGTCCTGAGGAAGGCGGTCAGGCGGCGCAGCAGCTGGGCGCCGGGAGCCGCCCCGAGCGGGACGAGGGCGGATTCGGCGGCGTCGATCTCCGCGTCGAGCGCGGCGAAGCTGGCCGCCCAGCGCGCGGGGGCGACCACGGCGCGCAGGTCCTCGCCGCCGAGGGCCCGTTCCACCGCGGAGGCCCCGACGGCGTCGCGCTCGAGCAGGAGGGGCAGGGTGAGCTTGCCCGAGGCGACGTCGGTGCCGAGCGTCTTGCCGGCCCGGTCGCTGGTCAGGAGGATGTCGGCCAGGTCGTCGTAGATCTGGTAGGCGATGCCCAGGCGTAGCCCGAACTCGGCGGCGGCGGCGTGGGCCGGGTCGCCCGCCGGGCGCCCGGAGAGGTGGGCGCCCGCCCGGCAGGCGGCGGCGAAGAGCTCCGCGGTCTTCAGCCGGATGTGGCGGCGGTAATCCTCCAGGCTGAGGTCGGCCCTGCCGCGCGAGAAGGTTTGGCAGACCTCGCCGGAGCAGACCTCGCGGGCGCCGGTGGCCACGAGGCGGCACAGCTCGGGCGAGGGCAGCTCGGCGGCGAGCACGAGGGCGTGGGCGAAGAGCGCGTCGCCGAAGAGGATGGCGGCGTGGGCGCCATGGGTGCGGTTGGGCGTGTCGGATCCGTGGCGGGTGTCGGCCCCGTCGAGGACATCGTCGTGGACCAGGGTGGCCAGGTGGACCAGCTCGACCACGGCCGCGCCGCGGACGACCTCGGGGGAGGGCGGGGCGCCGTCGTGGGCCGTGGCGAAGAGGAGCGTGGGGCGGAGGAGCTTCCCCGGATGGGCGAGGGCCTCGCGGACCATCGGGCGCACCTCGGGCTCGAAGGCCCCGACCTGGCGGTCGAGGAATTCCCGCAGCGCCGCGCGATGCGGCGCCAATTCGGGGAACTCCGGGGCGCGGGCCATGGGGTCGAGGTTGCCCCGGAGGGCTTCGCGCGCAAGCCGCGAGACAGCGGGCTTCCCCTGCGGCCGATTCCCTGCCATCCTCGCCGCATGTCCCGACCTCTCGCCGTCGCCTGCCTCGCGGGGTTGCTCTGCGCCGAAGCCTCGGCCGGCGGCGGCCTTTTCGGCCGGCGCCTTCGCGTCGTCGAGGAGCCCGCCCGCGCCCAGCCCGCCGCGCCCGCGGAGGAGGGCAAGGGCAAGCCGGCGCGGGAGGAGCCCGAGGACCCCTTCGCCCCCGCCAAGCCCCGGGAGGAGAAGGAGGAGCCCGCGGAGGACGGCCAGGTTCGGATCCGTCCGATCGAGCTGGCCAAGGCGGAGAAGGACCTGCCGGTCGACACCCGGATGGATTTCCGCCTGTCGCGCATCGACAAGCCGCTCTCGACGGAGACCTCGGCGCTCTTCCGCGAGGCATGGAAGGCCTTCCGCGAGCAGCACGCGCGCGTCGACGGCGCCTTCGAGCGCCTTCCCGGCGCCCCAATCGCGCTTTCCCTCACGCTGCGCCAGGACCTGGGCGAGGGGCGATGGCTTGCCGACGCCGCCTGGGACAACCCGGGCGCGCTCGCCTGGTGCCGCCAAGGGTCCAATTCCGCCCAGGTGATCGCGGTGCTCGACGCCGCGGGCCGTCCGGGCGAGCGACGCGAGGTGACCGCCCTCCGCATCGGCCTGGTCGAGGCCAGCTTCGTCGCCGCCATCCCCCCGGCCGAGGGCCGGCGCGTCCGCCTGCGCCGGCAGGCCTTCGTCGAGACCGCCCCGCTGGCGGACGATGACCCGACCCGCCAGGCCTTCCAGGTGGCGGTGACGGCGGGCAAGCCGCTCCGGACCGTGCTGACCCAGGAGCGGGACTGCCGCTCCTGCGGCGGCGTCGGCTACCTTCGGCGGAAGGTCCCGGGCAAGATCCAGGACGCGCGGGATCCCTGTCCCGGCGCGTGCGACCGGGGCAAGCGCGAGGTCGGGCTCGAGGTCACGTTCCGGCCCTAGGCCTCAGTCGAGGGGCCGCAGGTCCCGCCCGGGCTGATCGGGCGCCGGGTCGTCGTCCGGGGAGCGGTCGGGGCTGTCGCCCAGGTCGTCCTCGTCACCGCCTTCCGTCCCGCGCCGCGCCCCGGGCCCGGGGCGCTCCTCCTCCTCGGGGTCCGCGGTGTCGCCCCGCGCCAGCCGCTTGCGCCGGACGAGGGCGCCGCCGACGCCGACCGCGGCGAGGTAGAGGACGAAGAGCAGGCCGGAGAGGATGCCCAGGGTGATGGGGTCGCCGATCGGCGTGACCACCGCGGCCAGGACGACGATGCCGAAGAGCATGCCGCGCCAGGAGCGGAGCAGGGTGCGCGGCCGGACGAGCTCGAGCCACATCAGGATGATCAGCGCGAGGGGGAACTGGAGGGCCACGCCGGTCAGCAGCGACATCATGACCACGAAGCCGTAGTAGTCGGAGGCCTGCCAGTCGGTCTGCAGGCCCATGCCGGTGGCGAAGTCGTGCCACACGATGATGGACATCGGGGTGAGGAAGGCGAAGGCCAGCACGGCGCCGCAGGCGAAGAGGACCAGCGCCCCGAGGCAGAACGGAATCAGGCCGCGCTTCTCGCGGTCGGTCAGGGCCGGCCCGACGAAGCGCGCCACCTCGTAGATGAGGACGGGGGAGGCGAGCGCGATGCCCACCGAGGCGGCGGTGTACATCAGGACGGACCAGACGCCCATGAAGGTGAACTCGCGGAGCTCGCCGAAGGTGGCCATGCCCGGGCTCTTGGCCTTGGCCCAGTCGAGCGGCAGCCGGAGGAACTCGGGCATCTCCCGGTAGAAGACGAGGGCGGCGAAGAAGCCGAGGGCGAAGACAATCGCCACGCGCATGACCGAGACGCGCAGGTCCTCGACGTGCTCGAGAAAGGTCATCTCGGAGCGGGGGCGCTTGCGGCGGAGGAGGTCGGCGAGCATGGGTCAGTCCTCGAGGAGCGCCTTGAGCTCGGCGAGCGAGATCTTGGCCGAGGCCGCGTCCGACTCGCTGAGGAGCTTGCGCAGCATTTCGGACTTCGAGCGCTGGAGCTCCATCACGCGCTCCTCGATGGTGCCGGAGGCGATGAGCTTGATGCTGGTGACCTTGCGGGTCTGGCCGATGCGGTGGGCCCGGTCGGTGGCCTGGGCCTCGGCCGCGGGGTTCCACCAGGGGTCGTAATGGACGACGGTGTCGGCCCCGGTGAGGTTGAGGCCCGTCCCGCCCGCCTTGAGCGACATCAGGAGGACGGGGATGCCCGCGTCGCCGTTGAAGGTGTCGCAGACGCCCTGGCGGTCGCGGGTCGACCCGTCGAGGTAGGCGTAGCGGACGCCGCGGTCCTCGAGCGCCTTGCGGATGAGGGTGAGGGCGGAGACGAAGGTGGAGAAGACCAGCATGCGGTGGCCGGCGTCGCGCGACTCCTCGAGCAGCTCGAGGAACGCCTGGAGCTTGGCCGAGTCGGCCTCCTCCATCTTGGGCTGGAGGATCCGGGGGTCGGCGCAGACCTGGCGCAGCCGGAGCAGCTGGTTGAAGGCGGCCATGCGGATGCTGGCCTCGCTGGCCCCGCCCATCTCCATCTCGAAGATGGCCTTGCGGGTGCTTTCCTGCACCTCGCGGTAGAGCTCGTCCTGCCGGTCCTCGAAGTCGCAGTAGAGGACCTGCTCGATCTTCTCCGGGAGCTCCTTGGCCACCACGGCCTTGGAGCGGCGGAGGATGTAGGGGGCGGCCATGGCGAGGAGGCGCTCGTCGTGCCACTTGGCCTCCTCCGCGCCGCGGTCCTCGGGCTTGGGCAGGTAGCCGGGCATGAGGAAGCCGAAGAGGGAGCGGAGGTCCTCGAGGGAGTTCTCGACCGGCGTGCCGGTGAGGATGAAGCGCCCCTTGGCGCGAAGCTGCTTGACCGCCTTGGCGGCCTGGGCCCGGGGGTTCTTGATGTTCTGGCCCTCGTCGCAGATGACGACGCCCCAGGGGATCGAGCCGAGCGCCCCGATGTCCCTCGCCAGGGTGCCGTAGGAGGTCACGACCAGGTCGTGGGCCTTGACCGCCTCCGGCTCGCTCCGCCGGTTCTGGCCGTGGTGGGCCAGGGCGCGGAGGCCGGGGGTGAAGCGGCGCGCCTCTCGGCGCCAGTTCTCGACCAGCGACGCGGGGCAGACGACGAGGCAGGGCCCGTCGTCGGGCAGCTCGCGCCGGACGGCCTGGAGGAAGGCGAGGGCCTGGACGGTCTTGCCGAGGCCCATCTCGTCCGCGAGGAGGCCGCCGAGGTTGTTGCGGTGGAGATGCCAGAGCCAGGCGACGCCGAGCCGCTGGTAGTCGCGCAGCTTGCCGTCGAGCTCCGGCTCGATCGGCGCGGGCCGCAGCTTGGACAGGTTGCGGATGGCCGAGGAGCGCTTGGTCCAGGTCTCGGGCGGGGCGAAGGCGGCCTGGATCTCCTCGGCGATGGCGTCGGCGCTGGCCAGCTCGGCGTAGCCGACCTTGAGGTCCATCTCAAGGTCGACCTCCTTGCGGGCGGCGTGGCGGGCGTCGCCGAGGATGCGGCCCTGGGCGCGCTTGATCGAGTCGAGCAGCTCGGGCGAGATCAGCCGCGGGCCGCGGGGGGTGTAGAAGAACATCCGGCCGCCCGACACCGCCTCCGCCACGACCTTGGGCGAGGCGCCCTCCGGGTCGATGCCGATGGCGAACCGGAAGCCGTCGCCTTCCTCGCGCGCGTCGCACTTCGCCCGCGCGAAGGCCACGTTGCGGAGCGAGTGGGCGAGGTTGTGGGTGAAGTACGCGTCCTGCTGGTCGCGCAGGACCTTCCAGTTGCGGGCGAAGAAATTCAGCACGCTGAGCGTCCCGCGCAGGCGCCATTCGCGCGAGACGGTGTCGAGCATGAAGCCGCTGCGCTGGAGGAGGTCCCGCAGCTCGGCGGTCGGCCCGGTGGCCTGCTGGGGCAGGCGGACGCAGAGCCATTTCACGGAGCCGTCGACCCACGGGCGAGCCTCGTCGCCCCGGTCCTCGGAGGGGCGCCCGGGGCCGTCGTCCTCGTCCTCCTCGTCCCCGCCTCCGGGGGCGGCGCCGCCGGCCGGCGCCGGGATCTCGCCCTCGAGGTGCCCGGAGACGCGCTCCAGCGCGTCGCCCGACCAGGCGAGCGGGGTGTCCGGCGCGTTGGCCATGCGGAAGATGGGGAGGCCCTTGCCCACGGCCAGGAGCTGGCGCAGGTGGCGTCGGGTCAGGGGAAGGATGCCCTGAAGCTTGCCGCCGCAGAGGTTCTCGACGATGGCGAGGAAGACCGTGGTCGGCGCGTCGAGATTCCACGCCTTGCCGCGGTCGAGGTTCTCGGGCGCGACAGGCCGGTCGTCGACCCGCAGCTCGAGCCGGGCGATGATCTGGTCGCGCGGCGCGGCCGCGGCGAGGTTCGGCGGGATGAGGAACCGGACCTCGATCGGCGTGCCCTTGGCGGAGGACAGGACGAGGGACTTGAGCCGCGGGCCCGCGCCGCCCTCGGCGGCCGCGGGCGCCTTGGCGTCGGCGGTCGCCGCGGACGGGTCCGCCTTGGCCGCCGACCTGGCGTCGGCGACGGCCGAGGGCTTGGGCATGAGCCCCTCCTGGATGGCGTTCTGGAGATAGGCGGCGACGGCGTGGATGCAGAGCTTGCGGCGGCGCGCGACCTCGCACCCGCAGCTGTTGCGGAAGAAGGTGGTCGACTGGAGGTCGAGCTCGACCTCCCGGGTCCCCTGCTGGCCGTCGTTGACCTCGGCCGTGACCAGGGGGTGCTTCCACGCCGCCCGTCTCACCGCGCCCTTGAGGACCAGTTCCTTGGCGCTGCGCACGGTCACGCCGCCGGCGAGCTCAATGAGCTCCTCCTCGGACAATCGGGGCAGGGGACGGCTGGTGGTTGCCATGTGGCTTGTCGCGGACACCCCGTCGGGGCGCCGCGCGCGTTTGCTGGTAAGGTTAGGAGGGGAAGAGACGCCTCAGAGGGCGACATCCTGGGCCAGTACCCCGGGATGCATCTGATAGGTGCCCACGGGGGTGGTCGGACCGGTCATCACAATGGCATAGTCGGGTCCGATGCCAATCCCAATCTTGCCCCCCGGCATATGGACGGTCACCTCGGGGCCGACCAGCCCCAGGCGCCGCGCCACGGCGGCCGAGGCCGAGCTGCTCGAGCCCGAGGCCAAGGTGTAGCCCGCTCCCCTTTCCCAGATCTCAATCCGGATGTTGGCCGGGTCGAGGACCTGGAGGAATTGGACATTGGTCCGGTTGGGGAAGAGCGGGTGGGTCTCGAGGAGGGGGCCGAAGGTCCTGGCCAGTTCCGCCGTGGCCTGGTCGACCGGGATGACGCAATGGGGATTCCCCACGGTGGCGGCGCAAAAGCGGAAAGTCCGCCCTCCGACCTCGATGGTCTCCTGGATGACCTCGCGGTCGGCGCCTGCCACCGGGATCTCGGGAGCCCGGAAGGAGACCCGTCCCATCTCGACGCGGATGCGGGCCCCGCCGTCGCGCACGACGCACGCGACCGCTCCCCCGGGGGTGTGGATGCGGAACGGCTCGCCCTCGCGCGCGCGCCCGGTCTCGACCAGGTGTCGGCAGAAGATGCGGATGCCGTTGCCCGACTTCTCCGCCTCCGAGCCGTCGGGGTTGAGGATGCGGAGGCCGAAGGCGCCGTCCGCGCGGGGCAGGGGACCGTACAGGATGCCGTCGGAGCCGAGGCCGTAGTGGCGGTGGCAGATCTTGCGCGTCGCGAGGGGGGAGGGCAGCTCGGGGCAGTCGGACGGCTCGAGGACCAGGTAGTCGTTGCCCAGGGCGTGGTACTTCGCGAAACGCATGGTCCCGAGGGTGTCGCCCGGCGCCGTGGGTGGCAAGTCCGGGCGCTTTCGCCTTGGAACACCGCCGCCGGGGGTGTTCCTTGGGCTTGCCCCATGCGACTCGCCGCCGTCCTCTGCCTCCTCGCCGTTGCCGCCCCGGGCGCGGTCGAGCGCCCCAACATCGTGCTGATCTACGCCGACGACATCGGCTGGGGCGACCTCGGCTGCTACGGCGCCAAGGCCATCCCCACCCCGAACATCGACCGCCTGGCGGCGCAGGGCGCCCGCTTCACCTCGGGCTACTGCACCTCGGCGACCTGCACGCCGTCCCGCTACTCGATGCTGACCGGCGAGTATGCCTGGCGGCGAAAGGGCACCAATGTCCTTCCCGGCGACGCCGCGCTGGTCATCCCGACGTCGCGTCCCACCGTGGCGACCGCGCTGAGGGATGCCGGCTACGCCACGGCCGTCGTGGGCAAGTGGCATCTCGGGCTGGGCGCGCGCAAGGGCGAGGAGGCCGGCTCCCTCGACTGGAACAAGCCGATCGCCCCCGGTCCCCGCGAGGTCGGCTTCCAGTTCAGCTTCATCATGGCCGCGACCGGCGACCGGGTGCCAACCGTCTACGTGCGCGACGGCTCGGTGGTCGGGCTCGACCCCAAGGACCCGATCGAGGTCAGCTACAAGGGGCCCTTCCCGGGCGACCCCGACCTCAAGTCGGAGGCGATCCGCCGCACCTTGCGGCAGGACTGGTCGCACGGGCACAACATGGCCCTGGTCAACGGCGTCGGGCGCATCGGCTGGATGCGCGGGGGCAAGGCGGCCGTCTGGGACGACACCACGATGGGCGATGTCTTCGCCGGACAGGCGGCGCGGTGGATCGAGTCGGTCAAGGACAAGCCCTTCTTCCTCTACTACGCCTCGCACGAGAACCATGTCCCCCGGGTGGTCCATCCGCGTCATGCCGGGAAGACGCCCCTCGGCCCGCGCGGCGACGCCGTCGTGGCCTTCGACGAGCAGGTTGGGCGGATCCTCGAAGCGCTGGAGAGGTCCGGCGTGGCCGGCAAGACCCTCGTGCTGCTCTCCTCCGACAACGGGCCGGTGCTCGACGATGGCTACAAGGACGAGGCCTTCGAGCGCAACCGCGACGCCGGACACCTGCCCGCCGGACCCTTCCGCGGGGGCAAGTACAGCCCACACCAGGGCGGCACCCGGGTCTCCCTCCTCGCCCGCTGGCCCGGCGTGATCAAGCCTGGCGCGGTCAGCGACGCCCTGGTCTCGCAGGTCGATTTCCCCGCCACGCTCGCCCGCCTCGGCGGCGCGGACCCCGCGCCGTTCGCGGCGCTCGACAGCGTGGATGTCTCGGCCTCGATCCGCGACGGCTCCCCCGTCCGCGACCATGTCGTCTCGCACGCCGGCGGGCCCCGCTACTCGCTGCGGGAGGGCAACTGGGCCTACGTCGCCCCCTACGCCGCGGCCAATCTGCGCACCTACCATGGTCCCGGCCATGTCACGCCCGGCCCGACCAACGTCGACCAGCTCCACGACCTGGAGAAGGACCCCGGCGAGCGACGCAACGTGGCCGCGGACAACCCCGAGGTCGTCGCCAGGCTGAAAGCCAGGCTGGACGCCGCCCGGGCCAAGGGTGAGAACCAACCCCTCCCTCGCTGAAACCCACGGCGCAACCCCGGGGTTAACCATCCGACCATGAAGCTCACGACCCACGCCGCCTGCCTGTTCCTGGCGGTCTCGCTCCTCGCCGAGGAGACGCCCGACCGCAAGGGCCGCCCGTCCGACCGACCCGCGCCCGCCGAGGGCGAGGCGTCCCGCATCCGCCCCCGCGACGGCGGCGAGCGCCCCGGCTTCCGCGGCGAGATGGCCGAGCGCCTCGGCCGGCTGAAGGACGCCGGCGTCACGCCCGAGGAGATGGCCAAGCTGCGCGCCGCGCTCGAGGCGGCCCGCGACGACGACTCGGTCAAGGCCGCCCGCGCCGAGGCCGAGAAGGCCCGCGAGGCCTTGCGCCAGGCGCTGCAGGCCTTCGCCAAGTCCAAGGGGGTCGCGCAGCCCGAGCCTCCCCGGGACGGCGAGCGCCGCGAGCGCCCCTCGCCCGAGCGGATGGCCGAGATGCGCAAGGCCATGGAGGGCGCGCGCAACGACCCTGCGGTGAAGGCCGCCTTCGAGCAGTCCCGCGCCGCCGGGGCCAAGCTGCGCGACGCGGTGTCCGCCGCCGTGACCAAGGCCGACCCCTCCCTTGCCGCGACCCTCGGGAAGATGGGCGAGCTCCGGAACGAGTTCCTGGGGGACCGTCCGCGCGACGGCGCTCCCCGCGGGCCCCGTCCGGAGGGCGATGCCCCGCGCGGACCTCGCCCCGACGGCGCCAAGCCCAAGGGGCCGCGTCCGGACGGGTTCGAATCCGCGCCCGCGAGGCCCGAGGGCGCCTGAGGCTCTCGCTTTCCCCGCGCCAAGGCGTCCCGTCCGGACGCCTTTCTTGCGTCCGGGGGAAGGAACTTGTCTCGGGACGCCGGCGAGGCTACCCCTGATCCAACCCCCGCGCCATGTCCCCCCGCGTCCTCGCCGGCATCGTGATGTTCCTGACCTTCTTCGGTTGGGGCGTCTTCTTCGTCCCCATGGGCCCCTACCTGGCGAAGGCGTTCGCCAACGACTCCACGGTGATTGGCATCGCCTACGGCATGGGTCCGCTGGCCGCGATGATCTCGCCGCTGGCGGCCGGCTGGCTCGCGGACCGGGCTTTCTCGCCGCGCAAGTTGCTCGCGGTTCTCGGCGCCGTCGCCGGCGGGCTGCTTTTCCTCCTGCCCGAGGCCGGCACGGCCCGCCAGTTCCAGGCCGGCCTTTTCATCCACTCGCTCGCCTTCTTCGCCGCGCTTCCCCTGCTCAACGCCGTGGTCATGGCCTCCCTCTCGGATCCCGGCCGCGAGTTCGGCTCCATCCGCCTGTGGGGCACCGTGGGCTGGATAGTCTCCGGCGTCGCCGTGGGCAGCCTGCTGCCGGCCTTCCTCGGGGCGGATGTCGCCACGAGCCCCCTCATCTTCCAGCTCGGCGGCGGCGCCCTGGCGCTGATGGCGATCGGCGCCTTCCGCCTGGCCGACCCGGAGCCGAGGGCGGCGACGGGCGAGCCCAAGGTCGCGGGCGGCATCGGCCGCCTGCTCGGCGACGCGAAGTTCCTCCTGTTCCTCGTGTTCTCGGTGCTCTTCTGCATCCCGCTCGCCCTCTACTATTCCTACGCCAACGGTTTCCTGAAGAGCGCGGGCATCGGCCAGACCGAGACGTTCATGACCGCCGGCCAGGTGTCGGAGGTCGTCTTCCTCGCCCTGCTCCCCCTGCTGGCGACGCGCCTGACGGCCAAGACCATCCTGCTGGTCGGCATGGCCTGCTGGGCCTTGCGCTACTGGCTGTTCGCGGAATTCCCCTCCTCCGGCGCGGCCCTCTTCGTCGCCATCGCCCTGCACGGCGCCTGCTACGACTTCTTCTTCGTGACGGGCACCCTCTACGCCGACCGCAAGGCGCCCGAGGGCCTGCGCAACACCGCCCAGTCGGTCGTGGCCTGGGCGACCCTCGGGCTCGGCCTGTTCATCGGCAACCTGCTGGCCCCGGTCCTGCACGCGCGCTTCATCACCTCCGGCGCCGGCGGCGCGATGGTCTTCGCCCGGGAGTTCTGGCTCTACCCCTCCCTCTTCG
The DNA here is from genome assembly GCA_030831965.1 of Verrucomicrobiota bacterium. Taxonomy (GTDB): domain Bacteria; phylum Verrucomicrobiota; class Verrucomicrobiia; order Opitutales; family UBA953; genus UBA8828. The sequence goes on from JAURJZ010000003.1 coordinate 34,130, forward strand.
CCCTCGGCCTGCTCGTCGCCTTCGCCGCGGTCTTCCGGGACGACACCCGCCTGAGCGACGCCAAGGAGTGACGCCCCGCCCATGTCCCAGCCCATCCGTGTCCTCTGCGTCGGCGCCGGCAACATGGGGCGCTCGCACGCCCTCGCCTACCATCGCATCCCCGGCTTCCAGATCGCCGGCCTGGTGACCCGCTCGGCGGAGTCGCGCCGCAAGCTCAACGCCGAGCTCGGCGGCGGCCACGCCGAGTTCGCCGACTTCCACCAGGCGCTGCGCGAGACCAGGCCCGACGCGGTCTCCATCTCCAGCTATCCCGACACCCACGCCGAGTACGCGCTCGCGGCCCTCGACGCGGGCTGCCATGTCTTCGTCGAGAAGCCCCTCGCCGCCTCGGTCGAGGAGGCGGAGCGCATCGCCGCCAAGGCCAAGGCCGCCCGCCGCAAGGTGGTCATCGGCTACATCCTCCGCCACCATCCCGCCTGGACCCAGTTCATCCGCGTCGCGCAGACCCTGGGCAAGCCCCTGGTCATGCGGATGAACCTCAACCAGCAGAGCTCGGGCGACACCTGGAGGACGCACCAGGCGCTGATGCGGACGTGCAGCCCGATCGTGGACTGCGGCGTGCACTACGTGGACATCATGTGCCTGATGACGGGGAGCCGACCGGTGCGCGTCTCCGGCATCGGGGCGCGCCTCTCGGACGAGCTGCCCCCGGGCATGGTCAACTACGGCCAGCTGCAGGTGACCTTCGCCGACGGGTCCGTCGGCTGGTACGAGGCGGGCTGGGGCCCGATGATGTCGGAGGAGGCCTTCTTCGTGAAGGACGTGGTCGGGCCCCGCGGCTCGGTCACCATCGTCGCCGGCAAGGGAGCCCGGGAGGGCAACTCGGCCAGCGTCGACGACCACACCGGCGCGCAGGCGCTCAAGGTCCACCACGCCGAGCTCGGTCCCGACGGCAAGTTCGCCCGCAAGGACGAGCTGGTGCCGACCGACGCCGATCCCGGGCACGACGGGCTTTGCCAGCGCGAGCAGGAGTATTTCCTAAGGGCCATCCGCGAGGACCTCGACCTGACCGCCCACCTCGACGACGCGGTCAACTCGATGCGCATCGTGGCCGCGGCCGACCTGTCCTTCCGCACCGGCAGGACGGTCGACCTCTGAGCGGCCGCCGGGCCCTTGGCCGGCTCGGAAGCTCACTCGCCGAGGGCGATCGGGCCGCTGTCGGTGGGGCTCGCGAAGCGGCGACCCTCGGCGTGGGGCCAGTCGCCCAAGGTGGTCAGCGCGCCCGAGGCGTCGCCGGCCCACTCCGAGCCGTCGGCCAGCGTGAGGACGAGGCGGAGGCCGCGCACCTTGTAGGAGTCGCCCCGGTCCTTCTCCGTGGTGATGCGGGCGGCGGCGGCCGGACCTTGGGCGCGCAGCGCGTCGAGGGCGGGGCCGGCGATGGTCAGGCTGATCGCCTTCCAGGAGTCGCCCTGGGCGGGTAGGATGCCGACCTGGGCCCCGTTGAGGAGGACGGTCTTGTCGCCGTGGGTCTCGCCGTTGTTGCCGAAGACCTCAAGCTCGAGCCGGGCCTTGGCGACCTTGGCCCAGGCGTCGCGGGCGAGCGGGGGCGTGGGCGCGGCGGGACCGGCGTGGACGAGGAGGGTCTCGCGGCGGTGGCCGGGGAGGGTGAGGGGCGTGAGCTTGCCCTGGGGGGTGGGATTGTCCTCGAGGATCTCGGTGAGGATGTGGGCCTCGACCCGGGTGCGGCGTCCCTCGAAGCCCAGGGCGACGTCCGTCCCGCGCAGGTCGGCGAGGTTGTAGCTGGCCATTTCCCAGGGCTCAGCGAGCGCCGTGGGCATGCCGTCCTTGGCGTAGCTGGGGAACTGGTTGATGGCGCCCTTGGCGCGGCGCAGGGGCTGCGCGGCCTTGCCGTTGATGAGGACAGTCGGGAGCACGGGGCGTCCGATGACGAGCAGCTCGCAGCGTCCGTCGACGAAGCTCGCGGGCGCGACCACGGCTTGGCCGGCGGCCTTGCCCGGCTTGACGACCGCGCAGGGCATGCGCTTGACGACGGGGCCGAGGCCGCGTCCGGGGCGCAGCTCGAGGGCGACGGTGGCGTAGCCGGGGAGGGCGATTTCCATCGCCTCCCCCGAGGTCCAGCTCTCGGCGAGCTCGGCGCGGGCCGGGTAGACCTGGGTGCCGGTCCAGGCTTGGCCCGCGGCGGCGCGGAAGAGCGTGGAGGCGTCAAGCGGCACGCGCAGGGTCTGGGCGGCCGCGGAGGGGTTGCGGGCGACCAGGGTGCCCGTCTTGCCGTCGCGGGACCAGCCGACGTAGCCGTAGGCGCGGCCCTCGTCGGGTCGGCCGCCGACATAGGTGCTGTTGACGAGGTCGGCGCGGCGGCTGTCGGTCCAGCGGTGGACGGCGATGACGGATTTCCACTCCTCCGGGGTCAGGGAGCCGGGAAGGAAGTACCATTCGCGGAGCAGGGTGCCGCGGCCGTAGTGCATGAGGACGTGGTCGCACCAGTCCTGGAGGGTGTCGGTCCTGAAGGACATCTGCCCGCGCGGGTTGCGGATGATGCCGTGGGTCATGATGGAGGCGATGGGGTACCAGGGGCGGTCCTTCGGGTCGCCCCACATGCGCCAGAAGAAGAGGTCGCGGTCGGTCGTGGCTTGGGCGCGGCCGGCCAGCTCGGGCCAGTTGCCGTTGAAGCCGTCGTCGCCCGCGAGGAGCCAGACGCTGTCGGCGTGGTTGCGCCAGGCGGGGCTGTGCCAGGTCCAGTTGGTGACGTTCAGGAAGACGTCCCTGGGCAGGCCCTCGATGGCGGCGGCCAGGCCGCGGAACTCGCCGACGTGGCCGTGACGGTCGGTCGGGTTGACGTTGGAGAGGTGGTTGAAGTCGAACTTGAGGTAGTTGACCTTGGCCTCCGCGACCAGTCGCCCGAGCTGGGCGCGCAGCGCCTGGCCGTAGGCGGGGTCGGCGAGCGAGACGTGGGCGAAGTACCGGGAGAAGTAGCCGTTGGGCCTGGCCTTGGCGTAGCCCGCCTTCTCCGCCCAGCCGATGTCGTTGGTGGTCATGTCGGGCGCCAGCCAGAGGCCGAGCGAGGTGCCCTGCCCGCGGAGGCGGCTGCCGAGCTTGCCGAGGCCCTCCATGCCGTCGGGGAAGTGGCCCTTGGACGGTTGCCAGACGGAGGCCCGGTCCTGCCAGCCGTTGTCGGGCACGAGGGAGGCGACCTTGATGCCCGTGCCTTGGAGGGCGCGCTCGAACTCGGCGGCGATGCGCGGAAGAGTCTCGCCGCCGATGGCCTTGGCGGAGCCGTCGAACCAGTTGTTGTAGTGGGTGAACTCGCGGAGGGGCCGGGGGGCGAGGTCGAGCACGGCCATCTCGGGGGTCTCGCCGGGCTCGCACAGGAGGATTTGGAACCCGTGGGCGCGCACGACCCAGGCGCCGTCGGGCTGGCGCTCGGCGGGGGCGAACTCGATGGCGCGCACGAGGCCGGGTCGGCGGACGGGATCGATGTCGGCCTTCTCGAAGTCGACGAAGCTGTGGTTGCCGACCTTCTCGAATCGGCGGCTGTAGGCGGCCGGCTCGTTGCCGTCCGTGTGGCGGGTCAGGGTGGTGGGGTGCCAGGGCAGCAGGACCCAGCGGCCGTCCAGGACCACGGGCTCGCCGCGTCCCCCGCGATCGGCCGGGACGCGCACCCTGAACCGCTCGGGCTCAAGCGAGGCGACCTTGGGCTGGCGGTCGAAGAAGGCGGTGACGACACGGGGGTGCGATTCGACCCGGACACGGGTGGGCGCGCCCTCGGGATAGACCCTTCCCGTCAGGCGCCGGTACTCGATGGCTCCGGCGAGCTCCTCCCCGGCGAAGTCGAGGGCGGTGAAGGTCGAGCCGTCCTCGAGGCGCACGAGGAACTCCTCGCTCTCCACCGGCAGCCGCCCTCGCCCGTCGGCGCCGGTCAGGGCGGTGGTGACGAGCGCCCCCTCGACCTTGCCGAGGACGCGCTCGGCGAGCTCGGCGGCGCCGCCCTGGGAGGTGAGCAGGGACAGGCTGAGCCATGCGGCCAGGGGCAGGGGGCGGGGCATGCCCAAGGGACAACCCCGTGGCGGCGAGGTTCCGCCGTCCGCCTTGGCGGGGAGCAGGCCGCAGTGTCCCGCCTAGGCGGCGACCCGGCGACCGTGCGCGTTCGCGGCCTCCCGTCATCGGGGCCGAAGGGCGCGCGCGAGGCCCGGGCCCCGAGGTTCGTCTCAGCCGCGCCGGTCGAGGCTGCGGTAGTGGATGGCCTCGAGGAGGTGGGCGGTCGCGATGCGGTCGGCGCCGGCCAGGTCCGCGATGGTGCGGGCGACCTTGAGCACGCGGTCATAGGCCCGCGCGGAGAGGCCGAGGCGCTCCATGGCCTGCTGGAGGAGGTCGCCCTGGGCGCGCTCGAGCGCGGCATGGTCCCTCAGGTCCGAGGGGCCCATCGCCGCGTTGCAGGCGCCGGTGCGCCCGCCGAAGCGGCGGCGCTGGGTCTCCCGCGCCGACTCGACCCGCGCGCGCATGGCGTCGGAGCTCTCCCCTGGGCGGGCGGAGCGCAGCTCGTCGATGCCGAGCGCGGGCGCCTCGACCTGGATGTCGATCCGGTCGAGCAGGGGACCCGAGATGCGCCCCCGGTAGCGTTGGACGGCGGCCGGGGAGCAGCGGCATTCGCGCAGGCGGTCGCCGAGATGGCCGCAGGGGCAGGGGTTCATCGCGGCGACGAGCATGAGGCGAGCGGGCAGCGTGACCTTGGCCGAGGCGCGGGAGACGGTGACGTGACCGTCCTCCAGGGGCTGGCGGAGGACCTCGAGCGCCGAGCGGCGGAACTCGGGGAGCTCGTCGAGGAAAAGCACGCCGCGGTGGGCGAGCGAGACCTCGCCCGGGCCGGGCATGCTGCCGCCGCCGATCAGGCCGACGTCGCTGATGGTGTGGTGCGGGGCGCGGAAGGGCCGGCGCCAGCCTTGCTCCATCCCCGTCTCCCGCAGGCCCGCGGCGGAGGCGATGGCGAGGATTTCGAGGAACTCCTCCGCCGTCGGCTCGGGCAGGAGGGTGGGGATGCGGCGGGCGATGAGCGACTTGCCGGAGCCGGGGGGGCCGATGAGGAGGAGGTTGTGGCCGCCGGCCACCGCGACCTCGGTGGCGCGACGCACGGCCTGCTGTCCCTTGACCTCCTCGAAGTCCACGTCGCGGGGGGCGGCGCGTCGCCGGAAGGGGCTGTCCTCGGGGCGGAGGGGCTCGAGCCGCAGCTCGCCGGTGAGGAAGCGCACGGCCTCGTCGAGGGAGCGGACGCCCCGCACCTCGACGCCCTCGACCAAGGCGGCCTCCTCCGCGGACGCGGTCGGCAGCAGCAGGCCGCGCAGCCCGAGCCGGCGCGCCATGAGGGCGAGGGCGACGCCGCCCCGGACGGGGCGGAGGGCCCCGGAGAGGCTGAGCTCGCCCGCGAGCACCATCCCGTCGCAGCGGGCGAGGTCGAGCCGGCCGAGCGCTCCGGTCAGGGCGACGGCAATCGGCAGGTCGTAGAGGGCTCCCTCCTTGCGCAGGTCGCCGGGGGCCAGGTTGACGGTGGTGTGGGTCTGCGGGCGCGAAAGCCCGGTGTTGGCCATGGCGGCGAGGACGCGGTCCTCGGACTCCTTCACCGCCGTGTCGGGCAGCCCGACGATGAAGAGGCCGAACTCGCCGATCTCCCCGGTGTTGACCTCGATGTCGACCGGCAAGGCCTCGACCCCCACGAGGGCCCCGGAGCGGATGATGGCGAGCATGGGCCGAGGGAATCGGCCGAGACGCCCGGCTCCAATCCCGCCCGGCTGGGGTCCGCGCCCCGGGAGGGAATCCTCAGACCCGGGCGGCGTCGAGGATGGCGTCGAGGTCGACGTGGTTGGCGACGAGCTCGCGGATGAGGGGGATCTTGTCGTCGTCCTCGGCCTGGGTCTTGACCGTCATGTTGTTGATGCGGGCGGTCACGGCGAAGGCCTCGGTCTCGACCGCGAGCAGGGGGATGCCGGCCGCCGTCAGCGCCCCGACCACGGGCTCGGGCGGGAGAAGGCCGTTCGAGAGGAGGATGCCGGCGAGGGACTTCGCGGCCTCGGGGGTGGCGAGGGCCCCGAGGAGCTTCTCGCGGTCGCCGGAGACGATGAGGAGGGTGCCGGGCTTGCTGAGGCACTCGGCGGCGCTTCGGGCGGACATCGCGCCCATGATGACGCGCCGGACGCGGCGGTTCCCGCGGGGCCGATGGAGCCAGCGGGCGTGGGTCTCCTCGGCCACCTGGCTGAGGTTGGGGTAGGCGAGGTTCTCGCGGAGCGGCAGGACGCCGAGGACGGGCAGCCCGAGACGGCGCAGGCCACGCCCCGCGTAGTCGCGGATGAAGTCGAGCTTGTCGGGCTGGACCTTGTTGAGGATGGCGCCGACGACCTCGACGCCGGCCTGGCGGAAGAGGGCCTGGTTGATGGCGAGCTCGTCGACCGGCTTGCCGATGCCGCCCGCGGCGACCATGACGACGCGGCAGCCGAGCATGCGGGCGTTGTCGGCGTTGGAGGCGCCGAAGACGGAGCCGACGCCGGCGTGGCCCGAGCCCTCGACCACGATGATGTCCTTGCCGTAGGCGGCGCGGTCGAAGGCGCGGCAGATGCGGTCGAGGAGGACGGGGCCGTTGGCCGCCGGGTCCTCGAGGAACTGCCGGGTGAAGTCGGGACCGATGGCGACGGGCGACATGGCGGCCATCGGGATGTCGAGGCTGAACAGGGAGTTGAGGAGAAGGGTGTCCTCGTCGACCTGGTCGTCGCCCGACTGGACGATGCGCTGCGCGATGGGCTTGATGTAGCCGACCTTGAGGCCGCGCGCCCGCAGCGCGGCGGTGAGGCCGAGGCAGGTGGTGGTCTTGCCGTCGTTCATCCGGGTGGCCGCCACGAAGATGCGCGGCGTGGTTCGGTTGAGCGGCCGGGAGAGCAGGCCCGGGGTGTCCTGGCCGAAGCGGCTGCGCCCGGAGATGGCCATGGTCAGGCGCCGGCCTGGCGGTTGACCGGGTAGAGGTAGCGGCGGTCGACGGCCTGGGCGGCGACGATGACCGCGGCGCCGAGGATGTCGTGCGCGGAGGCGCCGCGCGAGATCTCGGCGGCCGGACGCTCGAGCCCGGTGAGGATCTGGCCGTAGGCGGGGATGCCGGCGACGATCTGGACCATCTTGGAGGCGATGTTGCCCGAGTTGAGGTCGGGGAAGACGAGGACGTTGGCCCGCCCGGCGACGGGACCCTCGACGCCCTTGGCCTCGGCGGTGAAGGCGTCGAGGGCGGCGTCGGCCTGCAGCTCGCCGTCGATCTCCGCCTTGACGCCCAGCTCGCCGGCGCGGCGGCGGGCGATCTCGACCGCGGCCTTGACCCGCTGGATGGACGGGATGCGGCTGCCGGGCGCGTGGGTGCTGTAGCCCAGCAGGGCGACCCGGGGGAGCTGGTCGGTCAGGTGGGCGGCGAGGCCGGCGGTGGTCACCGCGATGTCGGCCAGCTGCTCGGGCGTCGGGTCGGGGACAACCGCGCAGTCGGCGAGGAAGAGCACGCCCTGGGCGCCCAGCTTGGCGTTCTCCTCCGACTCGAGGATGAGCATGGAGGAGACGGTGCGGACACCCTCCTGGCGGGGCAGGGTCTGGAGCATGGCGCGGAGGCCCGAGGCCGCGCTGCCCGTGGCGCCCGTGACGATGGCGTCGGCTGCGGCCGAGGCGACCATCATGCAGCCGAAGTAGTTGGGGTTGGCGGCGAGCTCGGCCGGGTCGCCCGCGAGGTTGCTCTGCCCGTAGCGCTGGATGGACGCGAGCTTGTCGGCGTAGGCCTTGGCCTCGTCGGCCCGCTCGGGCTCGAGCAGGCGGATGCCCTCGAGGGGGATGTTGAGCCGGGCGGCGTTGATCTTGATGCGCTGCCGGTCGCCGAGCAGGATGGGCACGCCCAGCTTCTTGGTCGCGAACTGGCGCGCGGCCTGGATGATGCGCGGGTCGGCGCCCTCGGTGAAGACGACGCGCTTCGGGTGGTTCTGCAGCCGGGCGGCGAGGCGGGAAATGAGGCTCATGGTCGACGTGGGTCGCCTTCGCGACCCGCTCAGGCTAGGGCGGGGAACCCCCGGCGGGCGAGGCAGAAGCGACTCAGCGGCTCAGGTCCAGCCGGGTCAGTTCCCTCCCGTCGAGGGCGGCGAGGACGCGGAGGGAGAGCCGCGAGGCCGTTGCCTCGAGGAGCATGACGGTGGCGGCCTTGGGGTCGGGCCCGCCGCCGATGACGGTGGGGAACGGCGGGGTGTAGCGGACGACCCGGTCGAGCGGCTGGCTGTCCCTGGGGCTGGCCTTGAAGGTGATGGCCTGCTCCTTGCCGGCGGGGATGATCTTCCACTGGTGGTCGTGGCCGGCGAGGGCGACGTCCACCTTGCCCTCGACGAGGGCCGGGGTCCAGGTGAGCCGGGCGTGCTCGGAGTTCCAGATGCTGTCGTTGAAGAGCGGGATGTGGGTCGCGAGCACGCGCCAAGGGGCGTCCTTGGCCTTGTCCAGGGCGGACCTGAGGCCGGGCAGCTGGCGCTCGCGCAGGACGTGGAAGACCTCGGGCCGCTTCTCGAAGTCCTCCCCGGTGTCGGCCCCGAGGAGGGCGACCGGGCCGAGCTCGAAGTCCCATCCCTGGTCGGCGGCGCCGATGCCGCCCTTGGGGTCGTGTCTGGAGGGGTGGATCCGCGGGGCGAGGAAGAGGTCGTCGACCCGGTCGGCGAAGGCGCCGCGGTAGTCGTGGTTGCCGGGCAGGTAGAGCATCGGCACCTCGTCGGCGCGAAGGAGGGTGGCGAGGGCGTGGAGGGTGCGGAAGGTGCGCTCGGCGCCGTCGCGCCCGCTGGGGTCGTTGAAGATGTCGCCGAGGAGGACGGTGAGCCCGTGGTTCTCGGGGGTGAGGCGCGAGGCGGCGAGGGCGAGGGTGCCGGTCCGGTCGTGCAGGTCGTTGAGGAAGGCGACGCGGGCGCGGTCGGCGGTGGCGACGGCGCGGAGGCGGCGAAGGCCGCCGTGCGCGGCGCCGTCGACGAGGATGCGGTAGGGGCGGTGGGGCGCGACGGGCGCGTGCCAGATCGTCCAGGGCGTGCCGCGGATGGGCCGACCTGCGGCGGGATTGCGCATGAAGACCCGATTTTTATCGGGATCCCAGCCCTCGATGACGACCTCGCGGGCGGCGCGCGCGGGCACGCAGACCCAGGTGGACACGGCGCCTTGGGTCAGCTGGACGTAGGGGGCGAGGATGTCGGGCAAGGGGTCCTTCTCGAAGTCCGGCGCCGCGGGTGCCGGTGCTTCCTGCGCGAGCAGCGGGGAGGCGCCGCCGACCAGGGCGGCCAGGGCCAGCGAGCGGAGGAACTCCCTGCGGGTGGGGCGCACCCATCACGAGACACCGCCGGGTCGGGGGGGTTCCTCAGCGGAAGACGACGGTGCGCTGCCCGGCGAGGAAGACGCGGTCCTCGACGGCGCTCCGGAGACCGCGCGCGAGGACGGTGACCTCGATGTCGCGCCCGCGCCGGGCCATGGCCTCGGGGCTATCCGCGTGGTCGACGCGGATGACATCCTGCTCGACGATGGGGCCGGCGTCCAGGTCGGCGGTGACGAAGTGGCAGGTGGCGCCGACGAGCTTGACGCCCTTGGCGTGGGCCTGGTGGTAGGGCTTGGCTCCGGGGAAGGACGGGAGGAAGGCGTGGTGGATGTTGAGGATGCGTCCGGCCAGCGCCTCGCAGGTGGGCGCGTCGAGCACCTGCATGTAGCGGGCGAGAACCATCCAGTCCCCCTGCGCCTCGGCGAAGAGGTCGCGGATGCGCGCCATGGCCGCCGCCTTCGTCCCGGGCGAGACCGGCACGTGGTGGAAGGGGATGCCGTGGGCCTCGACGACCCTGCGGTGGGTCTCGTGGTTGGAGATGACGCAGGGGATGACGAAGGGGAAATCGCCGTCGGCCTGCCGGGCGAGGAGATCGTAGAGGCAGTGCCCCTCCCTCGAGACGAGGACGACGACCCGGGCGGGCCGGTCGGGGTCCGCAAGCCGGGCGTGGGCGCGGAGGTCGGAGGCGAGCTTGGCGAGGTCGCCTCGGAGCGCGTCGCCTTGGCGGGGCGACCTGAAGCAGAAGCGCAGGTAGAGGCGGCCGCCCTCCACATGGTGCTGGGCGGAGGAGACGTCGCCCTGGTGGTCGCGGATCCAGGCCGAGACCTCGGCGAGGAGGCCCGCCCGGTCGGGCAGGTCGAGGGTGAGGCGGTGGCGGTTCACGGGTTGTTGGAGGGGTTGTCCTCGCCGTGCACCTCGCCGGCGTCGGCCATGGCCTCGTTGCGCGAGCCGAAGAGCGCGGTCTTGGCGCGGGGCGCGGCGGCGAGCGCGGCGGGCTTGGGCGGGAAGTCCCTGGGCATCCACGGCTTCAGGCCCTTGTTGAAGGCCCTCATGTGGTCGGTGTGCGGCCAGCCGAAGGTGGCGAAGTAGGGCCCCAGGTCGTGACCGGCGTGCTTGGACCAGATCTTGACGAAGATCTCCTTCTTCCGGTCGTCGGAGTCCTGGCGGGAGAGTGCGGTGACGGCCTCGCCGGCCTGCTTGATCTCCTCGCGCAGGTTGGTCAGGCGGCCGGTGATCTCGGCGCGCTCGTCGACCTTGGCGGCGGCGGGCTTCGATTCCTTGTCGAGCAGGCGCAGGCGCTTCTCGAGGTCGGCCTGCTCCCTCTCGAGGGCCTCCTGGGCCTTGGTCAGGGTGCGGCCGGCGCGGTTGTTGGTGCGGGTCACGAGGCCGTCGGCCTTGGCGATGTCCTTCCGGTCGTTGAGCTCGTCGAAGGTGGCCTGGAGGGGTTCCCATCCGAAGGCGGCGATGGGGTGGTAGTACTGCGCGAGGAGGTGGAAGGGCGAGCCCGCGTGGGCCTTGTTGTCGAGCGCGAGCTCGTTGGCGAGCGGGACGAGGTCGCTGTGGCCCTGGCCGACCTTCTTGCCCGCGATGCGCTCCATGCAGATGAGGGAGAAGAGGTTGCAGGTCACCTCGGTGTAGCCCGCGTAGGTCCAGAGGCGGGATTGGCGGTTGTGGCCGAGCTCGTGGAAGAACCCCCAGTTGCCCTCGGTGGTGAGGTGGCGGATGCTCACCATGTCGGGCGCGCTGGCCAGGTAGCACATGATGGGGTAGCCGGAGTGCATCCACCCGATGGAGATCTCGGCGTCGGCCACGATGCGCTCGGGGGAGCGCCGGGGCCCGATGGCGGCGAGCCAGTCGCCGGTGTCCACGATCCTCTCCCAGACCTTCATGAGATCCTCGGGGTAGGGCAGCTTCCGGAGGAGCTCGGAGGGGACGGAGAGGACCATCCTGCCGCTCACGAGCTCGCCCCAGGGGGCGGGGGCGAGGCGGCGGTTGTCCCACTCGGCCTTGGTGGTCTTGCCCAGCTCGAAGAAGGGGGCCTCGACGGCGCCGACGATCTCGACGCGGACGCGGTCGCGGGTGCGCTCCCATTCGCCGCGGCCGGGAATCTCGATGTAGATGGGGCCGCCGAAGGGATTGGCCATCTCGACGGTTCGGGCGTTGAGGGGCTTGGCGTTGGTGAGGACGGGCCAGCGGTGCCAGACGTCGCGCCTGCCGCCGAGGAGGTTGTCGGAGTGGCAGCCGATGCGCGCCACGAAGCCCTTGTCGATGTCGTCGGCCGGGATGCGGAACGTGATGCGCTCGCCCGGGGCGGCGTAGAGCCCGGTTGAGTGGCGGCGCGGGATGTTGAGCGGGATGTTGACGGCGGTGATGACGCGGTCGGCGCCGGGCGCGACGGGACCGGGGAACAGCTCGGCGTCGGGATGGGGCACGCATCGGTCGGGGTCGATGGAGGCCCAGTAGGCCTCGACGATGCCGCGGACGCGCGCCTGCTCCGCGCTGTCGCCCGGGCTGATGCGGAAGGGGGCCTTGGGGCTGGCCCGGAAGGCGTGGGCGGCGAGGGCCTCCTTCGAGGGCTTCTCGCCCAGCGCGGCCTTGGTCAGGCGCGAGGAGACGGTCTTGTAGCGGCGGAGCGCGTCGAGGTCGACCGCGTCGGGCTCGTAGACGGGAGGGGGCGGCAGGTCGGCCGCGACCCGGGCCGTCGGCGTCTCGGCGACGACCTCGGGCTTGGCGAACTCGCCGAGGATCGAGCCTTCCGGCTTGGGCTCGGCCGGGGCCGGGGTCGGGTCGACCACCCTGACGGTCGGCGTCGGCGGCGCCTCGGCGAGCGGCGCGGGTTCCGGGGGGCGGTTGAGCCGCTCGAGCACGACGATGGCTCCGCCGCCGACCAGCAGCACGAAGAGCAGCCAGTAGGCGGGGCCTCCCCAAAAGCCGGAATCCTCCGAGGCCCGCGCCGGCGGACGGGGCGGGGGCAGGGGGCGCCGCGGGGACGCGGGTCTGCGGGGAGGCATGGCCACGCCTCGGAGCGTGTCGCCCGCCTCGGCGCCGTCAAACCCCGACGGTCACCCTTGGGATTGACCCGTTCCCGGCGCCGCTTACGACTGCCCCTTGCCCCCGCGGGCAACCCTCATGGCCAAGACCCTCTTCCAAAAAGTCTGGGACGCCCACGCCGTCCGCCTCCTGCCCAACGGCCAGACCCAGCTGTTCATCGGCACCCACCTCATCCACGAGGTGACCTCCCCCCAGGCCTTCGGCATGATCCGCGACCTGGGTCTGAAGGTGCGGTATCCCCACCGGACCTTCGCCACGGTCGACCACATCGTGCCGACCAACGAGCTCAGGGAGCCCTACTCCGACCCGATCGCCCAGGAGATGATCGAGGCCCTGCGCAAGAACACCCGGGATCACGGCATTCGGTTCTTCGACACCAACACGGGCGCCCAGGGCATCGTCCACATGGTCGGCCCCGAGCAGGGCATCACCCAGCCGGGCACGACCATCGCCTGCGGCGACTCGCACACCGCGACGCACGGGGCGTTCGGCGCGATCGCCTTCGGCATCGGCACCACCCAGGTGCGCGACGTGCTCGCCACCCAGACGCTGGCGCTCAGCCCGCTCAAGGTCCGCCGCATCGAGGTCAACGGCGCCCTCGCCCCCGGCGTCTACGCCAAGGACGTCATCCTCCACATCATCCGACTCCTCGGCGTGAACGGCGGCCTGGGCTACGCGTACGAGTACGCCGGCTCGACCTTCGACAACTTCTCCCTCGAGGAGCGGATGACGGTCTGCAACATGTCGATCGAGGGCGGCGCCCGCTGCGGCTACGTGAATCCCGACCAGAAGACCTTCGACTACCTGAAGGGGCGTCCCCACGCCCCCAAGGCCGCGGAGTGGGACGCCGCCGTGGCCCGCTGGAGGTCCTTCGCCTCCGATCCCGGCTGCGCCTACGACGACATCGTGCGCATCGACGCGGCGTCCATCCGCCCGACCGTCACCTGGGGCATCACCCCCGGCCAGGCCATCTTCATCGACGAGGCCATGCCGGTGCCCGCCACGCTCAAGGACGGCGACCGCGCGACGGCCGAGGAGGCCTACCGCCACATGAAGCTCGCCCCCGGCCTGCCGATCAAGGGCACCAAGGTCGACGTCGCCTTCCTCGGCTCGTGCACCAACGGCCGCATCTCCGACCTCCGCGAGGTGGCCCGCCACCTCAAGGGACGCAAGGTCAAGGCCGGCCTCAAGGCCATCGTCGTGCCCGGCTCCCAGATCACCGCCGCCCAGGCGGAGAAGGAGGGCTTGGCCGAGGTCTTCCGCGACGCCGGCTTCGAGTGGCGCGGCGCGGGCTGCTCGATGTGCCTGGCGATGAACCCCGACAAGCTCGTCGGCGACCAGCTCTGCGCGAGCTCGTCGAACCGCAACTTCAAGGGCCGCCAGGGCTCGATCACCGGGCGCACCGTGCTGATGAGCCCGCTGATGGTCGCCGCCGCCGCCATCACCGGCGAGGTGGCCGACGCCCGCGAGGTCTTCGGCATCCGCTGAGCATGCTCGCCCCCGCCGCCGCCCGCGTCCTCGACCGCGCCTCCCGCGGCGAGGCGCTTGCGCGCGCCGCGGCGGCGGAGTCGGTCGCGTTCCTCGCCGACGTTGCCATCGACGCCTGCCACGATGGCAAGCCGGTCTGCCCCGTGCGCCCCCTCGCCGTGCTCGCCGACATCCCCGTCTTCGCCGAGGCGGCGTCCGCGCCGCCCTCCGTTCTGGCCGCCCGGCGCTCCTCGCTGGCCCGGGCCCTGAACCGCCCGGTCGCCTTCCTCGGCGCCGGCGCCTGGTCGGTCGCCGCCCCCTGATCCCCGCGCGCCTTTGCCCTTTCATCCCCCCATCCCCTGATTCCCCAGCCGCCTCTCCCATGTCCCTCGCCAAGATCACCCGCATCCCCGGCCGCGCCCTCGCCGTTCCCGGCGACGACATCGACACGGACCGCATCATCCCGGCGCGTTTCCTGCGCTGCGTGACCTTCGACGGGCTGGGCGAGCACGCCTTCCGCGACGAGCGCTTCACGCCCGAGGGCGTCGCGCGCGAGCACCCCATGAACCGCCCTGACGCGCGCGAGGCCTCGATCCTGGTCAGCGGCCAGAACTTCGGCTGCGGCAGCTCGCGCGAGCACGCGCCCCAGTCGCTCTGGCGATTCGGGTTCAAGGCGATCATCGCGGGGAGCTTCGCGGAGATCTTCTTCGGCAACTCGACCGGCATCGGCGTGCCCTGCGTGACGCTCGGGCCGGGCGACCTGGCCGCGCTGACGGCCTGGGTTCAGGCCAACCCCGCCGGCGAGGTCGCCGTGGATCTCGAGGCGATGACGGTTTCCGCGGGCGGCAAGGTGATGAGGGCCGCGATGCCCGACTCGGCCCGCAGCTCGCTGACCGCGGGCAAGTGGGACAGCATCGCCGACCTGCTCGAGGGCGGGGCGGAGACGGGGCGGGTCGCCAAGACCTTGCCCTACGTGGCCTGAGCCTGGCTCAGCGGCCCGCCCAGGCGTCGAGCGGCTTGGTCGGCCCGGCTGGCGCCGCTCCTTCGGGGAGAAGGTCGACCGTGATCGCGCGCGTCTCGCCCGCGGGGACGTCGACCCTGATCGCGAGCTTGCGGAGACCCGCGTTTTCGCGCTCTCCCGGGGCGGGCTTGGCGGGAGGAAGGGGCGCGGCGGGCAGGTCCTCGAGGCGCGCCGCGGAGTCGCCGCGCAGCTCGACGCGCAGGATTGGCCTCGCCTTGCTCCCCTTGGGGGCGGGCAGGGTCAGGGTCGCGGATCGCCCGTCGGGGGCCACCGTGACGGAGGCGCGGGTATGGAGGGACCAGAGCAGGCGGGATTCGCCGGCGCCGCCCCTGAGCTCGTCCTGGATGCGGAGCGAGCGGTCGGGGCGCAGGTGGAAGCCGCGGCGGGCGGACGCAAGTCCGGGCAGGGCGCCTGTGAGCTCGGCGACGGCCAAGCCCCCGGCCGGGGTCTGCTCGCAGCGCAGGAGTCGGCAGTCGGCCCTGGGGTTTTGGTCGGCCTCCGCGTTGCCGCGCAGGGCGAGCGTGTTGTGACCCTCGGCGCGCAGGCGGTGGTAGGACCAGCGCTGCTTGCCGAAGTATCCGGGGAGGTTGTAGTCGTCGCCCCCGAGGTCGACCGCCCAGCGGTGCCCGCCGGCCTCGTAGACGAAGCTCCCGATGTCGAGGTGGGCGTGGTTCACCCGGTTGTCGCCGGCCTTGAGCCCGACAAAGGCGTCGGAGGGCCCGAAGCCGGTGCGGAGGAGCCCGACCTGGTTGGCCTCGAAGCGCGCGGCCAGGGGTGGCTGGGCCGGGACCGTCGCCGGCGGGGGGAGCCAAAGGACATCGAGGGCGGAGGCTCCGGCCTGCGCCTTGCGGCGCTGCCACTCGGCGCCGAGGGGCCGCCGATGGCGGGTGGCGAGCCAGCCGATCTCGGGCATCGGCACGGAGCGCTCCCCGCAGTCGGCGTAGGGAAAGACGAGGCCGGACGGGCCCTCCATCAGCGCCGGGTAGTCGGCCGCGCGGTCCAGCCCGGGGAGGCGGTCGAGCCCGGCGGTCGTCCCGGTGGCGGTCTCGAGCGCGGCCATGAAGGCGACGGCGTAGCCGGCGGCGTAGTGGAAATAGCCGTACCCCTCGTCCCAGCCGCCGTCGGGTCCGAACTTGGCGAGCGACCGGCGGAGGGAGGGCAGGGTCAGCCGCAGCAGCTCCCGGGCGAGCTCGGGGTCGCTGTCCGCGACCGCCAGGGCGCCGATGCCGACGCCGCCGTTGCAGACCTGGTTCCAGTTGTGGGTGACGCGCGGGAAGAAGCCGCCGCGGAGCTTGCCTTGGTGGACGAGCAGGGCGGGGCGGAGGCCTTTCTCGACAAGCGCGGCGCGGAGGCGGGCGCGCCGCTCGGGGCCCAGGGGCTCGTGGAGCCAGTCGAGGCCCAGGCCGAAGGCCCGGCAGAGCTCGGCGGTGTCAAGGAAGTGGCTCGGGTTCCAGTCCTTCCAGCCGGCGGCGGCGTCGAGCTCCGCGGCGGCCCGGTCCGCGAAGCGGCGATCCCCGCTCAGCAGCCACGCCATGCCGAGGGTCTCGGTGCGCCCGACAACCCTCCGCGCCGCGTTGAGCAGCCGCTTGCCGTCGGGTATCGCGTAGGCGGTGACGGGCTCG
>JAURJZ010000062.1 GCA_030831965.1 Verrucomicrobiota bacterium
AGACCAGCCCCGCCGAGCTCTGCCGCCGGGTCGACTACGAGATGGGCGTCATCGCCGGCACGGGCTTCGTCGACTACTTCCTCATCGTCTGGGACTTCATCGACTGGGCGCGCAAGCACGACATCCCCGTCGGACCGGGCCGCGGCTCGGGCGCCGGCTCGATCGTGGCGTATTGCCTCAAGATCACCGACATCGACCCGATCCGTTTCGGCCTGCTCTTCGAACGCTTCCTGAACCCGGAGCGCGTCTCCGCGCCCGACTTCGATATCGACTTCTGCATGCGCCGCCGCGACGAGGTCGTCGGCTACGTGCGCAAAAAGTACGGCGAGGACCGCGTCGCCAACATCATCACCTTCGGCACCTTCGGCGCCAAGATGGTCGTGCGCGACCTCGCCCGCATCCGCGGCCTCGACTTCCCCGAGACCAACCGCCTCGCCAAGCTCGTCCCCGACGACCTCAACATCACCCTCGAGCAGGCCGTCGGGAAATCCGCCGAGCTCGCCCAGGAGGCCGAGGTCAACCCGACCGCCCGCGAGATCCTCGACCAGGGCAGGGTCATCGAGGGCATGGTCCGCAACAGCGGCAAGCACGCCTGCGGCATGATCATCGCCGACCGCCCCCTCACCGAGATCATCCCCGTTACCATCCAGGAGGGCGACCTCACCACCCAGTACGCCAAGGACCCCGTCGAGAAGCTCGGCCTGCTCAAGATGGACTTCCTCGGCCTCAAGACGCTGACCGTCATCGACGACGCCCAGCGCCTCGTCCGCGCCCACCGCGACCTGCCCGGCTTCGACATCGAAAAGGTGCCCTTCGACGACCCCGCCACCTTCCGCCTCATCAACGAGGCCCGCACCGTCGGCGTCTTCCAGCTCGAGTCCGGCGGCATGCAGGCCCTCTGCCGCCAGTTCGAGATGTCGACCATCGACGAGATCGTCGCCCTCATCGCCCTCTACCGCCCGGGGCCCATGCAGTTCATCCCGGAGTACATCCGCTCCAAGAAGGACCCCTCCGCCATCCGCTACGCCCACCCCCTCCTCGAGCCCGTCGCCCGCGAGACCTACGGCATCCTCGTCTACCAGGAGCAGGTCATGGAGGCCGCCCGCGTCGTCGCCGGCTACACCCTCGGCGGCGCCGACCTGCTCCGCCGCGCCATGGGCAAGAAGATCAAGGAGGAGATGGACCAGCAGCGAAACATCTTCGTCGAGGGCGCCATCCGCCACAACCAGCTGCCCCGCAGGAAGGCCGAGGAGATCTTCGCCATCCTCGAGAAGTTCGCCGAGTACGGCTTCAACAAGTCCCACTCCGCCGCCTACGCCATCCTCTCCTACCGCACCGCCTACCTCAAGGCCAACTACCCCGTCGAGTTCATGGCCGCCGTGCTCACCTCCGAGCAGGGCAACGCCGACAAGCTGGGCGAGTTCGTGGCCGAGGGCGAGGCCCTCGGCATCCGCATGCTCGGGCCCGACGTCAACCTCGCCGGGCGCGACTTCACCCCCTCGCACGCCGAGAACGCCATCCGCTTCGGCCTCGGCGCCATCAAGGGCGTGGGCGAGCTCGCCGCCGACGCCATCGTGCGCGAGCGCGAGCGCGGCGGCCCCTTCCGCGGGCTCGACGACCTCGTCGGCCGCCTCGGCGAGACCGACGTCAACGCCCGCACCCTCGAGTGCCTCGTCCGCGCCGGCGCCCTCGATTTCTCCAAGGAGGACCGCCAGCACCTCGTCGACTCCATCGAGGGCGTCCGCCGCCGCCACGCCACCGAGCGCAAGGAGCGCGCCGCGGGGCAGGGCAGCCTCTTCGACCTGCTGGGCGACGGCGCGGCCGAGCTCGCCGGGGGCGACCCCATCCTGCGCAAGTCGCCGCCCATGCCCAAGCTCGAGCGCCTCCGCAACGAGAAGGAGCTTCTCGGCCTCTACCTCTCCGGCCACCCCCTCGGCGACTTCCACGGGCTCGACGAGGCCGTCGCCACCTTCCACGGCTCCCTTGCCGAGGTCGACCTGCCCAAGGACCAGCGCCACCTGGTCCGCGTCTGCGGCATCGTCGGGGGCCTCGAGAAGAAGCTCTCCAAGAAGGACAGCCGCCCCTGGGCCCTCTTCACCCTCGCCGACCGCTCGCGCGTCCTGCCCATCCTCATGTTCACCGAGGCCTACGAGAAGGCCGCCGCCCTCCGCGACGGCGAGGTCCCGCTCCTCATGGACGGCGCCATGCTCGCCGTCGACTGCCGCCTCGTCCACCGCGAGGAGCGCGGCGAGTGGTCCCTCCAGGCCCACGCCATCCAACCCCTCCGCAACTGCCCCTCGCTCGCCGCCCGCCTCACCTTCGTCCTCCGTCCCGGCCCGGAGGCCGAGGCCTTCCTCGGCGAGCTCGCCGCCCACACCCGCCGCGTCGACGGGCCCACCGGCGTCTCCGTCGGCTTCCAGCAGCCGGACGGGCGCATCCTCGTCTCCGACGCCGCCCGCGGCATGACCACGCGCTTCGAGCCCGCCGACTACGCCCGCTTCGGCCGCCACCCCGCCTGCCTCGGCGTGCAGGTCGACCCCGTCCCGCCCTCCTCCCCCCCGCAGCGCCGCTACGGCCGCGACTGAGCGCTTTTTGCCTTTTCCCCGCCGCCCCGTCGGGGACAGTCTTTCCCGCGATGTCCCCGGCCGAACAGCTTTCCCGCATCAAGGCCCGCTCCGAGCGCCTGATCGGCGAGGACGCGCTCCTCGCCCGCCTCGCCTCGGGCCAGCCCCTCCGCGTGAAGCTCGGCGTCGACCCCACCCGGCCCGACCTCACCTTCGGCCACATGGTCTGCCTCGCCAAGCTCCGCGAGCTCCAGGACCTCGGCCACCAGGCCGTCCTTCTCATCGGCGACTTCACCACCCGCGTCGGCGACCCCACCGGCCGCTCCTCCACCCGCCCCGTCCTCACCCCCGAGGAGATCGCCGCCAACGCCGCCACCTACCTCGACCAAGCCCACCGCATCCTCGACCGCTCGCGCACCCAGGTCGTCCGCAACGGCGACTGGTTCGGGCGCAAGTCGTTCCTCGACGCCATCCAGCTCTGCCGGCACATGACCGTCCAGCAGATGCTCGCCCGCGAGGACTTCGCCCAGCGCCACGCCGCCGGCACCCCCATCTCCCTCGTCGAGTTCCTCTACCCCCTGCTCCAGGGCCATGACTCGGTCGAGCTCCGGGCCGACCTCGAGCTCGGCGGCAGCGACCAGCTCTTCAACATGCTCGTCGGCCGCGACCTCCAGGCCGCCGCCGGCCAGCCGCCCCAGGCCGTCCTCACCATGCCCCTCCTCGTCGGCCTCGACGGCGAGAAGAAGATGTCCAAGTCGCTCGGCAACTACATCGCCTTCAACGACAGCGCCAAGGACATCTTCGGCAAGGTCATGTCCGTGCCCGACGCCACCATGTGGACCTACTACCGGCTCCTCCTCGGCGCCGACGAGGCCGACCTCGCCCGCCGCCAGGCCCAGCACCCCATGGAGATGAAGAAGCAGCTCGCCGCCGCCCTCACCGCCCGCTTCCACGGCGAGGAGGCCGGCCGCTACGAGCGGGACCAGTTCGAGAAGGTCTTCTCCAAGGGCCAGGTGCGCGACGACATGCCCGCCTTCGCCTGGGACGCCCTCGCCGGCGCCGCGGCCGACGCCCCCGTTGTCGACCTCCTCGCCGCCACCGGCCTCTTCCCCTCCAAGAAGGAGATTGTCCGCCTCATCGAGGGCGGCGCCGTCAAGGTCGGCGACGACAAGGTGGCCGACCGCTCCCAGCGCCTCGCCCGCCCCGCCGGCGACCTCGTCATCCAGGCCGGCAAGCGCACCTTCCTCAAGGTCCAGGGCTGAGCTTGCCCTGCGCCTTCCGCCGGCCGAACACCCGGGCCAAGCCCCGGAGCGCCCCCGCCTTCATCCGTCGCCACAGCGCCAAGCCCCTCGGGTGCCAGGTCAGGGCGATGCTCAACCCGATGATCATCATCGGCACCCCGGGAATCACGGGCACCACCAAGCCCACCAGCCCGCCGACAATGAGCAGCGAGCCGATGATAACCCTCAGGATGGCGGCCAAACCCCACATAAATCCCAATCTTTCAGCCTCTTTGCCCCCTTTCAACCCCTACCCGGCGCCTCCTTTGGCTCGACCCTTGCCCAGCCTCCCTTAGGTTCGAATCCCATGGATTTCACCGAGGAGCTGCTGGCGTATGTCCGCCATCCGAGTGTCTCGGCCGACCCCGCCTATCGCCAAGGCATGGTCGGGGCCAGGGAGCACGCCTGCGGGCTCCTCAGGCGCGCCGGTCTCGACGTCGAGGTCGTCCCCACCCCCCTCCACCCCATCCTCGTCGCCCGTCGCCGCGGCCCCCGCGAGTGGCCCCATGTCGTGCTCTACGGCCATTACGACGTCCAACCTCCCGACCCCCTCGACCTCTGGACCTCCCCCGCCTTCGAGCCCGTCGTGCGCGACGGCCGCGTCTGGGGCCGGGGCACCGCCGACAACAAGGGTCCCCACCTCGTCGCCATCGTCGCCCTCGCCCGCCTCCTCAAGCGCCGCCCCGACCTCCCCCTCCGCGTCACCTTCGTCATCGAGGGCGAGGAGGAGATCGGCTCGCCCTCCTTCCCGGAGTTCCTCGACCGCCACAAGGCCGAGCTCGCCGAGGCCGGTTGCGTCATCCTCTCCGACACCGCCAGCCCCTCCTCCGACCAGATTGTCATCACCAACGGCCTCCGCGGCATCGTCGGCCTCGAGGTCAGCCTCACCGGCCCCAGGGGCGACCTTCACTCCGGACTCGAGGGCGGCGCCGTCTACAACCCCATCCAGGCCCTCGCCGAGATCTGCGCCTCCCTCCACAAGGCCGACAACACCGTGGCCGTCGACGGCTTCTACGAGGGTGTGCGGCAACCCGCGCCCTGGGAGCGCGAGCAGCTTGCCCGGCTCGGCCTCACCGACGCCGCCTACGCCGACCGCCTCGGCGTCGACGCCCTTCACCCCGCGCCCGGCCTCACCGGCGCCGAGGCCACCCGCTTCGCCCCGACCCTCGAGTTCAACGGCATCGGCGGCGGCTACCAAGGCGAGGGCTCCAAGACCGTCATCCCCAGCAAGGCCTTCGCCAAGATCACCTGCCGCCTCGTTCCCGGCATGGACCCCGCCCGGGTCGCCGACCGCGTCGAGGCCGCCATCCGCGCCCGCGTCCCCCGCGGCATCCGGTGCGACATCCAGCGCCGCCAGGACAGCGCCGCCTACTTCGTCTGCCCGCCCGGGCGCCCCGACACGCCCCCCAACCAGCGTCCCCTCCTCGCCAAGGCCTTCGCCGAGGCCGACGCCGCCATCGCCGCCGCCTTCGGCCGCGCGCCGCTCTACCTCCGCGAGGGCGGCAGCGTCCCCATCATCGAGGACATCCGCCGCGAGACCGGCCTCGACTCCGTCATGATCGGCCTTTTCACCCCCGACTCCCGGCTCCACGCTCCCGACGAGAACCTCGAGCTGCGCATGGCCGAGCGCGCCCTCGCCGCCTACGGGCGCCTCCTCGAGCGCCTGGCCTCCTGAAGGCAAGGCCAATCCCCCTCCAGCGTTTCCGCTCCCCTGTTTTAATTCCCAAGTCCCAATCCCCCTCCCACCCCCTCCCATGGCTGTCTTCCGCAAACGCACCCACGCTCCCTCGCCCAAGAAGAAGGACATCGCCGCCGGCCTCTGGACCAAGTGTCCCGACTCCGGCGAGATGGTCTTCACCAAGGACCTCGAGGCCAACTGGAACGTCTTCCCCAGCGGCATCCACGACCGCCTTCCCGCCGCCCGCCGCGTCGAGCTCCTCATCGACGAGGGCACCTGGCGCGAGACCGACGCCCGCCTGGCCTCCAAGGATCCCCTCAAGTTCACCGCCGGCGGCTCCTACCCCGAGCGCGTCGCCCAGCACCAGAGGAAGTCCGGCCTCCGCGACTCCGTCATCTGCGGCACCGGCACCCTCGAGGGCATCCCCGTCTCCCTCGCCGTCATGGACTTCTCCTTCATGGGCGCCTCCATGGGCTCCGTCGCCGGCGAGAAGGTCACCCGGGCCATCGAGCGCGCCCTCCAGCAGCGCCGCGCCTGCATCGTCGTCTGCGCCTCCGGGGGAGCCCGCATGCAGGAGGGGATCCTCTCCCTCATGCAGATGGCCAAGACCTCCGCGGCCCTCGCGCGCCTCCGCGCGGCCGGCCTGCCCTACGTCGCCGTCCTCACCAATCCCACCATGGCCGGCGTCATGGCCAGCTACGCCACCCTCGGCGACGTCATCGTGGCCGAGCCCGGCGCCCTCATCGGCTTCGCCGGCGCCCGCGTCATCAAGGAGACCACCAACCAGGACCTCCCCGAGGGCTTCCAGACCTCCGAGTTCCTGCTCAAGCGCGGCCTCATCGACTGCATCATCCCCCGCAAGGAGATGAAGCCCCGCCTCGCCAAGCTCCTCCGCGCCCTCGGGCCCCGCGCCAAGGCCAAGCCCGCCGCCCGGCGCCGCCGCTGACCGGGCCATGGACGGCCACCGGGCCACCCTCGCCTGGCTGACCGACCTCCGGGCCGGGGGCTCCCGCCTCGGCATCGAGCGCATGCGCGCCCTCGCCGCCGCCCTCGACCTCGGCCCGCGGCTCGCCGGCATCCCCGTCCTCCACGTCGCCGGCACCAACGGCAAGGGTTCGACCTGCGCCCTGATCGAGTCCGTCCAGCGCGCGCATGGTCGCCGCACCGGCCTCTACACCAGCCCGCATCTCATCCGCCTCGGCGAGCGCGTGCGCCTCGACGGCTCCCCGCTTCCCGACGACGACCTGCTCGCCCTCGCCGCCCGCATCCGCCCCGCCGCCGAGCGCCTCGCCGCCGCGACCCCCGAGCTCGCCCCGACCTTCTTCGAGCTCATGACCGCGCTCGCCTTTCTCGCCTTCGCCGAGGCCGGGGTCGACGTCGCCATCCTCGAGACCGGCCTCGGCGGCCGCCTCGACGCCACCAACGTCTGCCAGCCCGCCGTCACCGCCATCACCAGCATCGGCCTCGACCACCAGGACCACCTCGGCGAGACCCGTGAGCTCATCGCCGCCGAGAAGGCCGGCATCCTCAAGCCCGGCATCCCCTGCGTCCTCGGCCGCCTCCCGCCCGAGGCCGAGCGCGTCGTCCGCGCGCGCGCCGCCGAGCTCGGGTGCCCCGTCCATCTCGCCGCCCCCGCGGGCGCCGACCTGCCCGAGGTCGGCCTCGAGGGCGAGCACCAGCGCGTCAACGGCGCCGTCGCCCTGCGGGTCTGCGGGCTTGCCTCGGCCGTCCTTCCCATCGACGCCGCCCGCGCGCGCGCCGGCCTGCTCAAGGTCGACTGGCCCGCGCGCTGGCAGCGGCTGGGCCTCGCCGACGGCCGCCAGCTCATCGTCGACGCCTCCCACAACGAGGAAGGCGCCCGCATGCTCGAGCCGCTCCTCGCCGCCCTCGGCCGCCCCACCGTCGTCGTCGGCGCCACCGGCTCCAACCGCGCCCAACCCCTCCTCGCCGCCGTCGCCCGCCACGCCGGCCGCATCCTTCTCGTCGAGCCCTCCAGCGAGCGCGCCACGCCCCTCGCCGAGCTCGAGCGCCTCCTCGGCCCCGCGACCTGTCCCGTCGTCCGCGCGCGCGTCGCCGACCTCTTTCCCGCGCCCGGCGTCTGCGCCGCCCCCGGCGACCCCGTCGTGGTCGTCGGCTCGCTCTACCTCGCCGGCGAGGTCCTCGGCCGCCTCCGCGGGATCCCGCCCTCGCTCGACTGGCAGGACCGCCTACTCCCGCCCCGGTGAACGAGCCCCTCCCGCCTCCCGGTCCCGACAAGCCGCCCCTCATCTCGCCCGATGAGATCGGCGGCTGGCTCGTCGAGGAGGACGACGACTACCTGGTCTTCGACAAGCCCGGCTGGGTCGTCTGCCATCCCTCCAAGGACGGCCCTTGGTCCTCCCTCGTCGGCGCCGTCCGCGCCTGGCGCGGCATGGCCACCGCCCACCTGGTCAGCCGCCTCGACCGCGAGACCAGCGGCGTCATCCTCCTCGCCAAGCACCCCGGAGCGGCCTCCCTCGCCCAGACCGCCATGGAGCGCCGCTGGGTCGAGAAAACCTACCTCGCCGTCCTCGAGGGCGAGCTCGCCGAGCCCACCTTGGTCGACCAACCCCTCGGGCCCGACGAGACCAGCGAGGTCGCCGTCCGCACCGCCGTGCGCCCGGGTGGCTCACCCGCCTCCACCTTCCTCGAGCCGCTCGCGCGCGCCGGCGGCCTCACCCTCGCCCGCATCCAGCCCCACACCGGCCGCAAGCACCAGATCCGCGCCCACGCCCTCTGGCTCGGCCATCCCGTGGTCGGTGACAAGCTCTACGGGCGCGACCCCTCCCTCTACCTCGAGTTCGCCCGCCAGGGCTGGACCGCCCGTCTCGCCCAGTCCCTCGCCCACCCCCGCCAGGCCCTGCACGCCGCCCGCCTCGACTTCCGCGCGCCCACCTTCGCCCGGATTTTCCGCGCCCCGCTCGCCGCCGACCTTCGCGAGCTCGTCCGCGCCCGCATGGGCGTCGACGCAACGGCGCTCGACGCCTTGCTCGCCGCCCACGGCCTCGGCTGAGCCGTCTCAGCCGTGGGCAAGCGCCGCGGCGTCCACAAGCGTCGCGCCCGCCACCCTCAGCGCCCGGGCGCACGCCGCCAGCGTCGCCCCCGTCGTCAGCACATCGTCCACCACGACGAACCGCGCCGGCGATGGCAACCCCGCCCCCTTTCGCACCCGGAAGGCGTCATCCATCCTCTCCAGCCGCTCCTCGCGCCCCCGCCCCACCTGGCTCCCCGTGTCGCGCGTCCGCTCCAGCCAGTCCCCGACCCGCGCCCCCGGCGCCCCGGCCGCCAAGCCCACCGCCACCCGCAGCGCCTGGTTGTAGCCCCGCTCCGCCTGCCGACGCCCGTGCAGGGGGACGGGGACCAGCCAAGCGCCGGCCAGATGGCGTCGGAGCAGGACATCCTCCATCGCCACCCTCGCCAAGTCGTCCAACAGCTGGGGTTCCTCGCGGTATTTCGCCCGATGGATGAGCAGGCGAGCCTCGTCCCTTGCCCGGAAGGCGCAGACCGCCCGGCCGAAACCCTCGCCGAGCGCCGCGCAATGCGGGCATGTCCGCCCCGGCAGCACCATCCCGTGGAAGGGATGACCGCACCGGGCGCACCTTGGGTCCGCGATCCGCATCAGCCGGCGCGCCCCCGCCTCGCTCAGGTGTCCGGGCTGATCCGCCTCCATCGGCGTCCCCGCCACCGCGCAATCCCTCGGAAATGCCAGGTCCAGCCAGCCGCCCATCCGATCAGCTCCCCTTTCCTCCGCGGTCCGCCGCCCTTCCCGGCGGCGCGCCCCCGCCCCCCGCCCCCTCGCGCCGCCCTCTCCCGCCAAAATGCGTTTGCCCCCGCGTGCGCGCAATCCCACCTTCGTCCCTTGACGCCCCCACATGTCGTTCGACTTCGACACCTGTCCCGACCGCTCGGCAAGCGATAGCGTCAAATGGCACAGGTATGCCGGAAGGGATGTCATCCCCTGCTGGATCGCCGACATGGATTTCCGCTCCGCTCCGGCGATCGTCGACGCGCTCCGCGCCCGCGCCGAGCACGGCGTCTACGGCTATCCCGCCCAGCGCGAGCGCGCCCTCGCCGCCATCGCCGGCCACCTGCGCCGCAATCACGGCTGGGAGGTGCGCCCGGAGTGGATCACCTTCCTCACCTCGCTCGTGCCCGGCATCCACGGCGCCATCCGCCTCGGCTGCGAGCCGGGCCAGCGCGTCGTCACCACCACGCCGGTCTACCCGCCCTTCCTCAACGCGCCCGGGCTCTCCGGGCGCGATGTCGCCAAGGTGCCCATGGCGTTCGACGGCCGCCGCTGGACCTTCGACTGGGAGCGCCTCGAGGCGGCCTGCTCCCTCCCCGGCACCAAGGTCCTC
>JAURJZ010000063.1 GCA_030831965.1 Verrucomicrobiota bacterium
GTCCGCGCCGTCGATGTCACGATGCAGGGGCGTCCCTCGAGGAGATCCGCGCGCCCCTCGGCGGCGCCCCCCTTTTCCGAGCCCGCCATCGGATGCCCGCCGGCGAAGCGACCCGGCCGGGGCAGGCGTCGCTCCGCCGCGGCATGGATGCCGCGCTTGGTGCTGCCAACGTCGGTTACCCACGCCCTTTCGCCGAGGGAGGGCCCGATCTCGGCCATCAGCCCCTCGAAGGTGTCGACCGGGGTCGCCAGGATCACGCAGTCGGCTCCCCGAACCGCGGCGGTTGGCGTGTCGAAGGTCTCGGCGACATCCCCCACCAGGGCCCGGCTGGCCGCGGAGCGCGACCAGGCCGAGAGTCGCGTGCTTGGAAGACGCGCGGCGCACGCCCGCAGAACCGAGGCGCCAAGCAGGCCCGCCCCAAGGACGGCAATTCGAGTGGGAGGGGGGATTTCCAAGGTTGAAACGAGGGTTTGTATGCCGTTCGATGGGGGTGCGTCCAAGCAAATCCTACGCGGCGTGCGCCGCGGTGACGCGCCCACCTTGAATCCCAAGTTCGAGACATCCGTCCCCCAGCGAAAAGCCGACCTCCGTCGGGAGGCCCGCTCGCTCGCGCTGCAGCAGCTGCGCGAGCGGCTGGTCCTTCCGCTCGTCGGGCTGCTTTTGCTCGCGGGCCTGCTCGTCGCCGCCTGGCTGATCTCCCGCGACCAGCGCGGCGGCGACGCCGCGACCCAGCTCGCCCCCGAGGAGCTGGCCGCCCTCAAGTCCGAGGTGGATGAGCGCGAGCGCAACTTCGCCACGCTTGTCCAGCGCAAGGCCCGGATCAGCGAGGAGGACCTGGGCGAGCTCGACGCCGCCGTCACCGCCCAGGAGCGCCTCGTCGCCCTGGCCGGCATCACCGCCGCCGAGACCGCGCGGCTGGATGCGCTCCGGACCCGCCTCCACATCTACCGCGCCGAGCGCCTGCGCGAGACCTCCCTCCAGCTCGAGAAGGACGCGGAGGCGGCGAGGGCGGCCGGCAACCCCGCCGCGGCCATCGCCAAGCTGTCCGAGGCCCTTTCCCAGGAGAGGATGATCCGCGAGAAGTGGATGCTCTCGAACCTGGAGGACAACGGCCGCATCGCGCGCCTCGACATCCGCCTGCGGCGGATGCAGGCCGACCCGATCTGGGAAAAGGGCCGCCAGCTCGAGCGCGACGCCGATGCCGCCCTGCGGGAGGGCCGGTTGCCCGACGCCGAGCGCCTGCTCGCCGAGGCCGTCGAGATGGAGCGCGACTACGCCATGCGCTTCCGCGATGTCCGTGGCACCGAGGTCGACCGTGTCGACCGCCTCCTGCGCAAGCTCGAGACCGTTCGCTCCACCGCGGCGAAGGTCCGCCTGGAGGAGCTGGCCCGCTCCGCCGCCGCGGCCGAGGCCGCCCGGGAATGGCAACGCGCCTCCGAGCTCTGGGGCGAGGCCGCCCGGGGGATGGAGGCGCTCATCGCGGCCTTTCCCCAAAGCTCCCACGCCGACCGCAAGGCCTCCGTCGACTTCACCCGCCGCCAAAGCCTCGCCCTCGCCATGCCCGAGGTTGAGCGTTTCCGTTCCGGCATGGAGGAGGTCAGGGCCCAGCTTCGCAAGGGCGACACCGCCCAGGCCGGCGTGCTCGCCTCGACCTTGTCCGCCCGCCTGGGCCTGCTGCTGCAGAAGTTTCCGGAGGCCCTGTCGGAGGCGGACCCCGACCGGCGCCAACTCGGGGTGATCAGGGAGAGGGCGGGAACCCTCGCGCTGGTGAGGGACGCCTTCTTCAGCCAGCTGGCGCCCCTGCCGGGAAGCCCCGGGCGCCGGATTCTCCGCACGGAGGTCCCGCAGTCGCTCTATGTCGCGGTCACCGGGTCGAACCCGAGCGCGAAGCGGGACCCGTCGCTTCCCGTCGAATCCCTCTCCTACGCCGAGGCCGAGGAATTCACCCGTCGCCTCGGCTGGCTCACCGGCTTGCGCGTCCGGCTTCCCCGCCAGGAGGAGCACCTTGCCGCGCACGGCGACCTGTCCCGTCGGCTCCCATCCCAGGAGGCGTGGACCATCGACACCTCCGACGGTCGCGTGAGGCCGGTCGGCTCGAGCCAGGCCAACCCCGCCGGCATCCACGACCTCGTGGGCAATGTCGCCGAGTGGATCCTCGCCGAGGAGGCCGGCCCGTCCGCCGTCGTGGCCGGCGGCGACGCCCAGTCCGCCCCGCCCGAGGGGGTCCCCCTCGACCTTGTCGGGCGCGGCGAGGCCTCGCGGCTCCGCGGCTTTCGCGTGGTGGTCGAGCCCTGAGCGGGTTTGACATCCCCCGCGTCGCCCGGAGATTAGGCAATCCATGCAGCTCGACCCCGGCAGCATCCCAAGGTCTTTGCGGCGCATGGCCGTCTGGGCCGTCGCCTACGGCCTCCTTGTCGCGGTCGCCTTCTGGTTCTCGTATGACCTCCGCTTCTACGACCCGCGCGTGGACGCGACCGACCCGCGCACGGCCTTCATGATCGAGCAGCGGCCGCACATCCTGCCGTTCGTGGTGTGCCTCAAGCTTCTCCTGCTCTGGGCCTTCGGCCAGTTCCGGGGCATCCTGGATTACTTCCGCCTGCGCGACGCCGCCCGCCTCACGCTCGCCCTGCTCGTCTCGACCGGGCTGCTCCTCGCCCTCTCGCTCCTCAGCGCCGAGGTCGAGGGCGCGCCCCGCGCCATCCCGCGGGGCGTCATCCTCATCGACTTCAACCTGTCCCTGCTTCTGCTCGCCGGCTTTCGCGTGCTCCTTCGGGTGGGGGCCGAGCGAATCAAGGAAAAGGGCGCGGTGGGCGCGGGGACGGTCGAGCGGGTGGCCGTCGTCGGGGCGGGCAGCGCCGGCGCCCAGCTTGTCTCGGAGCTGATCAACCGCCGCGGGCATGGCATCCGCCCGGTCTGCTTCCTCGACGACGACCCCGCCAAGCACGGCCTCGAGATCCACGGGATCCCGGTGGTCGGCGGCCCCGACCAGCTCGGCCTGTTCCGCGACCGGCTCAACCTCACGGAGGTCATCCTCGCCCTCCCCTCCGCGTCCATCCGCCGCATCCGCGAGGTCACCCAGCTCTGCGGCCAGCTCGGCCTGCGCACCCTGGTCGTCCCCTCCCTGCGCGAGCTGGCGACCGGCCGCGTGAGGGCGTCGGACATCCGCCCGGTCTCGCTCGAGGATCTCCTCGGCCGCGAGCCCGCCCGCCTCGACAACGCGGCCATCGACGCCATGGTCGAGGGCAAGGTCGTGCTCGTCACGGGCGCGGGGGGAAGCATCGGCTCCGAGATCGCCCGTCAGGTGGCCGCCCGCCGCCCCGCCCGTCTCCTCATCCTCGACCAATGCGAGACGCTCCTCTACCTCGTGGAGCAGGACCTGGTTGAGCTGGGCTTCGGCGCCCTTGTCACCCCGCTGGTCGCGGACGTGACCGACCGGCCGCGGCTGGCCGCCATCTTCGAGAAATTCCAACCCGGCCTTGTCCTGCACGCCGCCGCGCACAAGCATGTGCCGCTGATGGAGTCGCAGCCCGGCGAGGCCATCAAGAACAACTGCCTCGGCTCCGACATCGTCGCCCGGCTCGCCTCGGAGCATGGCGCCGAGAGGTTCGTCCTCGTCTCCACGGACAAGGCGATCAACCCGACCAACGCCATGGGCGCCTCGAAGCGCCTGGCGGAGATTGTCGTCCAGGCGCACCAGGCCCGGCCCGGGAACCGCACGCGCTTCATGGCCGTGCGCTTCGGCAACGTCCTGGGATCCAGCGGCTCCGTCATCCCCCTCTTCCGCCGCCAGATCGCCGCGGGCGGCCCTGTCACCGT
Organism: Verrucomicrobiota bacterium; assembly: GCA_030831965.1. GTDB lineage: Bacteria > Verrucomicrobiota > Verrucomicrobiia > Opitutales > UBA953 > UBA8828. Next base: position 3,817 of record JAURJZ010000063.1, read on the forward strand.
GACCCACCCCGACGTGCGGCGCTACTTCATGACCATTCCCGAGTCGGTGGGCCTTGTGCTCCAGTCCGCCTCGCTCGGGTCCGGCGGCGAGATCTACGTCCTCGACATGGGGGAGCCGCTCAGGATTCTCGACGTCGCCCGCGACCTCATCCGGCTCTCGGGGCTCCGCCCGGACATCGACATCGAGATCCGCATCACCGGCCTCCGGCCCGGCGAGAAGCTCTTCGAGGAGCTGCGCCATGTCGGCGAGGAATTCTCGCCCACCGCCCACCCCCGCATCACCCGGTTCCTCGCCCGGCCCCTTCCCTACGACCAGCTCGACAACCTTCTGGCGCGAGTCCGCGAGCTCGCCTTCGCCGACCGGGATTCCTGCAAGCTCGGCATCCGGGAGCTGGTCCCCGAGTACACGCCATACCGGGAATGAGCCGACCCTAGGTTCGGGCTTCCCTCCCGGCCCGCCCGCCGCACATTGGCGTGCCATGGCCCGCAAAGCCCAGACCTTGGTCGGCATCATCATGGGATCCCAGTCGGACTGGGAGACGATGGAGCACGCCGCCGCGACCCTGCGCGACCTCGGGGTCGCCCACGAGGCCGAGGTTGTCTCCGCCCACCGGACCCCGCGCAAGCTGGTCGACTACGCCTCGTCCGCCGCCTCCCGCGGCCTGCGCGTTGTCATCGCCGGCGCCGGCGGCGCCGCCCACCTCCCCGGCATGGTCGCGTCGCTGACCGAGCTGCCGGTCCTGGGCGTCCCCGTCGTTTCGCGGACCCTCCAGGGCCTCGACTCGCTCCTCTCCATCGCGCAGATGCCGGCGGGGATACCGGTCCACACCTTCGCGGTCGGTCGCGCGGGCGCGGTCAACGCCGCCTTGGGCGCCGCGGCCATCCTCGCCCTGTCCGACCCCGCCTTGGCTCGCCGCCTGCGGGCTTTCCGCGAGCGCCAGACAAGGCAGGTTCTCGCCAACCCGGTTCCCGGCCGCAAGGGTCGCCGCCGGCGATAAGCCATGGAAGCGCCCCTCGCGCCCGGAGGCACGATCGGCATCCTTGGCGGCGGGCAGCTCGGCAGGATGAGCGCCCAGGCCGCCCGCCGGCTCGGCTACAAGGTCCGCACCTTCGACCCCTCGCCGGAC
>JAURJZ010000064.1 GCA_030831965.1 Verrucomicrobiota bacterium
CAGCGAGCCGTTGCCCGCGGAGCGGATCTCGCCGCCGGTCATGGTGACGCCGCCGGTCAGGTTCCAGATGTGGGCCGCCGGGGCGGCGTCGAGCAGGCCGCCGTTGATGACCAGGGTGTTGAGCTGGTCGCGGTAGCCGAGGCCCGTGCCGTCGCCCGTGGTGACGACGGTGCCGCCCGCGTTGATGGTGAGCGTGCCCCGGAGCCGCCCGTAGCCGTTGTTGCCGGCGAGGGACAGGGTGCCCGCGTTGACCGTCGTGCCGCCGGTGTGGGCGTTCTCGGCGGTCAGGACGAGCGTGCCGGCGCCGACCTTGGTGAGTCCGAAGCTGCCCTCGTGCTCGTAGAAGCCCGAGGCGGTGAGGGTGCCGGCGTCGACGCCGACGACGGTGTTGGAGCGAAGCGCGAAACCCGGCCCGCCGCCGGGAGCGTTGGTCAGGGCGTTGTCCCCTGAAATGCTACGGATGGCGCCGAGGCCGCCGGCGCCGGCGCCCCAGACGTGGAAATGCTCGTCGAGGCTGACCCCGCCCTGCAGGGCAAGGGTGGCGCCGTCGCGGATCCAGCTCATGGTCGTGCCGTTGTGGCCGCCCGCGCCGAGCGCGGTGCTGCTGGCCGCCACCAAGGTGCCGGCGACGATGTCGGTCTGGCCGCCGTAGGCGTTCGCACCGGAGAGCACGAGGGTGCCGGCGCCGTACTTGCGGAAGCCGCCCGTGCCAGCCCACCACCAGACGCCATCCTTCAGCACCCCGGTGAGATCGAGGCGGCTGCCGGAGTCGACCGTGACGTTGTTGTTGTTGGCGTTGATGCCGATGCTGACGCCGATGGTGGAGACCGCGGCGCCCCCCGCCGTGATCTGCTCCTGGCCGTTGAAGAGGAAGAGGGCGCCGTGGCCGTTGTCGTTGGCCCCGCCGGTGATGGAGCCGCCGTTGATGAAGAGATTGGTGATGCCGTTGGCGAAGCCGTTGGTGGGGTCGAGATGGATGATCCCGCCCGCGTTCAGCGTCACGGAGGACACGTTGCCCTGGTCCTCGCCGTAGCCGTTGCCGCCGCTGAACACCCACTGGTCGTTGGCGACGAGGGTGCCCCCGCTGTTCACCACGACGGCTCCGGTGCCGAGCGTGCCGCGGCGGGCGGTGAGGGTGCCGGCGTTGACGGTCGTGCCGCCGGTGTGGGTGTTGCGACCGCTCCGTCCGTCGAGCAGCATGGCGCCGTCGCCGGACTTTGTGATGCTGCCGCTGCGGATGGTGCCGGTGAGGTTGAGGGTGGACCCGGACTCGACGTTAAAGCCGCCGTTGTCGAGGTTGATGGCGCGGGCGCTGATGGTCGAGACCACCCCGCCGGTCACGGTGGTGGCGTCGTCAAGGGTCCAGCCGCCCCAGGTGCCGTTGAAACGGGGTCCGGCCAGCTCGCCGCCGGCCAGGGTAAGGTTGCGCAGGTGGGAGTGGCCCTGGAGAATGAGCATGCCGCCGGCGTTGATCCGGGTCGAGTCGACCGACCAGTAGTAATTGTCCCCCGAGTTGCCATCGACATAGACGGTCCCGAGCTTGTTGATGGTGACATTGCCGGCGCCGGAGGTCCCCGGGGCGATGGTGCCGGAAATGGTGAGGACGTGGTCGGAGAAACTGTGGACCGCCGCCCAGGAGCCGCCGCCGGAAACGGTGACCACCCCGGTCTGGGGGGCGGAGGTGGAGACGGTCAGGTAGGGGTTCAACGGATCCCAGAAATGCATCTGCGACCCCGAACCGCCGATGATCGCGAAGCCGTTGAAGGAGGAGGCGGCGCTGACGATGGATTGGAAGGCGCCGGCCTCGATCCCCCAGTAAACCGTGCTGCCACTGACCGTGGCGCCGGTGCCACCGGCAAGGGCCGTGACGCCGACCAACGAGGAACCAGCCGCCGCGTACCACTGGGAATTGGCGGTGGCGATGTAGGAACCTCCAACCCCGCTGCCGAAACGGGTGTCGGTGTTCTGCAGTGTCACCACGGCATCGGAGCTGAGAGCGACGTCCTGGAGCCGCGACAGGTCGAAGTGAATGTACTGCCCATCCCCCGAGGAACCGCGCCAATAGAGACGCCCCCCCTGGTTGCTGGAGTTGAAGGTCGTGCCGCCGCCCAGGTAGTCGGCCCAGTCGCTGGCGAGCAACCGGATCGTGCTGCCGCCGTCGAAGGTGAGGCTCTCCGCCCTTAGGCTGGCACCCGCCCCGAGAAGGGCGGCGGCGGCCACAAGGCTAGCCTGAGGTAGGAGCGTGCGATTAGACCGGGGAGTCATCGTCAAAAGGTGACCGCAGGGGGGTGCGGCGTTGTTAGCCATATAGGTTAATCAAGGGCGAAGGAGCACAAGCGAAAATTAGGTCAAAAGGGACTCGCAGGCCCGGACAAACTGAGAACGACCTTAGCCCCGGAACCCGGGTGGAAGCAGGGGCACCGTAGCCCCGGCGCCCGGGGCTTAGGAAAGCGAGGAGGAGCTCCGACGCGACCGGCGCCGGAGGGCGGCTGCGGCGAGGCAGATTCCGCCCAGCACAAGGCCGTAGGTGGAGGGCTCGGGGACGGGGGTCCAGGTGAGGGAGACGCCGGTGGCGCTGTGCAAGACACCCCACTGACCCTGCCCGGCAGCGGCGAGGTTGGCGGAGGAGAAGTCCTGGGTGAATGTGCCCGAGATCTGCCCCGATGAGGTGAAACTCACCGCCGAGAAGGTGCGCGAGACGTCCCAGAAACTGTCGGAGAAGCCGAAGGAAAGGGTCGGCTCGATCAGCAGGATGCGGAGAATGGCGCCGGAGGCGATGTCGAGGTTGCCACCGGTGACATTGATGGCGTCGTAGTCCTCGCCGCGCACCGGCTGACCGCCGGTCCAATTGGATGTCTCAAGGTCGATTTCCCACTGGAGCACGGAGGTCGAGCTGTAGGCGAGGCCGGCGCCGAAGGTCTGGGAGCCGGGAGAGTCGCCGGGAGCGTGGATGGCCCCGGCGGCGAGGGTCACCAAGCCGCCGGAGAACACCGCATTGGCGCCCTTGAGGGTCCCGGTCACGGCCAGGCCGCCGGTGGCGTCGACCTGCTTCTGGGCAAGGTTGAGTGTGCCGGAGATGGTGCCGCTGAGCCTCGGGGTGGACGTAAGGGTAAAGTCGAACTGGCTGGCGTTGAGGCTCGCAAAGCCGGTCACCGAACCTCCCGCCAGGCGGAGGGTGTTGGCGACGGCGTGCCCGTTGAGGTCGAGCACGCCCCCCTCCAGGCGGACAGCGCTGGTCCCGAAGGCCTGGGCGTGGCCGGCGCGGAGCGTGCCGGCGGCGAGGGTCGTGCCGCCGGTGAAGGTGTTGGCGCCGCCGAGGGTGAGGGTGCCGGAGCCCGACTTGGCGAGGGAGCCGGCGCCGGAGATCACGCCGGAGAGGGTTTGGTTGGCGCTGGTCGAGAAGGCGAGCGTGCCCGCGTTGGAGACGGCGGCGCCGTAGGTGCCGGCGCCGAGGGTGCCGGCGCCCCCCACCTCGAGGGTGCCGGCGGAAACCGTCGTGTCGCCGCCGTAGGTGTTCGCGCCGGTGAGCGTCAGCGTGCCGGAGCCGACCTTCGTCAGGAAGCCGGTGCCGGAGACGTCGTTCTTGATGACGCCGGCGAAGGTCGTGCTCTGGTTGTTGCTGCCGACGGTCATGCCGCGGTTGCCCTCCGACCCCAGTCGCACCCAGGTCGTGGCGTCGCCCGAGGCGAGCGAGCCGACCGTGAGGGCGTTGTTACCGATGTAATTGTACACGCTGACCGCGCCGCCGCCCTGCAGGACCAGCGAGGCGCCGCTCACGGCGTTGTCGTTGCGGAGCCGGAGCTGGGCGCCGTCGGACACGGTCAGCGTGCCGGTGAAGCCCGAGTTGTTGCCCGACAGCTGCAAATCGTTGGACGCGCCGCTGACGACCACGTTGCCGGTCCCCGTAAGCTGGCCGCCGTAGACCACGCCGTAGCTCCCGTGGCTGAGGCGGAGCGTGCCGTCGGCGGCCACCGAGGCGTTGCCGGCCAAGGCCCCTCCGGTCAGCTCTAGTGCGCCGGCCGTGACACTCGTGGCGCCGGTGAAGGTGCTGGACCCCGCGAGGGTCAGGGTGCCCGAGCCCTGCTTGACGAGCCCGCCAGTGCCGCTGATGGAGCCGGAGTAGGTGGTGCTGGCGGCATCACCGACGGTCAGGGTGCCGTCTCCCAGCGTGACGCCGCCGCCGTTGGCTCCGCCTCCCGCGAGCGAGGCGAGGGTGAGGGACTTGCCGTTGAGCCCGAGGGAGGCGCCGGCGACATTGGCGAGCGTGACAGCCACCGCCGAGGCGTTGACCGAGGTGCTGGACAGGTTGATGAAGACGGCGCCCTGCTGGATGCTGAGGGCGCCCGCGGTGAAGGTCGTGTTGGCGAGGTGGAAGCCGCCCGAGCCCACCTTGGTCAGGGTGAAGCCCGCGAGGTCGATCGACGTGGCGCCGAAGCCGGACGCGAGCATGCCCCACTCACCGCTTCCGCCGATGGTCGCGTTGGCCGCGAGGCGGATGTTGGTGGTCTGGGCCGTGAACGTGCCGATGGTGCCGCCGTTGTTGACCAGGGCGCCGAGTCCTCCGGCGCCCGCGCCGGCGAGGGTGTAGCCGTAGGTCGCGTCGGCCACGCCGTTGATGTCGACCGTGCCACCGGAGGCGACGGTGACGGCGCCCACCGCGGTGCTCTTCGTCCCGAGGGCGCTTTGGTTGCCGATCCTGATGGTGCCGGCGTTGACGGTCACCCCGCCCGTGAAGCTGCTGGCGGCCTGGAGAAAGACCCTGCCGGATCCGGACTTGGTCAGGGTCTTGGCCCCGCTGCCCGCGCCGGTGTTCTGGGAGATGGCGCCGGCGACGATGAGGTCGTCGGCGGCGGCCCCGTCGGCCACGTTGAGCGTCAGGCTGTTGAACGTAAGGTCGATGGGGACGGAGACGATGGCGGAGGCGTTGGAGGCGTTGGTCGTGATCTGCCCGGCTCCGGTGGCGGAGCCGACCCGGAAGAGGTTGGTCGTGTTCGCGTTGCCGCGGGTGATCAGGCCGGCGGTCATCTCCAGGGTGTGGAAATACTCCTGGCCACCGGAGATGTCGACGAGGCCTCCGTTGAGGATCACGGACCGGCTGTTGGTGTGGCCGCCCCAAATGGCGTGGGAGGTGGTGTTGGAAACGATGCCCAGGGGACCCACGGTCAGGACGCCGGTGCCGCGGCTGGGCGAGCTGCCGCCGTCGAAGGCGGTGCCGGCACCGAAGAACAGGCGGCCTTGGTTGACGGTCAGGTTGCCGGAGAAGGAGCTGTTGTCGCCGGAAAGGGTGACGAAGCCGGCTTGGTTGGAGGGGGCCGAGCCGGAGTGGAGTCCGAGCGAGAAGGCGCCGTAGCCGTCCGAGTCGTAGCTCTGGGCCAGGGAAGCCGTCAGCCCTCCCGTCTCGAAGTTGAATCCCGGGGCGCCGCCGTCCTGGTACTTTGCGGCGAGGACGCGGGCTTGGATGTCCGCGCCGCTCTGAACCAGCTCGACCTTGACCGCCTTGACCGCGCCATCGGACGCCTGAAGCCAGTAAACCTGGGAGGTGGAGGTCGAGGAAACCAGGTAGCCATGGGCGCCCATCGAGCGCTGGTTGTAGATCCAGTTGCCCCCGAGCACGCCGGAGATGCCGGTGACATCGGCCAAGCTCATCCCCGTGGCCACGGTCTGGAGGGAACTCGTGAGGAAAAGCGAGGAAGTGCGGGAAGGCGCGCCGCCGATGGACAGCGAGGAGCCACCCGAGAGCGAGCCGGAGAGGGTCAGTGTGCGCCTGGCGTTGACCAGCCAACTCTGGTTGGAGGCGAGCGAGACGGCGTTGGAGAGGGTGGCGCTCACCGCGGAACCCTCGAGATTGATGCCGGATGCGCCGAGGGTCAGGGCGCCGGCGCCGGAGACGGAAACGGTGCCGGCGCCCGAGGAGCCGGAGATGCGGATGCCTTGCCAGCTGAGATTCGTCCCCAGGGTCAGCCCGGAGGCGAGGGAGGTGCCGTCCCAGGTGGCGACATCGGAAGACCCCGGGGTGACGCCGCCGGCCCAATTCAAGCCATCGGCCAAGTTCGTCCCGCTGCCGAGCTTGAGCAAGTCGGCCGCGGGAACGCTGGCCGCGCACAGGGCGGCGGAGGCGACGAGGAAGGCCTTCATCGGAGGGGGCGGGGATAATACAAACCCGGGCGCAAGCGCCTCCAAGCCCATTCTCGGACTAGAATCGGGACAGCGGGCCTGAAAGGGGCCAATTTTGCGGCAACATGGGCGGATTCGAAGCCACCGAGCGAGATCCCACGCGCGGGGCGCGATGGGAATGCTGGGCGTCCGGGACGAAGGAACGAGGCCGGGCACACGGCGCGTCGCGGGCGTGTTGGCATGGCCAAGGCCGCGGCCAGGCGAATGCGCGCCTGCTTGGCGGGCTTTTGCCTCGACCGCCGCGACCGCCCTGCCCCACCCTGCCGCATGTCGGAGACCGTCCGCATCCAAAAATACCTCTCCCAGGCCGGGGCGTGTTCCCGCCGCGAGGCGGAGCGCCTGGTGGCCGAGGGCAAGGTCACGGTCAACGGCCACGTCGCCCAGCCGGGGCACGCGGTGCGCCCCGGCGAGGACGTGGTCAAGATCGGCCGCAAGGTGGTGGCCGAGCCGCCGCGCAAGGTGGTGCTCCTGATGAACAAGCCGCGCGGCTTCCTCTGCACGAACAAGGACGAGTTCGGCGGGCGGACGGTCTTCGAGCTCGTGCCCCCGCCCTGGGACAAGTCCCGGCTGTTCTGCGTGGGACGGCTCGACAAGGACTCCGAGGGCCTGCTCCTGCTGACCAACGACGGCGACCTGGCGAACAAGGTGATGCACCCCTCGGGCGGCGTCATCAAGCGCTACGAGGTCCAGCTCAACCGCGCCTTCGACCCCGAGCTCACGCCCCGCCTGCTCAAGGGCGTGCGCGACGGCGAGGACTTCCTGCGCTTCCGCAAGGTGCTCCCCGTGGCGGGCTCGCCCGACCGGCTGGAAATCCACCTCGACCAGGGGCGGAAACGGGAAATCCGCCGGCTGCTCGAGGTCTTCGGCTTCCACGTCAAGACGCTGCGCCGCTTCCAGGTCGGCGAGCTCGTGCTGCGCAAGATGCCGGCCGGCGACTGCCGCCTGCTCTCGCAGAAGGAAGTGGCGATGATCTTCGAGTGAGGCGGCCAGGTCCGGCGCTCAGCGCTCCTCCCGGCCGTCGACGACCTGGGTGAAGGTCGCCAGGTCGTGCAGCGCGCGGCCGTCCCGGCGGAAGAGCGGCAGGTGGAAGCTGATGAGGCCGACCAGGTTGACCAGGATGCTGGGCAGGCAGAGGAACATCCCCTTCCAGGCGGAGCGCAGGAGGCAGCCGGCGGCGGAGGGCGGCCGGCCGGTGCGCACGTCGACCACGCGCAGGCTGACCACGGCCTTGCCGAGGGTGCGGCCGCCGAAGGCCGCCTCCTGGAGCCCGAGGGCGAGGGCGAAGGTGGCGGCGCCGACGAAGCCGGCGTGGACGACCCAGTCGCCCCCGGTCGCGGGCGCGGCCCCGAGGGCGACCTTGACGGGGTCGAGCCCGGCGCCGGCGAGCCCCTCGGCGTAGGCCCTGAGGACGCGATCGAGCCAGCTCTCGAGGTCGGCCCTGCCCCTGAGGGCCTCGGCGCCGGCGGTGACGCCGGCCAAATGCTGGGCGAGGAGGGTGAGCGGCAGGATGTCGAGCAGGAAGGCCAGCGTGCGCCAGCCGAAGCCGGCGGGGCGGGCGGGAATGGGCGGAGGCGACTCAGCCACGGCCGAGGGCGCGCTTGCAGGCGTCGAGCGTGTTGCGCATCAGCATGGCGACGGTCATGGGGCCGACGCCGCCGGGGACGGGGGTGATGGCCTCGCAGGCGGGGGCGACGGCGTCGAAGTCGACGTCGCCGACGATGCGAAAACCCGACTTCTTGGACGCGTCGGGCACGCGGTTGATGCCGACGTCGATGACGACCGCGCCGGGCTTGACCATGTCGGCGGTGATGAAGCGGGGCTTGCCGATGGCGGCCACGAGGATGTCGGCCTGGCGGGTGACGGAGGGAAGGTCGGCGGTGCGGGAATGCGCGACCGTCACCGTGCAGTCGCAGCCCTTGGCGAGGAGAAGCGCGGCGGCGGGCTTGCCCACGATGAGGGAGCGGCCGACCACGACGGCGTGCTTGCCGGCGGTGCGGACCCCGGAGCGGCGCAGGAGCTCGACCACGCCCCGGGGGGTGCAGGCGGCGAAGGCGCCGGGCATCTCCTGGACGAGGCGCCCGATGGACTCGGTGCCGAAGCCGTCGACGTCCTTGGCGGGGGCGACGCGGTTGAAGACCTCGGTCTCGGGGAGGTGGGGCGGCAGGGGGGCCTGGACGAGGATGCCATGGACGGCGGGGTCGGCGTTGAGCGCGTCGAGGTGGGCCATCAGCTCGGCCTTGGGGACGTCGGCGGGAAAGACCCTGAGCGAGGCCCGCATCCCCACCTCGGCGGCGGTGGCCTGCTTCTTGGCCACGTAGGAGACCGAGGCGGGGTCCTCGCCCACGCGCACGAAGGCGACGTGGGGCACGACCGGGGCGAGCGCGGCGACCTCGGCCTTGATCTCGGCGAGGACTTCCTTGGCGATGGCGTTGCCGTCGATGAGGCGCATGGGGCCATTAGGAGCCCCCATCGCGCCCTGGCAAGCATCCGCCCGGGGACGCGGCGGGGGCGGGCAAAAAAGAGCCCCGGCGGGGCCGGGGCTCGAGGGAGCGCTTGGGCGGGGCTTAGCCGAGGTCGCCCTCGGGCGAGGGGCCGCGGTCGCGGCTGTGGCGGCGCTCGCCGCGGTCGCCGCGGTCGCCGCGGGGGCGGTCGCCGAACGAGGGCTTGGGGGCGGGCACGTACTCGCGGCCTTCCTTCTCGGCGATGGCGGCGCGGCGCGAGAGGCGGACGCGGCCCTTGTCGTCGATGCCGACGCACTTGACGATGATCTCGTCGCCCAGCTTGCAGACGTCCTCGACGCGGTTGACGCGGAAGTCGGCGAGCTCGGAGACGTGGACAAGGCCTTCCTGGCCGGGGAGGCACTCGACGAAGACGCCGAACTCCTTCACGGAGCGGACGATGCCCTTGTAGGTCTTGTCCATCTCGATCTGGGCCGAGATGAGGTTCACCTCGTTGACCGCGCGGGCGAGCTTCTCGCCGTCGGTCGCGAAGATGGTGACCCAGCCGGAGTCGTCCTGGTCGATGTCGATCTGGCAGCCGGTGTACTCGGTGATGCGCTTGATGTTCTTGCCGCCCGGGCCGATGAG
>JAURJZ010000065.1 GCA_030831965.1 Verrucomicrobiota bacterium
ACATGGACGATGAGGAGGGCGAGGAGGTAGGCGCCGCCGGCGAGGAACCACAGGATGGCGTAGGAGCCGGTCCGGGCGAGGACCTCGCCGATGACGAAGGCGAGGAGCATGCCGCCGAAGGCGCCGGCCATGCCGCCGATGCCGACGACGGAGCCGACCGCCTTGCGCGGGAAGAGGTCGGAGGCCACGGTGAAGATGTTGGCCGACCAACCCTGGTGGGCGGCGGCGGCGACCGAGACGAGGAGGACGGCCGGCCACATGCCGACGTCGTTGACGAAGACGATGGGCAGCACGAGCACACCGGAGACGGCCATGGCCGCCTTGCGCGCCGCGTTGACGGTCCAGCCGCGCGCGATCAGGCGCGACGAGATCCAGCCGCCGCCGACGCTCCCGACGTCCGCCACGAGGTAGATGACGACGAGGGGGAGGCCGATGTTCTTCAGGTCGACTCCGTGCTGCTTGTTGAGGAAGCCGGGGATCCAGAACAGGTAGAGGTACCAGATGGGGTCGGTCATGAACTTGCCCATCGCCACCGCCCAGGTCTGGCGGAACTTCAGCAACTTGAGCCAGCTGACCTTGCCGGGCTGGTCGGCGGGGTCCGACTCAATGTGGGCGAGCTCGGCCTGGCTGATCCGGGGATGCTCGCGGGGCGAGTGATAGGCGTAGGCCCACCAGACGACCCAGAGGAAGCCGAGGGCGCCGGTGACGATGAAGGCCCACTGCCAACCCCAGGCCACCGCCATCCAGGGCACGATCAAGGGCGCGCCCAGGGCGCCGATGTTGGTCCCCGAGTTGAAGATGCCCGTGGCCAGGGCGCGCTCCTTCTTGGGGAACCACTCGGCGGTGGCCTTGATGGCGGCGGGGAAGTTGCCGGCCTCGCCGAGGCCGAGCAGGAAGCGCATGAAGGCGAAGCCGGCCGCGGCCCCGGTCAGCGTGACGAGGGCGAAGCCGCTCTTGTCGCTGATTTGCATCCAAGGGAGGGTGAGGCCGGGGATGAGGTGGGCGATGCCGTGGCCCATCGCGGCCAGGCTCCAGACCGAGACGAAGATGATGTAGCCCCGCTTGATGCCGATGGCGTCGATGATCCGCCCGGCCACGAGCATCCCGACCGCGTAGGCCAGCTGGAAGCTGAAGACGATGCCGGCGTAGGTGCGCTCGTCCCAGCCGAACTCCTTCTCGAGGACCGGCTTGAGCAGGCCGATCACCTGGCGGTCGATGTAGTTGATGGTCGCCGCGAAAAGGAGCAGGGCGCAGACGATCCAGCGCTGGTGGCCGAGGGGAAAGAATCGGGCGAGCATGGGGATTTCCCCTTTGTGGCGGACCGGGTACGGCTGGCAATTCCCAAGCCGCCGCAGACTGCCGCTTGCGTTGTCCGCCCGGACGGGCCAGAAAGGGACGTCATGCCCCGCGTGCTGCTGACCTCCACCTCCTTCCAGGACACCCCGGGAGCGCACCATGACCTGCTGCGGTCGACCGGCTGGGAGGTCGCCACCGCGCGAGGCCCTCTCGGCGAGGCCGACACCCTGGCCCTGATGGGCGGGTTCGACGGTTATATCTGCGGCGACGACGCCATCACCCCCGCCGTTCTCGACCGCGCCCTGCCCCGCCTCAAGGTCATCAGCAAGTACGGCATCGGGACGGACAAGATCGACCTCGCCGCCGCCACCGCCCGCGGCATCCCCGTGCTCTTCACCCCCGGGGTCAATCACACCACCGTGGCCGAGCACGCCTTCCTCCTGCTGCTCGCCCTGGAGCGCAACCTGCTCTTCCACGCCGACTCGACCCGGGCCGGCGGCTGGAAGCGCAAGACCGGCTTCGAGCTGCTCGGCAAGACGCTCGGCATCGTGGGCCTCGGCCGCATTGGGCGCGAGGTGGCCGTCCGGGCCAGGGCCTTCGGCATGGAGCTTGTCGGGTTCGGGCGCCACTGGGACGCCGGCTTCGCGGCCGCGCACGGCATCCGGCGCATGGACACCGTGCAGGACCTCATGCGGGTCTCGGACTACGTCTCGCTCCACACCGACCTCAAGCCCGAGACCCAGGACCTCATCCGCGCCGAGACGATCGCCCACCTCAAGCCCGGCGCCCTTGTCGTCAACCTCGCCCGCGGCGAGGTGGTCAACACGGCCGATGTCGTGGCCGCCCTCAGGGATGGCCGCCTGCGCGGCTACGCCTCGGACGTGCTCGACCAGGAACCGCCCCCGGCCGACCACCCCCTCACGAAGCTGCCCAACGCCCTGATCACCCCGCACATCGCCTCGCGCACGGCGGAGAGCGTGCAGCGCCAGGCCAGCTGCGCCGTGGAGAACCTGATCAAGGCCTTCCGCGGCGAGAGGCCCGAGGGGGTGAAGAACCCCCAGGTCGCCTTCAGGCGCCACTTCTGACCCTTCCCACCATGCCCGAGACCTTCCATGTCGTCCCCGCCTCGGCCCACGAGGCCCTGGTGACCGCCGCCTACCGGCACCGCGGCTTCGCCCCGGGCGAGTCCGCCCAGGCCGCGAGAATGTCGACCCTCGCCACGCGCCACGGCATCCGCACCCACAACGCGATCAAGGCGCTGCACCTCGACGAGCTTTTCGGGTCCAAGGCCGGGGGCTGCGTCCCCGCGGCGGAAATCCGCCGGCTACCCGGCCGCTTCGACGCCGCCGAGACCTGGGACGCGGGCAAGAAGCTGGGCCAGGCCGTGGCGGTCGACGCCATCGAGCGCTGCATCGAGCTCGCCGAGAGGCACGGCACGGGCACCGTCTCGGTCGACAACGCCTTCCACTACCTCTGGGGCGGCGGGTACGTGATGGAGGCCGCCAGGCGCGGCTACATCGCCTACACCAACTGCACCGCGTCGCTCGCGGAGGTTGTGCCTTTCCAAGGCAAGTTCCCCACGCTCGGGACCAACCCCCACTCCTGGGGCTTCCCCACGACGGAGGCGGTCGGCTTCCCCATCGTCATCGACTGGGCGACGTCCGTCATCGCCATGGGCCGCGTCCAGCAGCTCCTGCGCGAGGGCAAGGCGCTCCCGCCCGAGGCCGCGGTGGACAAGGATGGCAACCCCACGACCGACCCCGCCAAGGCCGTCTCCCTCCTTCCCTTCGGCGCGCACAAGGGCTACGGGCTCTCCCTCATCAACGAGATCGTGGCCGGCTTCATCGGCGGGTCGCTGCCCACAATCCGCAGCCGGGCCAAGGTCGAGGGCGAGAAGCAGGGCTGCGCGTTCTTCTTCCAGGTCATCCACCCCGAGGCGGTCAGCGGGGGCGCCTTCGCCCGTGGCCGCGACCAGGCGGGCAACGTCAAGGCGGTCCTGGCCGACATCCTCGGCCACGGCAACGGGCGCTGCCTCCTGCCCGGCCAGCTCGAGGCCGCGTGGGCCAGGCGCAGCGCGGAGGCCGGCGGCCTGCTCTTCTCCCGCGCCGAGGTCGAGGCGCTCAACGCCATCGCCGCCGAGAGCGGACAGCCCGCCTTCGACCCCGCCAAGCTCCGCACGGTGGAACACTGAGGAAAGGGGAGGAATGGATGGGGAAGGCCTGCGGCCCGGCAGCCGCACCCCGCCGACATCCGAAAAGCCCCCTCAGACGCCCGCTCCCCGGCCTCGCCTCGCTCAAAACTTCCCTTCACCTTTCCCTCCCTCCATCCTTCCCGCCACCCAAGCCCATGCCCCTCGCGATCAAGCCCGCCAACGCCTGCGCCCTCGACGCCCTCTCGCTGGGCGAGGTCATGCTCCGCCTCGACCCCGGCGAGGGGCGCATCCGCACGACCCGCGAGTTCCGCGCGTGGGAGGGCGGGGGCGAGTACAACGTCGCCCGCGGCCTGAGGAAGTGCTTCGGGCTCCGGACCTCCGTGGCGACGGCCTTCGTCGACAACGAGGTGGGGCGGCTGATCGAGGACCTCATCCTGCAGGGCGGCGTGGCCACGGACCTGATCAGGTGGCGGGAGGACGACGGCATCGGGCGCAGCGTGCGCAACGGCCTCAACTTCACCGAGCGCGGCTTCGGCATCCGCGGGGCGGTCGGCGTGCCCGACCGCGGCAACAGCGCGGCCAGCCAGCTGAAGCCGGGCGACTTCGACTGGGACCACCTCTTCGGCAAGCTCGGGGTGCGCTGGTTCCACACCGGCGGGATCTTCGCCGCCCTGTCCGAGTCCACCGCGGCGCTGACCCTCGAGGCGGTGCAGGCCGCGAAGCGCCACGGCACGGTGGTCGCCTACGACCTCAACTACCGCCCCTCGCTCTGGAAATCGATCGGCGGCCTGAAAAAGGCGCAGGAGGTCAACCGCGCCATCGCCCGGCATGTCGACGTCATGATCGGCAACGAGGAGGACTTCACCGCCTCGCTCGGCTTCGAGGTCAAGGGCGTCGGCCACGACCTCTCCGCCATCGAGACCGGCGCCTTCAAGGCGATGATCGAGACCGCGGTGCGCGAGTTCCCCAACTTCAAGGTCGCCGCCACCACCCTGCGCCGGGTCATCAGCGCCACGCGCAACGACTGGAGCGCCATCTGCTGGCACGACGGCAGGTTCCACGAGTCGCGCAAGTACCCCGAGCTCGAGATCCTCGACCGGGTCGGCGGCGGCGACAGCTTCGCCTCCGGCCTGGCCTTCGGCTTCCTCGAGTTCAACGACGCCCAGAAGGCGGTCGACTACGGCGCGGCGCACGGGGCCCTGGCCTCGACCACCCCGGGCGACACCTCGATGGCCACCCGCCGGGAGGTGGAGAAGCAGGTCGCGGGCGGCGGCGCCCGGGTGGTCCGCTAGGGTCCGCGGGCCGCCAAATCCTTCTTTCCCGGGACGGCCAAGGGCCTTAGAACCCCGGCATGCCCGACCCTCGCGACCTGTTCTCCCTCCAAGGCCGGGTGGCCGTCGTCATCGGCGGCACGGGCGAGCTCTGCGGGGCGATGGCCGAGGCCTTCGCCGCCGCCGGCGCCCACGCCGTGCTGGTCGGGCGCGACGCCGCCAAGGCCGAGGCGCGCCTCGCGCGCATCCGCGCCGCGGGCGGGTCGGCGGAATTCCAGGCCGGGGAGGCGACGGACAAGGCCGACCTTTTTCGCCTGCGCGACGCGCTGCTGGCGCGCCACCGCCGGATCGACATCCTGGTCAACGGCGCGGGGGTCAACTCCCCCACCCCCTTCCTCGAGATCGACGAGGCCCAGCTCGACCGCATCCTCGGGATCAACGTCAAGGGCGTCGTCTTCGGCTGCCAGGTCTTCGGCGAGGCGATGGTCGCCGCCGGGCGCGGCTCCATCATCAACCTCGGCTCCGAGTCGGCCATCCTTCCCCTCTCCCGGGTGTTCACCTACTCGGCCTCGAAGGCCGCGGTCCACAACCTCTCGAAGAACCTCGCCCGCGAGTGGGCGCCCCGGGGCGTGAGGGTCAACACCCTCGTCCCCGGCTTCTTCCCGGCGGAGCAGAACCGCAAGGTCCTGACCCCCGAGCGCGTGGCGTCCATCCTCGGCAAGACCCCGATGGGGCGCTTCGGCGAGGCCGGCGAGCTCGCGGGCGCGTCGCTCCTCCTGGCGTCCGACGCCGGCAGCTTCATTACCGGGTCGGAGATCGTGGTCGACGGCGGCTTCGCGGCGATGTCCATCTGACCGTGGCCTTCCTCGACGACGACTTCCTGCTCTCGACCCCCGAGGCGCGCCGGCTCTGGGCCGAGGCCGCCAAGGACCAGCCCATCGTCGACTACCATTGCCACCTGAGCCCGCGGGACATCGCGGAGGACCGCCGCTTCGCCGACCTCCACGCCATCTGGCTCGACGGCGACCACTACAAGTGGCGGGCCATGCGCGCCAACGGCGTCGCCGAGGACCTCATCACCGGCCCGGCCTCGCCCCGCGACAAGTTCCGCGCCTGGGCGGCCACCGTTCCCGCCACCCTGCGCAACCCGCTCTTCCACTGGACGCACCTCGAGCTCCGCCGCCACTTCGGCATCGGGGAGCTGCTGGGGCCCGACACCGCCGACCGCGTCTGGGACGAGGCCAACCGGCAGCTGGCCTCCGGCGACCTGACCGCCCGCGGCATCCTCCGCCGGATGAACGTCGAGCTTGTCGGCACCACCGACGACCCGGCGGACTCGCTCGAGTGGCACGCGGCCCTGGCCAAGTCGGGCTTCGCCACCCGCGTGGTCCCCACCTTCCGCCCGGACGCCGCCCTGAAGGTCCGCCAGCCCGACAAGGTCGCCGCCTGGTCCCGTCGCCTCTCCGACGCCGCCGGCACGGGTGCCGACACCCTGCCCGGGCTCGCCAAGGCCCTCGCCAAGCGTCACGAGGACTTCGCGGCGGTCGGCGCCCGCGCGAGCGACCACGGCCTCGAGGCGATGCCCGACGCCGAGCCGGACGAAAGCCTGGCCAGGTCCGCCTGGGAAGGCGCCCTCAAGGGGCGTCCCGCGACCGCCGAGGAGGCCGCCGCCTTCGCCTCCTGGCTGATGCGCCTGGTCGGCCGCCTGAACCACGCCAAGGGCTGGGTCACCCAGCTTCACCTGGGGCCCGTCCGGGACCCCAATCCGCGCCTGGCCGCGCGGCTCGGGGCGGACGCCGGGTGCGACACCATCGGGGACGCCCGCCAGGGACCCGGGCTCGTCCGCTGGCTGTCCGCGCTCGAGGCCGAGGGCTGCCTGGGGCGCGTCATCCTCTACAACATCAACCCCGCCGACAACGCCCTGTTCGCCGGCATGTGCGGCTCATACCAGGACGGGGTCATCCCGGGGAAGATCCAGCACGGCTCGGCCTGGTGGTTCCTCGACCAGGAGCGCGGGATGCGCGACCAGATCAACCAGCTGTCCGACCTCGGCTTGCTCAGCCGCTTCGTGGGCATGGTCACCGACTCCCGCTCCTTCCTCTCCTACCCTCGTCACGAGTATTTCCGCCGCATCCTCTGCGACCTGGTCGGCTCGGATGTCGCCACCGGGCGCCTGCCCGACCGGCGCGAGTGGACCGACGCCCTTGTGCGAGACGTCTGCAGCAACAACGCCCGCCGTCACCTCGGCCTCGCCTGATGGCCTTGGGCTGGATGAAAGGCGCCCGCTGGATCGCGGGCATCGAGGAATCCGAGAGTCGCGGCGGGACGGGTTTCGACCTGGAGACCTTGGCGCCGGCCCGACGCCGGACGCCTTCGGAGCGATTGATCACCGCGGCCTCGACCCTGGCCGCGGCGGTCGCGCCCTGGTTCGTGCTGGGCTACCTGATGGGGAAACCCGCCCCCGCCTGGATTCTCGCCCTGCCCGGCGCGGCCTGGGTCCTGCGCATGTGCCTACCGCCGCGTCTGCCGATGGACCGCACGGCGCTGACGGTCGGCGCCTACACCTTCGTCCCGTGGGCCGCCGCCCTGATGGCCCGCCCTCGTTACCATTCATGGGCGGAGATTGTCGGGGAGGGACGGTGGCTGCTCTGGCACGCCGGCGCCTTCGCGCTGGTCGCCGCCGTGGGACTGGCGATGGATATCCGGGCGGAAATCGCGCGCGCGAGGGGCCGCTGAGGGTTGGTCGGGCGTTTTGCGCTGACTTTTCACCCCGGGGCGTGTCTAAGGGCTCATGCGCCCCCTCGCCCTCCTCGCCGCCTGCGTCGTCCTCGCCCCCCTCGCCTCGGCCGCCGAGAAGGAGAAGGCTCCCCGTCAGCACACGCTCTCGGAGTTCAGGCTGGGCGACCCGATCCTGGGCAAGGGCGAGCTGTCCGACGCGAAGGGCAAGGGCGTGGTCATCGAGGCGTGGGGCGTCCGCTGCCCCCCTTGCATCGCCAGCCTGCCCAAGCTGCAGGCGCTCTCGGTGAGGCACAGGGACAAGGTGCTGTTCTTCGGCGCGGAGTCGCAGGGCCATGACCGCAAGGCGATCGAGCCCGTGATCAAGAAGGCGGGCGTGACCTTCCCCATCTCCGGCGGCCTGGCCAGGTGCCCGGTCGAGTTCAACGCCATCCCCCGCGCCTTCGTCTTCGACGCCGCGGGCAAGCTGATCTTCGACGGCAGTCCCCACGGCAAGGGCTTCGCCGACGCGGTCGAGAAGGCGGCGGCGAGCGCGCGGTGAGCCCTAGGTCCGGTCGGTGCGGTAGACGCGCCGGACGCGCTGGGTGAGCGAGCAGAGCGCCTCCCAGGGGATGCAGTCGGACCAGGAGCAGAAGTCGCCGACGGTGATGCGGGCGTCGCCCTGCCCGCCGAGGATCGTGGCCACGTCGCCGACCGACGCCCCGGGCAGGTCGGTGACGTCGACAATCGTCTGGTCCATTGTCACGCGCCCTAGGATGGGACAGCGGCGTCCGCGCACCAGGAGCCGGCCGCGGTTGCTGGCGGCGGTCGGGATGCCGTCGCCGTAGCCGGCCGCCACCACCGCCACCCGGCTGGCGCGCGCAAGCCGATGCGTGGATCCGTAGCTGACGGGGGTGCCGGCGGGCAGGTCCTTGACGAGCACGACCCGGGAATGGAAGGCGAGCAGGGGCTCGGGACGGATGCGATCGAGGAAGGAGCCGGGATGGGGAGGAAGGCCGTACTGGAGCAACCCGACGCGGACGGCGTTGAAGGGGGCGGCGGCGGCGAAGGTGTCGAGCCCCGAGGAGTTGTCGGCGTGGACCATCAGGCCGGGACGCAGGGCCTCGGGCACGCGGGCGAGGACCCCGAGGAAGCGCCGTCGCTGCTCGGCGGTGAAGGCCGGGTCGCCGTCGGCGTTGGCGAAGTGGGTGTAGAGCCCGCGGAGCTCGAGCCCGGGAGCGGCCAGCACGGCCGCGAGCGCATCGGCGGCGCGCTCGTGCCAGACGCCGGCGCGGCCCATCCCGGTGTCGACCTTGAGGTGCACCCGGGCGCGGCGCCCGAGCGAGACGGCGGCGGCCGAGAGGGCCTCGGCCTCCGCCACGGACGAGAGCGTGAGGTCGACGCCCAGCGCGACGGCCCGGGCGTGCTCCTCGGGCAGGGAGGGGGAGAGCACGAGCACCTCGGCCTGGGGGCCGATTTCCCGGAGGAGGGCGGCCTCCTCGACGTTGGCGACGGCGAAGCGGTCGATGCCGGCCTGCAGGAGGCGGGCGACCACCTCGGGCATGCCGTGCCCGTAGGCGTTGGCCTTGACCACCGCGACGTAGCGGACCCGCGCGGGGAGCGCGGCCTTGATCCGGCCGACGTTGCGGTCGAGCGCGGCGAGGTCGATCTCGACCCAGGCGCGCGAGCCGGGAGCGGGCACGGAAGGCGTCATGGCGCGGAGGCGCCGTGGCGACGGCCGGACCACAGGGCGTGGGCGGCGGGCGAGTTGAGCGCGTCGGGATGGCCGGTGGCGACGGCGAGACCGCGCGAGGCCAGGAGACCGGGAAGCGCCGGCCAGGCGTCGACCTCGTCCCCCATTCCCCGGGGAAGGCTGTGGCGGAAACCTCCGGCGAGGGGGCGAAGGCGAAGTCCGGCGACCTGCGCGGGCTCCACCTCGGCGAGGGTCCCGACGGGACCCTCGGGTCCGACGCGCTGCAGCACCCACGCGCCGCCGCGGCCCTCGGAGACGATGCCGTCGCAGGTGCCGACCGCGACCCAGGCGGCGGCGAGATGGCCGGACCAGCCATGGACGGGGATGCGATGGACGACGGACCAGGCCTGGAGGGACATGGCGGCGGCGCGGATGCCGAGGACGGACCCCGGGCCCTGGTTGAGGGCGAGCGCGCGGAGGTCGCCCCAGCCGAGATCGGCGACCTCGAGCAGGGACTGGGCGAGGGGGGCGAAGGCCTCGGCGGGGTCGCCCTCGAGCTGGAGCTCGGCCAGCCAGCGCTCGCCGACCCAGATGCCGCCCCGCGGACGGTCGCGGACTGAGCCGTCGAGGCAGAGGCAGGGCAGCGGCACGGGCATGGTCAGCCGGGAGGCCAGCCCAGGGGGCGCCCGCCGAGCAGGTGGACGTGCAGGTGGGGCACGGTCTCGCCGCCGTGGCGGCCGTTGTTGACGACGAGGCGGAAGCCGTCGCGGAGCCCCTGGTCGGCGGCGACGCGGGCGGCGACAAGGAGGAGGTGGCCGACCAGCTCGGCGTGGGCGGGTGTCGCCTCCGCGATGCGCGCCACGGGCGCGCGGGGGACGACGAGGATATGGACCGGGGCCTGGGGGGCGATGTCGTGGAAGGCGACGCAGCGGTCATCCTGGTGGACGAGCTTGGCGGGGATCTCGCCGTCGGCGATGCGCTGGAAAAGGGTCTTGGCCATGGGCGGGTTCAGAGAACGACGACGGTCACGCGGCGGCGGCCCGCGAGGCGGGCGGCGATGCCGCCGAGCGTCTCGACGGCCGCGGCGTAGGCGGCCTCGCGCCGGGCGCCCCGTCCGCGGCCGAGGAGCTGGTCCTGGAGGCCGGCGACCCAGAGGAGGACGTCGTCGGAGCCGTCGACGGGCGCGAGGGCGTGGGCCATCTCGGCCGAGGCCCAGAGCGGATCGAAGGGGCGGTCGCGGTAATCGAGCACGGCGATGTCGGGCGTGCGGTCGGCCGGCAGGATGAGGCCGAGGATCTGGCGGGCGGCGCGGGCGAGGCCGTGGGCGTCGAGCCCCTCGGCGGGCAGGATCTCGGACTCGACGACGCGCAGGACGGCGTCGATGTCGCGCCGCAGCTCGGGGGTCGACCCGGCGAGGGTGGCGACGAGGGCGTGGAAGGTGCGCAGGCGGGCGGCGCGGACGGCGGCGGCGGCGGTCATGGCACCCTGCCCCCTTTGCGCAGCTGGTCGATGACGCGGGCGAGCTCGTCGATGTCGCGGAAGTCGCGGTAGACGCTGGCGAACCGGACGTAGGCGATCTGGTCGACCGCCTGGAGCTTCTGCATGATGATCTCGCCGATGGCCTTGGAGGGCACCTCGTCCTCGAAGCGGGCGTTGATCTCCTCGGCGACCTCCGAGATGAGGAGGTCGATGCGCTCGGTCTCGACCGGGCGCTTGTCGGTCGCCTTGCGGATGCCGGAGGCGACCTTGGAGAAGTCGAAGTCCTCGCGCGAGCCGTCGCGCTTCACCACGACCAGGCCCTCGCGGAGGATCTCCTCGATGGTGGTGAACCGGTGCTCGCAGCCGAGGCACTCGCGGCGTCGGCGGATGGAGTGGTTGCCCTTGAGCAGGCGCGTGTCGATGACCTTGGTGTCCGAGTGCTGGCAGCGGGGACAGTGCATGGTCAGAGCCGGAGGAAGTTGGCGAGCAGGTCGAGGCCGCGCTCGGTCACGTAGGACTCGGGGTGGAACTGGACGCCCCAGACGGGAAGCTCGCGGTGGCGGAGGCCCATGATGAGCCCGTCCTCGGTCCAGGCCGTGACCTTGAGGCAGGGAGGCAGGGAGGGGCGGTCGACGACCAGGGAGTGGTAGCGCGTGGCGGCGAAGGGGTTGGGCATCCCGAGGAAGAGGTCCTGGCCGTCGTGGAAGACGGGCGAGGTCTTGCCGTGCATGAGGCTGGGGGCGCGGACGACCTTGCCGCCGAAGACCTGGCCGATGGCCTGGTGGCCGAGGCAGACGCCGAGCAGGGGCTTCCTGCCGGCGAAGGCGCGGATGATGTCGCACGAGACCCCCGCCTCGGTCGGCGAGCAGGGGCCGGGCGAGATCATCACGCGGTCGGGGTCCAGGGCGAGGGCCTGCTCGACGGTGATCTGGTCGTTGCGGAAGACGCGCTGCTCCACGCCCAGCTGGCCGAAGTACTGGACCAGGTTGAACGTGAACGAGTCATAGTTGTCGATGACCAGGAGCACGGCGTGACGATTCACCCGCTCAGGCGGGAGTCAAGGGGCGGCCTCGCGATGTGAACAAGTGACCGGAGCTCAGCGGCGGACGGTCGACGAGCTGACCTTGTTGAGCGCGGGCAGGTAGGTGTAGCCGGGGAGCGTGACGTTGCGGACGGCGAAGGTGACGGTCCCGCGGAGGGACGCGGGGAGGGACGCGCTCCGCAGCGTGGCGTTGCCCTGGCGGTCGCTGACCACGGTGACGGTGGCGGTGTCGAGGCCCTGCACCGAGGCGGTGAGGGTCACCCCGGGCAGGGGCCTGCCGCCGGAGTCGACCACGCGGACGACGCACTGGGCGACGCCCGCGGTTCGGGAGAGCGGCACCCAGGTGGGCATCATGGAGAGCACGCGCATGGGCCGGTCGGCGATGGGGCGCGGGGCCACCGTGACGACGACGGGGCTGGTCGAAGTGGCGCCCAGCGAGTCGGTCACGGTGAGGAGGGCGGTGTAGGTGCCGGGGTTCGGGTAGACGTGGGTGGGATCCGCCAGGCTGGAGGTGGCCCCGTCGCCGAAGTCCCAGGAGTAGGAGGCGATCTGGCCGTCGAAGTCGAAGGAACCCGAGCCCACGAAGTCGACCCGGAGGGGGAACCCGCCGATGAGGGGTCGGCTGCCCGCGGTGGAGGCGATGGGAGGCTGGTTGAGCGCCCAGTTGCCCGAGAGGGTGTAGCGCCCGACCGAGGCGTAGTCGGTGAAGCCGGTGTCGACGGTGCGGTAGCCGATGCCGTCGACCACGGCGTAGTACACCCCCGACTGGGCGACGTTGTAGGTGAGGGTGGCCGACATGGCCGAGGTGGTCGTGCTGGAGGACGCCAGCAGGTTGCCGTTGGCGTCCATCAGGCTGAGGCCGAGCTTGAGGTTGGGCCCGAGGGCGGAGACGGCGCCGCTGAGCCTGAGCTGCCCGCCCCCGGCCTCGAGGCGATACCAGGCCGTGTCGGCGGCGTTGAGGATGGTCCCGCCGGCGATGTCGCCCCGGTCGATGGCCAGCGCGTCGACGGCGGCGATGGGGTGGTCGATCGGCGCGGGAGGGATCAGCTCGCTGATGACCGCGAGGTCGTCCTGGGTGGGATTGGTGGCCCCGGCGTAGTCGCCGCGGCTCCACTGCGAGACGGAGGTCGACGGGCCGGAGCCCATGATCGGGGCCCAGTTGCCGTGACCCCCGTAATACTCGCCGTCGGTGTCGCTGCCGTGGTGGAAGAGGTTGAGGGCGTGGCCGGTCTCGTGGGAGATGGTGTCGGCGAGCATGGCCCAGTCGTTGCCGTGGGCCTCGGAGAAGTTGAGGACCGGGGTGTCGACGTCGGAGCCGAAGGCCCCGAAGTTGGCGATGCCGAGCAGCCCGCCGGCGAACTCGGGGTCGAGAAGGCCGCCGTCGCCGCCGATGGCGGCGCGCACGCCGTAGGCGGTGTCGGCCTGGCTGTCGCGCACGATGGCCTCGAGGGCCGGCTCCTCGGTGGTGACGTCGACATCGAACGGGGCGAAGTCCTCCGCCACGCGCCGCCAGACCTGCTGGATGATGGTCATCTCAGCGTTGCTGAACCTGTCGGGCGCGCCGTCGATGTCGAAGGGCGGCATGACGATGGTCTCGCCGAAGTCGACGTTCCAGGCCGTGCCGGTGATGGTGTGGCCGTTGAAGTCGAGATAGAGGACCTTGGTCGATCCGGGGCGGCTGTGGAGCCTGAAGGTCTGGGCGAGGGGATAAGCGGGCGTGCCGACGAAGCCGGCGTTGTTGACGCCGACGACCCTCGCGCCGGCGGGGCGCGCGGGATTGCGTCGGCAGGCGTAGACGAGGTTGCCGGAGCCCGAGACGTGCAGGGCGGCGTCGCGGCGGACGAGGCGGCGGACATCGTCGACCGACATCCGGAGCGAGGTGGCGACCTGCCCGATGCGGTCGTCGTCGGCGTCCCGCCCGCGCACCAGGCCCTGGCGCGTCTGCGCCTCCAGCGGGAGGGCGAGGAGAGTCAGGATGGCGAGGACAAGACCCCGCGTCGGCAGTCGATGACGCATGCGCGATGCTTGTGGGACCCGGGGCCGCTGGCAAGCCCCGACAGGGAGGGGGCGGCGTTCGGAAGCCCCTGCAATCCCGCGCTTTACACCGGCCGCGGCCTGTGAATAACCGAGGAAGGCATGAAGCAGCAAACGCTCGACCGTCAGGTCTCCCTCAAGGGCAAGTCCCTG
>JAURJZ010000010.1 GCA_030831965.1 Verrucomicrobiota bacterium
CCATGAAACTCCCCGCCCTGCTCCTCCTGCTCGCGTCCGCGCTCGCCCCGGCCGCGCCGACCGATTTCTCGAAGGCCCTGGCCGAGAAGGACCCCGCGGCGCGCTATCGCGCGGCGCTGAACGCGCTGCGGGGCTCGGATGCGCCGCACGACTCGCTGGGCCATCCCGACCGCAAGGTGGCGGAGGCGGCGGTGGACGTCTGCCGCGAGCGGATCGCCGACCACCAGGCCCAGGAGGGCGACGTGGCGTCGCTCGCCATCGCCGAGCGGCTGCTGGCCCACGCGACCTCGGGCAAGGCCGAGCCTGACCTCGCCCGGCGCTGCATCCACGCGGTGGCGGAATCGCGCCACTCCTTCGGCGGCAAGGTTTCCGGGGCGATGGCCAAGGTCGCGCTCGAGGGGCCGGCCGCGCTGAGGGTGGATGCGACGGAGGCCTTGGCCGAGCTGGGCGACGGGTCGCAGGCGCCCGTGCTGGCGCGCCTGGCGGCCTCGGACGACGCCGACCTTTCCGCCGCGGCGGCGGAGGGCCTGACCCGCATCCACGGCAAGGGCGTGACGGACGCGTTCGTGGCGGGCATCGCCGACGCGGCGCTTCCCGCGAAGGCGCGCAAGGCGCTGCTGCAGGCGGCGAGCCGGCGGGGAATGTCGGCCGCAGCGGGCGCGACGGCCGCGGCCCTGTCCGACCCGGAGCTCCGCCTCGAGGCGCAGAAGGCGATCGTCCGGCTGGCGGGCAGGCAGGATGTGCCCGCGCTCAGGGAAGCCTTGGCCAAGGCCAAGGAGCCCGCGACCAAGGGCGTGCTCGAGCGCCTTATCGCGAAGCTGGAGAAGGAGTGACCGCGTCGGGCGCGTCGCGCATCAGCCACGCCAGGGCGCCGGCGAGGTGCTGGCGGAAGTCCGGCTCCGAGTAGGACTGCTTGGTGTGGCCGCCGGCGGTGTAGAACATGCGGCCCTTGGCGACCGGCTTGACCCAGGAGGAGGGGTGGTCGTCGCCGTTCTTGCCGCCCTGGTAGGTCTTCTCGTCGAGGCGGAGGAGGACCTTGTTGTCGGCCTGCAGGTTCTTGAAGTTGTACCACTCGTCGGTGCGCTTCCAGCGCTCGGGCAGGTGGGCGGTGGCGGGATGGGCGCGGTCGACCACAACCTGGTCCGCGGGCTGGATCTTGGGATGGCCGGCGAATTGCCCGCCGACCATGCGGGCGAACCAGGGCCACTTGAACTCGGTGTCGGTGGCGGCGTGGACGCCCATGAAGCCGCCGCCGCCCTCGAGCCAGCGCTCGAACGCCTCCTCCTGGGCGCGCTCGGGGAGGACGTCGCCCGTGGTGTTGAGGAAGACCACCACCCCGAAGCGGGCGAGGTTGGCGGGGGTGAACTGGGCGGGATCCTCGGTGGCCTCGACCTCGAGCTTGGCGGCGGCGGCCAGCTCGCGGAGGCACTTGACGCCCTCGGGAATGGAATCGTGGCGGAAGCCGGCGGTGCGGGAGAAGACAAGGATGCGCCGGGGGAGCGCGGGCTGGACGGCGGCGTCGGCCGCCTGGACGGCGGAAACCGGATCAGGGGAGGCGAGGGCGAGAGCCAGGAGGGCGAGGAGGTGGCGCATGAGGTCGGGGAGGTTAACAGGCGGCAGGCGGGGGAGTTCCGCGGGAACCGGCGCGGTGGCGGGATGTCTTGAACGCATGCCCCACCCCCAACGCCCCTCCCGGCGCGATTTTCTGCGCCAATCCTCCCTCGCCGGCCTCGCCCTCGGCTTCCCCACCCTCATCCCGGCGTCCGCGCTGGGCAAGGACGGGGAAGTGGCGCCGAGCAATCGCCTGGAGATGGTCGCGGTGGGCACGGCGGGCATGGGCGGCAGCAACCTCGGGCGGTTCCTGGGCATGAAGAGCGTCCAGGTGATCGCGGTCTGCGACGTCGACCTGAACCACCTCAAGGCGGGGGTCAACGCGGTGAAGCAGCGCGGCGGCTCCGAGCCCCGCGCCTACCAGGATTACCGCGAGCTGCTCGCGAAGGAGAAGGCGGAGGCCGCGAGCATCGGCGTGCCCGACCACTGGCACGCGCCGATCTCGATCCCCTTCCTCAAGGCGGGCTATGACATCTACGGCGAGAAGCCCCTGGCCAAGACCCTGGCCGAGGGCCGGGCGATGGTCGACGCCGCCAAGGCGCACGGCCGGGTCTGGCAGACGGGGATGTGGCAGCGCTCGACGGGTAATTTCCGCCGCGCGGTCGAGCTCGTGCGCAACGGCGCCATCGGCAAGGTGAGGCGGGTCGAGGTCGGCACGGGCAGCAGCGGCGCCGGGCCCAAGGACGGCGATCCCGGCAAGGTCCCGGGGCACCTGAACTACGACCTGTGGGTCGGACCCTCGGCGATGATGGACTACGACTCGCGCCGCACCCACTTCAACTGGCGCTGGAACTACAACTTCGGCGGCGGCCAGCTGGTCGACTGGGTCTGCCACCATGTCGACATCGCGGCCTGGGGCGTGAGCAAGGACCTCGAGTACCCGGTCTCGGTCGAGGCCAAGGGAAGCGAGACCGCGCAGGGGCCCTGGAACGTGCACCGTCAGTACGACTACACGGTCACCTACGCCGACGGCACCGAGATCACGTGCAACAGCCGCCACATGGGGACGAAGTTCATCGGCGAGACGGGCTGGGTCTACGTCAACCGCGGCTCGCAGCAGACCTCGGATCCCAAGCTCTGGGACGCCCCGCTGGGCGACGGCGCCTGGCGCTGCCCGGGCACGACGGACAACTGGAAGGATTTCACGGACTGCGTGCGCACGCGCCGCCGCCCCGTGGCCCACATCGAGGTCGCCCACCACACCACCCTGCTCGGCCACCTCGCCAACGCCTCCATCCACGCCGGCCGCAAGCTGACCTTCGACGGCAAGGCGGAGAAGGTCCGCGAGGACATCGGCGAGAATCCCTTCATCAGCCGGAAGTTGCGCGACCCCTACGGCATCTGATAGCACCAGGGGGATGCGCCGCATCCCAGTCCTCCTCGCCGCCGCCGGCCTGATGGCCGGCGCGGGTTGGCTGGCCTTGGGCGGAGGGCGGGGCGAGGCCCCGCTCCCCGGACCGGACGTCGCGGCCCCGGCGCGAGGCGACCCTCTGGCGGCGACGAGGCCGGCCGGCCCCCGGCCTGGCGAGGCTAGGCCGCGCGAGCTCGGCGCGGTCGTCGCGCGCGCCTCGCGACCGGACGCCGCGCCGGTCACGTTGCTGGCCGCGGCCCTGGTGACAAGGGACGAGACGTGGCTCCGGCGCGCCGCCGAGCTGCACCCGGGCGACCCGGACGTGCTCATGGCCCTGGTGCGCGCGGCGAAGACGCCCGAGGAGCGGGCCGCCGCCCTGGCCGCCTTCCGGGCGGCCGACCCGGACAACGCGCTGGGGCCCTACCTCGAGGCAGCCGACGCCGCCAAGGCGGGCGACCCGACGGCGGCCGCGGCGGCGCTGGTCGACGCGGCGATGGCGGAGGAGCTGCGCCGGGGCGAGGTGCGGCTCCTGCTGGAGACGGACGCGCTCCTGCGCGAGTCGGGCGCGGATGACCTGAAGGCGCATGTCGCGGCGTTCGGCCTGGTTCCGGCCTGGTCGGGCGCGGAGCTCATCCGGCTTGGCCGGGGACTGGGCGACCTGCAGCGGATCTTCGTCGAGCTCGGCGACTGGGACGAGGCGGACTTCCTGCTCGAGCAGACGCTGCGACTGGGGGGCAGCCTGCGGCAGGGCGGGCTGCTGCTCGACAACCTCGGCGGCGTTCACATGGAAACCGGCCTGCTCGGCGCGCTGGACCCGGAAACGGTGATCACCTGGGAAGGTGAGCGGGCAGGCGAGCGGCTGGCCGACCTGGAGAGGGAGCGCGCGGAGATCGCGGGGCTGGCCGGGGACACCGAACGGCTGATGGGGCGGTTCCAAGGCCTCGACGCGGCGGGCTGGGCGCAGTACCGCCGCCTGCTCGCCGAGGAGGGCGAGCGGGCGGCGCTGCGCTGGCTGCAGGAGCGCTGAGCGCGGGTAGGCTCAGTAGCGGTAGTTGTCCGGCTTGAACGGGCCCTCGGGCTTGACGCCGATGTAGTCGGCCTGGGCCTTGGTGAGCTTGGTCAGCTTGGCGCCGATCTTGGCGAGGTGAAGGCGGGCGACCTCCTCGTCGAGGTGCTTGGGCAGGACGACGACGCCGGGCTTGGCGGTGGCGCGGGTCTCCCAGAGGTGGAGCTGGGCGAGGGTCTGGTTGGAGAAGGAGGTGGACATCACGTAGCTCGGGTGGCCGGTGGCGCAGCCGAGGTTGACGAGGCGGCCCTCGGCGAGGACGTAGAGCTGGCGGCCGTCCTTGAGCGTGTAGCGGTCGACCTGGGGCTTGATGGTGTCCTTGCGCACGCCCTTGGCGGCGTTGAGGCGGACGACCTGGATCTCGTTGTCGAAGTGGCCGATGTTGCAGACGATGGCCTGGTCCCTCATCGCGAGCAGGTGCTCGAGGGTGAGGATGTCGCGGTTGCCGGTGGCGGTGACGTAGATGTCGGCGACGGGGAGGGCGTCCTCGACGGTGACGACGCGGTAGCCCTCCATGGCGGCCTGCAGGGCGCAGATGGGGTCGACCTCGGCGATCATGACGGTGCAGCCGAGGCCGCGGAGGGACTGGGCGGAGCCCTTGCCGACGTCGCCGTAGCCGATGACGAGGGCGACCTTGCCGGCGACCATGACGTCGGTCGCGCGCTTGATGCCGTCGACCAGCGACTCGCGGCAGCCGTAAAGGTTGTCGAACTTGGACTTGGTGGCGGTGTCGTTGACGTTCACCGCGGGGACGAGGAGGGAGCCCTCCTCGAGCATGCGGTAGAGGCGCTTGACGCCGGTGGTGGTCTCCTCGGAGACGCCCTTCCAGTCCTTGACCACCCGGTGCCAGTGGCCGGGGTGCGACTTGGCGACGCGCCTGAGCAGGTCCTTGACGACCTGCTCCTCCTCGGAATCGGCCTTGCCGTTGACCCACTTGGAGCCGTTCTCGAGCTCGTAGCCCTTGTGGATGAGCAGGGTGGCGTCGCCCCCGTCGTCGACGATGAGCTGGGGCCCCTTGCCGTCGGGCCAGGTCAGGGCGCGCCAGGTGCACTCCCAGTACTCCTCGAGGGTCTCGCCCTTCCAGGCGAAGACGGGGATGCCGGCCTTGGCGATGGCGGCGGCGGCGTGGTCCTGGGTGGAAAAGATGTTGCAGGAGGCCCAGCGGACATCGGCTCCGAGCGCGGCGAGCGTCTCGATGAGGACGGCCGTCTGGATGGTCATGTGGAGCGAGCCGGCGACGCGGACGCCCTTCAGGGGCTGGCGCCTCGCATGCTTGGCGCGCAGGGCCATCAGCCCGGGCATCTCGTGCTCGGCGACCTGGATCTCCTTGCGACCCCACTCGGCGAGGGAGAGGTCGGCGACCTTGAAGTCGGGCTGGGCGGCGCGCTTGGCGCCGGAGGGTTTTTCGGAGTACATGGTGGGAAGGGGCGTCAGGCCTTGAGGGCCCTGAGGAAGGCGGCGAGGCGGGTGGCTTGCTCCCAGGGGAGGCCCTTCTTGCCGAAGTGGCCGTAGTGGGTGCTCTCGCGGTAGATCGGGCGGCGGAGGTCGAGCTGGCGGAGGATCTCGGCGGGATTGAAGCGGAAGACCTTGCGGACGGCGGCGAGGATGCGCGCGTCGGGGAGGCGCCCGGTGCCGAAGGTCTCGAGGTGGAGGCTGGTCGGCTCGGGATGGCCGATGGCGTAGGCGAACTGGATTTCGCAGCGGTCGGCGACGCCGGCGGCGACGAGATGCTTGGCGACCCAGCGGCCCATGTAGGCGGCGGAGCGGTCGACCTTGGTGGGATCCTTGCCGGAGAAGGCGCCGCCCCCGTGGCGACCCATGCCGCCGTAGGTGTCGACGATGATCTTGCGGCCGGTCAGGCCGCAGTCGCCCTGGGGCCCGCCGACGACGAAGCGTCCGGTGGGGTTGACGAGAAACTCGGTGCGCCGGGAGAGAAGGGAGGGCGGGAGGGCCTTGCGGATGACCTGCTCGACGCAGAAGCGCTCGATCTGGCGGTGGGAGACGTCCTCGGTGTGCTGGGTGGAGATGACGACGTTCTCGACGGCGACCGGGCGCCCGTCCTCGTAGCGCACGGCGACCTGCGACTTGCAGTCGGGGCGGAGCCAGGCGGTGCCCTTGGCGCCGGACTTGCGGAGGTCGGCGAGGCGGCGGTTGAGGCGATGGGCGAACATGACCGGCGCGGGCATGAGCTCGGGGGTCTCGCGGGAGGCGTAGCCGAACATGATGCCCTGGTCGCCGGCGCCCATCTTGGCGTGCCGCTTGCCCTCGGCCTTGCGCGCGTCGACGCCCTGGGCGATGTCGGGCGACTGGCGGGTGGTGAGGTTGGTGAAGAAGACGCGGTCGGCGTGGAAGACATCGTCGTCGTTGACGTAGCCGATGCGGCGGATGGCCTCGCGGGCGACCTGCTCGTAGTTGACCTTGGCCCGGGTGGTGATCTCGCCGGCGATGACGACGTGGTTGCTCTTCACGAGGGTCTCGCAGGCGACGCGGGAGAGGGGGTCCTGGGCGAGGCAGGCGTCGAGCACGGCGTCGGAGATGCCGTCGGCGACCTTGTCGGGGTGGCCCTCGCCGACGGATTCGGAGGAGAAGAGGTAGCTGCGGGACATGGGAGGCAGGGCCTTATCTGAAAAGGGATTCATCAACTTATCAAGATTGGATGATGGATTATGACCTTGCGAAAAAAGCCCCGCCGGGCGGCGGGGCTCATTCGCGGGCGGGCGCCCGGGTCAGCCGCCGGTGGCCCGGAGGGAGACGAGGTACTCGATGAGGGCGGTGAACTCCTCGGCGCTGAGGTTGGCGGCGAGGCCGGCCGGCATGAGCGACTGGGGGAGGATGGTCTGCTCGGCGACGTCGGCGCGGCGCAGGGTGCCGGCGACGCCGGCGATGTTGCGGAGGGAGACGACCCCGTCGGCCTCGCCGACGACGAAGCCGATCTGGGAGGAGCCGTCCTTCATGCGGAACATGGCGGTCTGGAAGCCCTGGGCGACGACCTTGCCCGGCTCGAGGATGGACTCGATGAGGTACTCGCGGCTGAACTTGGCTCCGGCGGCGCCGAGGTAGGGACCCTTCTGCTCGGCGGCGGGGTCGACGCTGTGGCAGGCGATGCAGCCCTGCTGGACGTAGAGGCGCTTGCCCAGCCCGACATCGCCCTTGCCGCGGAGGGCGGCGGCGAGGGCGTCGGCGGCCGGCATCTCGCCGACCTTCTTGCCGGCGTGGGCGGCGGCGGCCTTGCCGGCCTCCCGGGCGGCCTTGGCGGCGTTGATCAGCTGGACGTTGTCGCCGGCGATGGCGGCGTCGATGGCCCGGTCGAACCCGCCCAGGCGGAGGTCGGCGAGGGCGAGGAAGAAGCCGATCTCGCGGGGGTTGTTCTCAATCTCCTTCCGGACCTGGGCCTTCTGGGCCTCCTTGGTCAGCGGGCTGTTGAGGACGGTGAGGAGGGAGCGCCAGAGGATGCGGGCGACGGCGTCCTCGGCGCCGTTGGCGAGGGCGCGGAGCTGGGCGACCTCGTTGCCGCGCTGGGCGTCGTTGACGAAGTCGCCGACGGCCTGCTCGGCGGCGGCGGGGGCGCCGGCCTCCTTGGACCAGGCGGCGAGGACCTGCACGCGGAGGCTGAGGGCGTCCTTGCCCTCGTAGCGGCGGAGGACGCCGAGGCAGGCGAGGCGCTCGTCCCAGGGCCGCTTGGCGGCGAGGGCGGCGTCCTTGAGCAGGGTGGCGTCGGCCTGGGTCGGGCTGACCTTGGCGAGGAGCAGCTGGAGGGAATCGACCTCGCCGAGCCTGAGGTCGGCGACGGCGATGCGGTTCTTGGCCAGGACCTGGAGGACGGCCGGGCGCGCGGCGGCGGGCAGACCGGGGAAGGCGGCCTCGATGCCCGCGCGAATCCGAGGGGTGAGCTCCCATTCGACGGGCTCGAAGTAAGGGCCGCGGTCGTCGGGACGCGTGTTCCACCAGTCCTTGTAGTTCCAGGGCTTCTCGCGGTGATGGAGGCGGGCGAGGGCGCCGATGGCGGCGGCGCGCAGGGCGGGGTCGGGAGACTCGGCGAGGGCGAGGGCGCCGTCGACCGCCTCCTTGGAGTGGATCATCTGGAGGGCGCGCAGGGCGATCTCGCGCTGGGCGGGCTGGCGGGCGGCCTCGACAAGGGCGGGCACGTTGCCGAGGCGGGCGAGGGCCTGGACGGCGGTGTGGGGCAGGCGGAGGTTCTCGCCCTTGGAGGCGTCGGCGGGCGCCTTGGCCCAGTCGGCGGCGGCGGCGAGGATGGCGGGGGCGGCGTCGCGGGCGCCCAGGCGCTGAAGGCCGATGACGGCCTGCAGGCGGACGCGGGGGTCGGGATCGGCGAGCGCCTGGACGAAGGGCGCGGTCGGGACGCCCTTGGTCTCGCCGAGGCGGTCGGCGAGGGCGCGGAGGGCGAACTCGCGCACCTTGGCGTCGCGGGCGAGGCGGACGAGGCCGTCGGTGGACTTGGCGCCGAGGAGCTGCTTGTAGGTGAAGACGGCGGCGACGCGGTGATAGAGGTGGGCCCGGGCGTCGGCGGCGAGGGCGAGGATGGCGTCGGCCTGGGCGGTGAGGCCGAGGTCGAGGATGCGTCGGGAGGCCTCGAGGCGCTGGACGGAGCTGTCGGAGGCGAGGAGGCGGACGAGGTCGGCGGGCGAGGCCTTGGTCACGTCGACATAGCGGTTGGGCTTAACCCCGGGGGCGACGACCTGCTGGATGCGCCCCTGGGGCTTGCCCTTGCCGAGGTAGTTGTAACCGCCGGCGCGCCAGTCGGAGATGTAGAGGCGCGAGTTGCCGTCGACGTCGATGTCGGTCGCATGGCGGACCTTCTGGAAGGTCTGCTGCTGGGCGACGAAGCTGGCCTCGAAGGGCCTGATGGGGTGGTTGTGGATGGTGCCGGTGGTCCAGTCGCAGGTGAAGAGGGTCTCGCCCCAGCCGGCGGGGAAGCCGGGCTCGGAAAGGTAGAGGGCGCCGGTGCCGGAGCCGCCGCCGTAGTCGGCGAGGAAGCCGACGGTCTCCTCCGGGAAGTTCTTGTACAGGCGGGGGTAGCCGTGGTTGGCGAGGGCGGTGTGGTGGTGGAAGCGCGTGTTCCAGCCCTTGCCGTCGTTGGTGTTGTCGCGGGTGAAGAGGTCGAGCAGGGGCGAGATGGCGGTGTCGCACTGGTTGCGGGTCATCTCGGCGTGGACCTCCATCTCGGTGCCGTCGGGACGGACGCGGATCACGCCGCCGCCGTGGAGGGTGACGCGGCGGCCGTCGCGGCCCTTGGCGCCGTCCTTCTCGCGCTCAAGGCCGGCGCCGAAGTCGCCCACCGAGATGTAGAGCCAGCCGTCGATGCCCATGCGGACCCCGTTGGTGGTGTGGTCGGCGCCGCGCGGGTGCTCGATGCCGGCGCCGAGGCCGTCGACGAGGAGCAGCTTCTCGTCGGAGATGCCGTCGCCGGTCTTGTCGCGGAAGGCGGTGAGGAAAGGGGGATGGATGAGGTAGAGGACGCCGCCGACGTAGTGGCCGCCGCGGGGCGAGTCGGCCTTGGTGAACTCGATCAGCTGGTCGGCCTTGCCGTCGGCGTCCTTGTCCCGCGCGATGAGGATGCGACCCATGTCCTTGCCGTGGCCGAGGGAGCCGTTGCGGTCGGAGGAGATGTAGACGTCGCCGTCGGGCGCGGCGGTCAGGGCGGTGGGATAGAGCTCGGGCTCGAGGTCGGGGCCGACGAAGTCGCGGATGACGAAGCCCTCGGGCAGGGCCTGGGCCGAGGCGGCGAGGAGGAGCAGGGCGAGGGGTGCGCGGGCCATGGTGGAGAGAGGGTAGATGTAGGAAGACCCGACTTGGTTCCAAGCGGGAACCGCGGCAGGCCGCTTCGCGGCTTGCCCGGCCGGGCCGCCCGGGGGTAGCCCTTGGGCGAGCATGCGCGCCCGGTCGCCCCAGTTGTTTCCCCAGCCTCGCGAGCTGGCGCTCCGGGAGGGGCGCCTGGCCGTGGCGCCGGGCCTCGCGGGCGAGCGCTGGCTGGAACGGCTCCCCTCGACGATGGCGGAGGCGGAGGCGCGGCTGGCCGCGGGCGAGGCCGGACCCTTCCGGCTCGTGCGGGACGCGGGATTGCCGGCCGAGGGCCACACCCTCGAGATCCTGACGACGGGCATCCGGGTGGGCGCCGCGGACGCGCGGGGCGCGCTGCACGCGGCGCGGACCCTCCGGCGGCTGAGGGAGGCGGAGCCCGGCGCCCTGCCCTGCCTGGAGATCCGCGACCACCCGGACCTGGCGGTGCGCGGCTTCATGCTGGACGTCGCGCGGGGCAAGGTGCCGACGCGGGCGGAGCTGCTGCGCCTCGCGGAGGCGATGGCCGAGCTGCGCCTGAACCAGCTCCAGCTGTACGTGGAGCACAGCTTCGAGTTCCCCGGACACGAGGCGGTCTGGCGCGACGCGTCGCCGCTGACCGCGGGCGACCTGGCCGCGCTCGGCGCGCGCTGCGCGGAGCTGGGCATCGAGCTGGTGCCCAACCTGAACACCTTCGGCCACCTCGAGCGCTGGCTGAGGCACGAGCCCTACCGGCGGCTGGCGGAATGCCCCGACGGCTGGACGCACCCGCTGACCGGCCAGTTCAAGCCCCACCCGTCGACGCTCCACCCGGACGACGCGGCGCTGGACTTCGTGGCGGGGCTGCTCGACGCCTACCTGCCGCACTTCGCCTCGGCCCAGGTGAACATCGGCGGGGATGAGCCCTGGGAACTCGGGCAAGGGCGCAGTCGCGGGGCGGTGGCGGCGCGCGGCAAGCACCGCGTCTACCTCGAGTTCCTGAACCGCATCCACGGGTTGGCGCGGGCCCGGGGCAAGCGGATGCTCTTCTGGGGCGACATCCTCCTGGAGGACCTGGCCTTGGCCGCGGAGGCGCCGCGCGAGGCGCTGCCCGTGGTCTGGGGTTACGACCCGGGCCATCCCTTCGACGTCCAGTGCGGGCGATTGGCGGAGCTGGGTCGGGACTACCTGGTGGCTCCCGGGACAGGCACCTGGCAGAGCCTGACCGGGCGGCTGGAGGACGCGCGCGCCAACGCCCGCGAGGCGGTGGACGCGGCCCTGCGGCACGGCGCCGGCGGCGTGCTGGCGACGGCGTGGGGCGACAGCGGCACCCACCAGCCATGGCCGACCTTCTGGGCGCCGTTGGCCGACACGGCCGCGATGGCCTGGTGCCGGAGTTCCAACGCCCGGCCCGACACCGCGGTCGGCCTGCGGGCCTTCGTGGACGATCCCGCGGACGCCGCCGCGGTGGCCGCGACGCTCGAGTCGATGGGCGGCCTGGATCGCCTGGTCGCGCACGCGACGCGCAACCGCAGCCTCAGCTGGGACCTGCTGGCCGCGGAGCCGGCGGTCCGAGAGGCGCTGCGCGGCAAGGTCGCGCCGGCGGAGCTGGAGGCGAGCTTGGCGCGGCTCGCGGAGGCCGCGGGCAAGGCGACGGCCATCGGCGATGTCCGGGCGCGGACCGAGCTGGCGCTGGGCATCGACCTGGCGCGGGCGGGATTCGTCCGGCCGGACGACCGCGGGCTCCGCGCGCTCGAGGCCCGCTATCGCGAGGCCTGGTTGCTGCGCGCGCGGCCGGGCGGACTGGACGAGAGCGTCGGCCTGCTCGGGCTGGCCTGAGCGCTCAGTGGCGCCCGAGGGTCCACTGGACGGTCAGCCACGCCGAGTCCTCCGTGCCGAAGGCGGGCGACCGGTCGTGGTCATACTGGAGGCGGAGGAGAAGGCCCTCGGCGGGCCGCCAGCTGAGCAAGGGTGAGAGGCGGCTGCGGGCCTCGCGGGCCGCGTCGCGCCCGGCGAGCTCATAGGCGCCGCGGTCGAGGGGCACGGCCCGCTCGGCGCGCAGGCCCGCGATCCAGCCCGGGGCGAGGCCGGCGCTGAACGAGAGGGCGGCGGCGAGGTCCTGGAGGCGATCGCCGGGGACGGGGTCGCCCTCGTCATCCTGCCCCGCCAAGGCCCCATAGTCGCGGCAAAGCGCCTCGAGCTCGACCGAGAGCCATCGGCCGGGGCCGGACTCGCGCCGCCACTCGAGGTCCCACGCGCCGATCCAGGTGACACCGCCCGTGCCGTTGTCGCCGGACGCGACCGAGAGCCCGGAGGCGAGGGATGCGCCCTCGCCGAGGCGATAGGCGCGCTCGTTGCGCAGCGTGACGAGGGGGCCGGAGCCGAGCGAGGGGTCGTGGAGGCGCCCCAGGTAAACCTCGCCCTCGTGCGGCGAGCGGAAGGAGAAGGCGCTGTCGCCGGCGGAACGCTGGAGGGCGAGGGTCCACAGGGACCTGCCGGGATCGGCTTCCCAGACAGCCTGGACGCCGGGCGCGCGAAGGCCGTCGGGGCCGAGGAAGCGCCCGTGGAAGAGGGGCGCGTTGGCGAAGGTCCAGGCGTGGGGATGCAGGGAGTTGGTCAGGCCGAGCGGGGCGAGGAAGACGCCCCCGCGGAATTTCCAGGCGCCGCGGCCCCACTCGGCGTGCATCTCCTCGAGCTCGCTCTCGGTCGGCTCGCCGGGATGACGGTGAACATGAAAGACGGCGGCGGCCTCGAGGCGACCGCCGAGCCAATCGCGACCCATCCGGCCGAACAGCTCCGCGCCGCCGAAGGCGAGGTCCTCGCGCGCGGGGTCGGTGTGGGCGGAGGCGAGGGAATCCTCATAGGCCTCGCCGGCGGTGGTGCGGCCGTAGGAGCCGCCGAGGACGAGGGCGGCCCGGGTTTCCCAACCCTGGGCTCCGGGCCGGGGCGCGTCGGGCTCGGGGCCGGTTTGGGCGAGGCCGGCGGCGGCGAGCAGGAGCGGCAGGACGGCTTTCATCTTTATCGCAACAGGTTTGCGTTAGGCTGGGGATGTCAACCTTATCCCTTGGCGGCGCCGCGCGCGGGCGCAGGATGCCCGGATGGATCCGATCAAGCAGCTGGTCACCCTGCTCGCGGTGCTGAACCCGGTCGGCGTCATCCCGTTCTTCATCCACTTCACGCGGGACCTGAGCCCGGCGCAGCGGCGACGCACGGTCTGGGTGTGCTCGCTGACCGTGTTCGGGGTCATCGCGGCCAGCGCCCTGGCCGGCCTGCGCATCCTGGAGTTCTTCGGCATCTCGCTCGCCTCCTTCCAGGTGGGCGGGGGCGTGCTGCTCCTGATCAACGCGGTCCAGATGCTCAACGCGGAGCCGGCCGACAGCAACCCGCGCGAGGTGGCGGCGGCCTCGGAGAAGGTCGGCGCGGGCGACAGCGTGGCGGTGAGCCCGCTGACCATCCCGCTGCTGACGGGCCCGGCCACGCTCTCCACCATGGTCATCTACTCGCAGCAGGCGAGCGGGCCGGGCGACCTCGCGCTCCTCGCGGCCTACGGCGTGGTGGGCGGCGCGGCGACCTTCGGGGCCTTCGCCGGGGCCGAGCGCATCACGCGCCTGCTCGGCGAGACCGGCATCAATGTGCTCACCCGGGTGATGGGGCTGGTGCTCGCGGCGGTGGGCGTGGAGATCATGGCCTCGGGCCTGCTCGTCCTGCTCCCGGGACTGGGACGCTGAGCTCGACACATCGTTGACACGTTTGTGTCGGCGGTCAGGCTAAACCGAACGTTTCCAGCGTGCGCCGACCCTTCCTCGCATCCCCGCTCCTCGCCATCCTGCTGGGGACGGTCGTCGGCCGTGGTCAGACCGCGGCGCCGGCGGGGGCGAGGCCGGACCGCCTGTTCGCCGAGGACGAGGTGCCCCGGATCGTCCTGACCCTCGCCCCGGAGGCCGTCGCCCAGCTCCGCGCCCAGCCCCGCGAGTGGGTGGTCTGCGAGATCGGCGAGGCGGGCAAGCCCCCGCTCAAGTCCTGCCATGTGAAGCTCAAGGGCTCGGCGGGAAGCTTCCGCCCGATCGACGACCCGAGGCCGGGCTTCTCGCTGCGCACGGACAAGGAGCTCAAGAAGCAGGAATTCCGCGGCCTGGCGAAGTTCCAGCTGAACAACTGCGCCCAGGACGGCACGATGCTGCTGGAGACCCTGGCGGGGGACATCGCCCGGCGCGCGGGGGTGCCGGCCTCGCGCTGCACCCACGCGCATGTCACGCTCAACGGCAGGTCGCTCGGGATCTACGTGCTGAAGGAGGGCTTCAACAAGGAGTTCCTGTCGTACTTCTTCAAGGACACCAAGGGGCACCTCTACGACGGCGGCTTCGTCTCGGAGATCAACCCGGGCATGGAGCTGGACCGGGGGCCGAAGGAAAACCAGGCCCCGCTGGCCGAGCTGATCGCGGCCTGCCGGGAGCCCGACCTGGCCGCGCGGGCCCGGCGCCTCGAGGCCATCCTGGACATCGACGCCTACCTGCGGCACTTCGCGCTGGAGACCGTCTTCTGCCACTGGGACGGCTACTCGTTCAACCGGAACAACTACCGGATCTACCACGATCCCTCGACGGGCAAGTTCCACTTCATCCTGCATGGCATGGACCAGACGTTCGGCGACCCCCGCTGGTACGTGTTCCGCCGCCCGAGCGGGCTGGTGGGCGACGCGGTGTGGTCGCTGCCCGGCATCCAGGAGCGCTACCGGCAGCGCTTCATGGAGCTCAACGCCCGGGTGCTGAGGGCCAACGACTGGGCGCGCGAGGCGGAGCGGCTGGCCAAGTCGCTCCAGATTCGCGTCAAGACGGCCTCGCCGGGGGACGCGGAGCAGTTCCCCGGGCGCGGCCAGCACGCGGGCAACCTGATCCGCAACCGACTCGAGCAGGTCAACGCGCAGCTCGAGGACGCGGCTCGCCTCAGCCGGCCGGGCGGCAGCGCCAACCTGGCCAAGTACGCCTGGGCGCCGTCCAACGGGGACAAGGGAAATGTCAACCAGGCCGAGGTCGGCGGAAAGCCCTCCCTGCGGATCGCAGCCAACGTCGACAACGGGGGCGACCACCGGCTCGGCCTGGCGCTGGCGCCGGGCAGGTACCGGCTGAGCGGCATGGCCCAGACCAAGGACGTCAAGGCGGCGGAGGGCAAGGGCCCCGGCCTGCGCCTTCGGGTCTCGGGGCAGGCCGATGGCGCCAAGGTCGCCATCCTCGCCGGCACGACCAGCTGGCGCAGCCTGACCCATGAGTTCACCGCGGCCGAACCCGAGACCACGCTGGTGGTCGAGCTCCGGGCGGAGTCGGGCGAGGCCTTCGTGGAGCTGAAAAGCCTGACCCTGACCCGCCTGCCCTGACATGGACCTCGCCGCGCGATTCGAGCTCAAGTACCTGATCCGCCTCGGGCAGCGCGACGCGCTGCTCCGCGAGCTGGCCGGCGAGCTCAGGCCCGACAGCGTGGGCGGGGGGCGCTACCCGGTGGTGACCCTCTACTACGACAGCCCGGGATTCGACATCTATTGGGAGCACTGGCGCGGGGTGCCCTTCCGCCGCAAGCTGCGGGTGCGAACCTACGGCACCGGGGATGGCGCCATCGCCCCCGCCACCTTCGTCGAGATCAAGCGCAAGGACGGCCCCTGGGGCGCGAAGCGGCGGCTGCGGCTCCCGCTACCCCAGGCCCTCGCGGTCGCCGGCGGCGACGCCGGGGCGGCGGGACCGCTGGACCGGGCCGACCGGGCCACGGCCGGCGAGGCGGCCGAGATGGCGATGTCCCTCGGGCTGCGGCCGCGCTGCCTGATGCGCTATGACCGCGAGGCCTTCGCCCGCGGCGAGGGCGAGGATGCGCTGCGCCTGACCTTCGACCGCGACCTGATGCGGCGCGAGCACGACCTGGTGCCGCGGCCCGACGAGCCGGGCTTCGCGCAGCCGGTGGTCGACCCCGGGCTCTGCGTGATGGAGGTCAAGGGCCACGGGGCGGTGCCCCTCGAGATCGCCCGCCTGCTCGCGCGCCACGGCTTGCAACCCCGCCGCTTCAGCAAGTATGCCGCCGCGGTCGCCCCCCGCGCCCACCTTCCCCTTCTCACGCCATGATCACCGCCCAAGCAACCGCGCCGGACGCACCCGGCCTCCTCCAACGCCTCGAGGGACTGATTCTCCCCGGAACCCTCGGCGCGCCGTCGCCCGGCGCGGCGGAGATCCTGATGGCGGTCGGCATGAGCTTCGCGCTCTGCTGCCTGATCGCCTCGACCTACCGGAGGACCTGCCGGCCGGTCTTCTACTCGCAGGACTACGTGCACACCCTGATCATCCTCGGCACGGTGGTGACGCTGGTCATCATGGTGGTGCAGGGCAACGCGGCCACGGCCTTCGGCATGTTCGCCGCCTTCTCCATCATCCGCTTCCGCCGCTCGGTGAACCAGTCGCGCGACATCGGGTTCATCTTCCTGGCGATGGCCTCGGGCCTGGCGGTGGGCGCGCGGCAATACGCCCTGGCCGCGATGACCGTCCCGATCGTCTGCGCGATCACCGGGCTGCTGGCCGGCCTCGACCTGTTCGGGGCCCGCGCGGAGTGGCTGCGGCTGCGGGTGCGGGTGGGGACGGACGTCGACCACGAGGCCGCCCTCGGGGAGGCCTTCGCCCGGCACCTCGAGCGCCACGAGCTGCGCTCGGTGGAGACCATCCAGGCGGGCTTGCAGCAGGAGGCGGTCTACGACATCTGCCTGCGAGACCCCGCGGGGCAGGCGGCCTTCCTCTCGGCGGTCCAGGCGGCCACCGGCAACAACCGCGTGGTCATCCAGCGCGCCGGCGTGGCGGCGGACTCCGACGACTGAGCCCGCTCAGTCGCCGCCGCGGCGGGGCTTGCCCGTCGAGGCGAAGAAGCCGCGGAGGCGGGCGCCGAGGTAGTCGCGGTTGAGGCGCGCGATGACGTCGAGGGTGATGCCCTTGGGGCAGTGGGCCTGGCACTCGCCGTAGTTGGTGCAGTTGCCGAAGCCGGCGTCGTCCATCGCCCGGACCATGGCGACCGCGCGGCGGTCGGCCTCGGGCGCGCCCTGGGGCAGGAGGTTGAGGTGGGTGACCTTGGCGCCGACGAAGAGCATGGCGGAGCCGTTCTTGCAGGAGGCGACGCAGGCGCCGCAGCCGATGCACTCGGCGGCGTCCATCGCCGCGTCGGCCACGGGCTTGGGGACGGGGAGGGTGTTGGCCTCGGGGGCGGAGCCGGTGCGGACGCTGATGAAGCCGCCGGCCTGGATGACCTTGTCGAACCCCGAGCGGTCGACCGCGAGGTCGCGCAGGACGGGGAAGGCGCGGGCGCGCCAGGGCTCGACCGTGATGGTCTCCCCGTCGCGGAAGTTGCGCATGTGGAGCTGGCAGGTGGTCACGCCGGGCAGCGGCCCGTGCGGCATGCCGTTGATGGTCATCGAGCACATGCCGCAGATGCCCTCGCGGCAGTCATGGTCGAAGGCGAAGGGCTCCTTGCCCGCGCGGACGAGCTGCTCGTTGAGCAGGTCCATCATCTCGAGGAAGGAGGCCGAGGTGGGGACGGCGGCGAGGGTGTGCTCCTCGAAGGCGCCGGGCTGGCCGCGGCGCTGGCGCCAGACGCGGAGGGTGAGTCGGAGGGTGGCGTCGTGGCCGCCGGGGGCGTTTTCCTTAACCATGGCGAAGGGTCACTTGTAGGATCGGGTGGTGAACTGGACGTCCTCGTAGACGAGGGGCTCGGCGTGGCGGACGGGCTCGGCGCCCTCGCCCCTCCACTCCCACGCGGCGACGTGGGCGAAGCGCGCGTCGTCGCGGCGGGCCTCGCCGTCG
This sequence comes from Verrucomicrobiota bacterium, assembly GCA_030831965.1. GTDB lineage: Bacteria > Verrucomicrobiota > Verrucomicrobiia > Opitutales > UBA953 > UBA8828. Next base: position 17,624 of record JAURJZ010000010.1, read on the forward strand.
TCCTGGTGCTCGGTGCGGAAGTGCCCGCCGCAGGACTCCTCGCGGACGAGGGCGTCGCGGCACATCAGCTCGCCGAACTCGAGGAAGTCGGCCACGCGGCCGGCGCGCTCGAGCTCGGGGGTGAGGTCGGCGCCGTCGCCGGGGACGCTGACGTTGCGCCAGAAGTCGTCGCGCAGGGCGCGGATGTCGGCGATCGCCTTGGTCAGGCCCTCGCGGGAGCGGGCCATGCCGCAGGCCTCCCAGACGATGCGGCCGAGGCGCTTGTGGTAGCTGCGGGCGGTCTCCTTGCCGCGGACGGCGAGGAGGCGGGCGACGCGGTCGTTGGTCTCGGCCACGGCCTGGCGGTACTCGGCGCCCTCGCCCGAGGGGCGGCCGGCGAGGCCGACGCCGGCAAGGTAGTCGGCGACGGTGGAGGGGAGGACGAAGTAGCCGTCGGCCAGGCCCTGCATGAGGGCGGAGGCGCCGAGGCGGTTGGCGCCGTGGTCGGAGAAGTTGGCCTCGCCGCCGACGAAGAGCCCGGGGATGTTGGACTGCAGGTTGTAGTCCACCCAGAGGCCGCCCATGGTGTAGTGGACGGCGGGGTAGATGCGCATCGGCCGGCGGTAGGCGTTCTCGCCGGTGATGTTCCCGTACATGTCGAACAGGTTGCCGTAGCGCTCGCGGATGACGCCCTCGCCGAGGCGCGAGATGGAGGAGGCGAAGTCGAGGTAGACGCCGAGGCGGCGGCCGCCGACGGCGGGCCCGACGCCGCGGCCGTCGTCGCAGACCTCCTTGGCGGCGCGCGAGGCGATGTCGCGCGGGGCGAGGTTGCCGTAGCTGGGATACTTGCGCTCGAGGAAGTAGTCGCGGTCCGGCTCGGGGATGGAGGAGGGGTCCTTGCCGCAGTCGGCGGCGTCCCTCGGCACCCAGACGCGCCCGTCGTTGCGGAGGGACTCGGACATCAGGGTGAGCTTGGACTGGTCCTCGCCGTGGACGGGGATGCAGGTCGGGTGGATCTGCGTGTAGCAGGGGTTGGCGAAGAGGGCGCCGCGGCGGTGGGCGCGGTGGGTGGCGGTGACGTTGCAGCCCTGGGCGTTGGTCGAGAGGTAGAAGACGTTGCCGTAGCCGCCGGTGCAGAGGACGACGCAGTCGGCCGCCCAGGAGCGGACCTCGCCGGTGGCGAGGTTGCGGGTGACGATGCCCTTGGCGTGGCCGCCGACGAGGACGAGGTCGAGCATCTCGTGGCGCGGGTACATCCGGACCGCGCCGGCGCCGATCTGGCGCGAGAGGGCGGAGTAGGCGCCGAGGAGGAGCTGCTGGCCGGTCTGGCCGCGGGCGTAGAAGGTGCGGGAGACCTGGGCGCCGCCGAAGGAGCGGTTGGCGAGGTGGCCGCCGTACTCGCGGGCGAAGGGCACGCCCTGGGCGACGCACTGGTCGATGATGGCGGTGGAGAGCTCGGCGAGGCGGTGGACGTTGGCCTCGCGGGCGCGGTAATCGCCGCCCTTGATGGTGTCGAGGAAGAGGCGGCGCACGGAGTCGCCGTCGCCCTGGTAGTTCTTGGCCGCGTTGATGCCGCCCTGGGCGGCGATGGAGTGGGCGCGGCGCGGGCTGTCCTGGTAGCAGAAGCAGGAGACCTCGTAGCCGAGCTCGCCGAGGGAGGCGGCGGCGGCGGAGCCGGCGAGCCCCGACCCGACCACGATGACATGGTAGCGGCGGCGGTTGGCCGGATTGACCAGGCGCAGCCTGGTCTTGTGGCTCTGCCACTTCTGGGCGAGCGGGCCGGCGGGAATCTTGGCGTCGGGAATCATGGGGTCACTTCGCGAGGGCGGGGAACGGGGGGATGCCGACGAGGACGGCGAGGGGAATGGAGGCGAAGCCGAGGAAGATCACCCAGCCGTAGGCGGCGGCGGCGAGGTCGAGCGGGCCGCGCCAGCGCTCGTTGCGCAGGCCGAGGGTCTGGAACATGCTGCTCACGCCGTGGCTGAGGTGGAGGCAGAGGAGGGCCATGGCGACGATGTAGAACGCGGAGACGAGGGGATCGGCGAAGCCGAGGCGAATCATGTCATGCACCCGGCCGGCGTCGCCCGCGGCGGCGACCTCGGGGTTCACCGCGCGGAAGGTGAAGTGGAGAAGGTGGAAGGCGATGAAGCCGAGGATGACGACGCCGGTGTGCGGCATGGCGCGGGAGGCGAGGGAGGCCCGGCGGGTGGCGGCGACCTCGGGACCGCCGGCCCGGGCGGCGCGATTCTCGGCGGCGAGGGAGATGCCGACCCAGATGTGGATGGCCACGGCGACCAGCAGGGTGACGCGGGCCGCCCACAGGAGGGGGCCGAGGTCGTGAAGCCACTTGGCGTAGGCATCAAGGGCCTCCGGGCCCCTGAAGAAGAGGAGGTTGCCCGACATGTGGCCGAGGACGAAGCCGACCAGGACGAGGCCGGTCAGGGCCATGAGGGCTTTCCTGGCGACGGACGAGAGACCGCGGGTGAGGGGGGCGCAGGGCATGGGACGGGGCTAAAGCCTAGGAAACGGGGCTTGCGGGGATTGCCCACCCAAGGCTGGAAGCGGCTTCGAGGTATTAGGGGGGCGGCGGCGGGGGGTTAGGGGAAGTGATGCACCCCCCCGGGGGGTGCCCGCACCAAACCCTTGCCAAGCGGTCCCGGGTCGTTCCAATTCCAAGGTCCAGACCGGCGTCCCGCCTCGGACAGCGCCGGTCTTTTTCTTTTCCCGAAAAACAACCCCACCATGAAGTACATCTTTGTCACCGGCGGCGTCATTTCCTCGCTTGGCAAGGGGTTGACCGCGGGTGCCATCGGCGCGCTCCTCGAGTGCCGGGGACTGAGGGTGCGGATCCAGAAGTTCGACCCGTACCTGAACGTCGACCCGGGCACGATGAGCCCCTATCAGCACGGGGAGGTCTACGTGCTGGACGACGGGGCGGAGACCGACCTCGACCTGGGCCATTACGAGCGCTTCACCTCGGGGTCGCTCTCGCGGAAGAACAGCCTGACCTCGGGACAGGTCTACGAGACGGTCATCCAGAAGGAGCGCCGCGGCGACTACCTCGGGAAGACGGTGCAGGTCATCCCGCATGTGACCGACGAGATCAAGCGGCGCATCCGCGAGGGCGGCGAGGGGGTCGACGTCCTCATCACCGAGATCGGCGGGACCACGGGCGACATCGAGGGCCTGCCCTTCCTCGAGGCCCTGCGCCAGTTCCAGCACGACGCCGGGCGGGAGAACACCTGCTTCCTCCACTGCACGCTCGTGCCCTACATCAAGGCGGCGGGGGAGCTGAAGACCAAGCCCTCCCAGCAGTCGGTGGCCAAGCTGCGCGAGATCGGCATCCAGCCCGACATCCTCGTCTGCCGCACGGACCGGCCGATCGGCGAGGAGAACCGGCAGAAGCTCTCGCTCTACTGCAACGTGGCGGCGGAGGCGGTGATCGAGTGCCGCGACGTCGAGCACTCGATCTACGAGCTGCCCCTCATGCTGGCCGAGCAGCGCATCGACGACTTCCTGGTGCGCCGGCTGGGCCTGGCCTGCGGGCCGCTCGAGCTCGCGCCCTGGCGCGAGACGGTGCGGCGGCTGCTCCAGCCCAGGGCGACCGCGCGCATCGGGGTGGTCGGCAAGTACATCGAGCTGCAGGACGCGTACAAGTCGGTCTACGAGTCGATCGTGCACGGCGGCATCGCCAACGAGGCCAAGGCGGAGATCGTCCGCCTCGACGCCGAGGACCTCGAGCGCGACGGCCCGGCGGCCCTCGAGGGGCTGGACGGCATCCTCATCCCGGGCGGCTTCGGCAACCGGGGCATCGAGGGGAAGATCCTCGCGGCCCGCTTCGCGCGGGAGCGCAAGGTGCCCTGCTACGGCCTCTGCCTGGGTATGCAGGTCATCACCATCGAGTACGCGCGCCACGTGCTGGGCCTGGCCAAGGCCCACTCGGCCGAGTTCGACCCGGCGTCCCCCGACCCGGTCATCCACCTGATGGAATCCCAGAAGACGGTTGCGACCAAGGGCGGGACGATGCGGCTCGGGGCCTACGACTGCCAGCTGACGCCCGGCTCGCGCGCGGCGGCGGCCTACGGGAAGGCGACGGTCAGCGAGCGCCACCGCCACCGCTTCGAGTACAACGGCGCCTACCGCGAGCGGCTGGAGAAGGCCGGGCTGCGCGTGGGGGGGACGAATCCCCTGACCGGCCTGGTGGAGATCGTCGAGGTGGCGGACCACCCCTGGATGGTCGGGGTGCAGTACCACCCGGAGTTCAAGTCGTCGCCGACCCGGCCCCACCCCCTGTTCGCGGCGTTCGTGCGGGCGGCCCTGGACCGGGCGGCCAAGTCCTGCTGAGGAAGGGGGACAAATCCCCCGCGGCGCGGCGCTAGGGGTTGCAAGCGCCCCCCCGCCGGGATTGGCTGGCAAGCGCCCCTTCCCCATGACCACCGCATCCGCCACCTGGGTCCCCCGCCTGCGCGAGCAAGTCGCCCGCGTCGTCGTCGGCCAGCAGTACCTTGTCGACCGCCTGCTGGTCGGCCTCCTGGCCAACGGGCACGTCCTGCTGGAGGGCGTCCCGGGCCTGGCGAAGACCCTCTCGGTGCGGACGCTCGCCCAGGCCATCCGGGCGGACTTCTCCCGGGTGCAGTTCACGCCGGACCTGCTGCCGGCCGACATCGTGGGCACGCTCATCTACAACCCGCAGGACGGCCGGTACCACGCCAAGCGCGGCCCCATCTTCGCCCACCTCGTGCTGGCGGACGAGATCAACCGCGCGCCCGCCAAGGTGCAGTCCGCCCTGCTCGAGGCGATGCAGGAGCGGCAGGTCACCCTGGGCGGGGAGACGCACCGCCTGCCCTCGCCGTTCCTCGTGCTGGCGACGCAGAACCCGATCGACCAGGAGGGCACCTACCCGCTGCCCGAGGCGCAGGTCGACCGGTTCATGCTCAAGCTCAACATCGGCTACCCGACGCGCGAGGAGGAGCGCCGCATCCTCGACGCGATGGCGACGACCTCGCCCCGCCTCGAGGTGGAGGCGGTCATCGGCACGGAGGACATCCTCGCGGCCCGGCAGGGGGTGGACGCCGTCAAGGTGGCCGACCCGGTGCGCGACTACATCGTCTCGCTCGTGCTCGCGACCCGCGGGCAGGAACCCGGGGGGCCCGACCTGCGGGGCCTGGTGCAGTTCGGCGCCTCGCCGCGCGCGACCATCAACCTGACGCTCGCGGCGAAGGCCTGGGCGTTCCTGCAGGGCCGGGACCACGTCGTGCCCCAGGACGTGAAGGACCTCGCCCCCGACGTGCTCCGGCACCGGCTGATCCTCACCTACGAGGCCGACGCCGAGGGGGTCGACGCCGACGCGGTGGTGCGACGCGTGCTCGACACGGTCCGCATCCCCTGACCCGCCGCCGGCGCTTGGAAACCCCGGCCACCAGCCCGCAGGAGATCCTCCGCCGCGCCCGGCGGGTGGAGCTGGTCGCCTCGCGCCTGGTGAGCGACGCGATGGTCGGCGCCTACCTCTCGCGGTTCAAGGGCCGCGGGACCGACTTCGAGGAGCTGCGCGAGTACGTGCCGGGCGACGACGTGCGGACGCTCGACTGGAACGTGACGGCGCGGACGGGCAAGCCCTTCGTCCGGCTGCACCGCGAGGAGCGCGAGCTGAGCCTCGTGCTCGCGGTCGACATCTCCGGCTCGTCGCGCTTCGGCTCGGGCGAGCTCTCGACCCGGGAGCGCGCGGCGGAGGTCGCCGCCATCCTCGCCCTCTCCGCCCTCAAGGCGGGCGACAAGGTCGGCCTCCTGCTCTTCAGCGACCGGGCGGAGCACTGGGTGCCGCCGCGCAAGGGGAGGCGGCACGCCCTGCGGGTCATCCGCGACATCCTCGAGCGCCCCGCGGCCTCGGCCCGGACGGCCTTCGCGGCCCCGCTCCGCCGGCTCGCCCGCGCCGCGCGCCGGCGGGCGGCGGTCTTCGTGCTCTCCGACTTCCATCCCGGGCCCGAGGGCGCCGAGGCGATGGTGGCCGCGCTCGGGCAGCTGAACGCGCGCCACGACGTGGCCTGCGTGCACCTGCTGGACTCGCGCACCCGGGCCCTGCCCGACGCGGGCCTCCTCGCGCTCGAGGACGCGGAGACGGGCGAGATCGCCGAGGTCGACACCGGCTCGGCCTCGGTCCGCGCCGCCTACGCCGCCCGCGCCGCCCGGCGGCTGGCCGAGACGGAGACGGCGCTGGCCCGCGCGTCGGTCGACACCCTCCGCCTCGAGGAGACCGCGCGCCCGGCGCCCGCCCTCGCCCGCTTCTTCGAGCGCCGGCGCCGACGCCGATGAGCGAGCCCGCCGACACCGCCGCCGTCCTGCTCGGCCCCCGGCCCGAGGTGCCGCCGCCCTGGCTGGAGGCGCACGGCGCGGCGCTGGCCGCGGGGCTCGGCCTGGCCCTCTGCCTGGGCTGGGTCGCGCTCCGGATCGCCCGGCGCCGAGCCCGCCCGGCCGACCCCGCCGAGGTCTTCCGTCGGGCGCACGCCGCCGCGACGGCGGCCCCGGACGCCGCCCTCAAGGCCGGGCTGGCGGCCGGCGCGCTCCGCGCCTACCTCGCCGCGGTCTGCGCCGAGGCCCCGGCCGGCCTGAGCACGCAGCAGCTGGCGGCTGGCTGCGAGCGCTCCGCCCTGCTCGCCACCGCCGCCGACCCGACGCTGCGGGCCCTGCGGGCCGCGGACGCGGCCAAGTTCGGCGGCCGCGAGGTGGACGGCGACGAGGTCGCGGCGCTGTGCGCCGAGGCCTTCGCGCGCGTCGAGCTCGCCCGCCGGGCGCTGTGGAGGGAGGCGCTGCGATGAGCCCCGCCGCGGCCGGCCTCGAGCTCGCCCACCCGGAGGCGCTGCTCCTGCTCGCCCTGCTTCCGCTCTGGGCCTGGCTGCGCGGGCGCGCGGGCCGGGCCGGGGCCCTGCTCTTCCCCGACGCCTCCCTGTTGCGCGACATCGGCCGCCCGGTGCGCGAGGCGGCCGGGCGGCTCAGGCTGTTCGCGCGCCTGCTCGCCGCGGCGTGCTGCGTCGTGGCCCTGGCCGGGCCGCGCACGGCCAACCGCGAGGTGGAACGGGAGTCGGAGGGCGTCGACATCCTGCTCGTCATCGACCTCTCGTGGTCGATGCTGGCCATGGACATGGGCGGGAAGGACGACGAGACGACGCGCTGGTCGGCGACGCGCCAGGTCATCCAGGACTTCCTCAGGTCGCGCCCCGACGACCGGGTCGGCGCGGTGGTCTTCTCGGGCAAGCCCTACCTGCTCAGCCCGCTCACCATCAACAAGGAGTGGGTGGAGAAGGGCGTCGGGCGGATGCACATCGGCATCATCAAGGAGACGGGCACGGCGATCGGCGACGCCATGGCGATGGCGGTGGACCGGATGAAGGCGCTGCCCCGGTCGGCCTCCAAGGTGATCGTGCTGCTGACCGACGGCGACGACAACCAGAGCCGGGCGGTCCTGCCCATCCCCTCCGCCGAGCTGGCCGCGGCCCTCGGCATCCGCGTGCACACCATCGGGCTCGGCAAGGATGAGCCGACGATGCTGCCGCAGTTCAACCCGGCCACGGGCGAGATCATCCGGGACCCGCTCGGCCGGCCCGTCCCGATGCAGACCATCAACCCGGCCAACTACGACATCCTGCGGACGATGGCCAAGGTGGGCGGCGGCCAGTTCTTCCGGGCCCTCGACCGCGAGCAGCTGCGGCGCGTCTACGCCGAGATCGACCGGCTGGAGCGGACCGAGGTGCGCATCCGCGAGTCGGTGACCTACGACGACCACCGGGCGCTCTGGATCGCCGCGGCCCTCCTCCTCCTCCTGGGCGAGCTCGCCCTGCGCGCGGCTCGGCCGCGCTCGCCCTGAGCCATGGACCTCGCCGACCCCCACCTGCTCCGCCCCTGGGTCCTCGGCGCCGTCGCCGCGGCCGCCGGCGGACTGGCCTGGGCGCACCTTCGCCAGGCCGCGGTCCGCGCGAGGCGGCTGTCCGGCCTGCTCGCCCCGCGCGCGATCAGGCGGGGCCTGTCGGGCCTCTCCGTCGCGCGCCGCAACGCCAAGGCCGGGCTCGGCCTGGCCGCGCTGCTGCTGCTCGGCGCCGCGGCCGCGGGACCGCGCTGGGGCGCGGAGGCGGCGCCGCAGACCGCCGCGGCGGAGGACGTGGTCTTCGTGCTGGACACCTCGCGCTCGATGCTGGTCAAGGACCTGCGGCCCTCGCGGCTGGAGCGGGCCAAGGCCGCCATCGCCGCGTTCGTGCAGCGCAAGGGCACCGGCAGCGTGGGGCTGGTGGCCTTCTCGGGCCAGGCCTTCCTGCAGTGCCCGCTGACGCGCGACTACGACGCCTTCTTCCGCGCGCTGGGCGAGACGGACACCCGCGCCATCCCCGTGCCGGGAACGGACATCGCGCGGGCGCTCGAGGAGGCCGAGGGCGCCTTCGCGGCCAACCGGAACCGCAAGCTCGTGCTGCTGCTGACCGACGGCGAGGACCTCGAGGCGGGCGGCGTCGAGATGGCGCGCCAGCTCGCCCGCAAGGGCCTGGTGGTGCACACCGTGGGGGTCGGCACGGAGTCGGGCGGACCCATCACGGTGGTCGGGCCGGACGGCCTGCCGGACAGCCTGCGCGACGGGGAGGGCAACCTGGTGACGAGCCGGCTGGACGAGGAGACGCTGACCAAGGTGGCCGAGGCCACCCGGGGGCGGCATGTGCGGCTCGGGCAGGCCGGCGAGGGCCTGGAGGCCCTGCGGCTGGCCATCCAGGCGGGGACCGACGCCCCGGGCGGGGGCCGCCGCGGCATCCCCCGCGAGAGCCTGTTTGTGTCCCTCGCGCTCCTCCTCATGGTGGTGGAGTCGCTCCTCGCCGACCGCCGTCGACCGGCAACCCCGCCATGAACCCGCGCCGCGCCCTCGCCCTCCTCGCCGCCCCCCTGGCGGCGCTCGCCGCCGACGGGCCCGAGCCGGCGTTCGACGAGCTCGACCCGCGCGAGCTGCACAACCTCGGCACGCGCCGCCTCGCGGCGGGCGACCTCGCGGGATCGGAGGAGGCCCTGCGGGCCGCCTTGGGGCGCAACCGCGACGCGCTCCGCCCCGGCTCGCTGCACAACCTCGGCCACGTCCGGTTCGGCAAGGGCCGCGCGTCGCTCGGCGGGCGCACGGAGGGCGACCCCGCCGAGCTGTCCCTCGCCCGCTCCTACATCGAGGCGGCCGACGCCGACATCTCGGACATGACGGACATGATCGAGCACCTCGACCGGATGAAGGCCGAGGGCAGGAAGCCCGACTACGTGCCGGCGGTCGCGGCCCTCTCCTCGGGCATCGACACGCACCGCACGATGCGGAAGGAATCCATCCCGGCCGCCGAGCAGGCGTCGGCCAAGCGCGCCGGCGTGGCCGCCGCCTGGCTGAGGTCGGTCGGCGACTTCCGCGGCGCCCATGAGCTCGACGCGGCCGACGACGAGGCCCGCGCCAACGCCGACAAGGTGGAGGAGCGGCTCCGGCTGCTTCGCCGGGAGAACGAGCGGCTGCGGGAGATTCTCGCCGAGATGGCGCGCAAGCACAGGGAACTGCGCGAGGTCATCCTCGAGCTGATGAAGCGCATCCCGCCGGAGGAGCGCCCCGCCAGCGGCGAGGGCGAGGAGGACGACGAGTTCGGCGATCCCCGCGAGCCCCGGCTCGCCTCCGGCCCGGGCGAGGCCAAGCCCGGGGAGGAGGGGAGGATGAGCGAGCAGGAGGCGCGCAGCCAGCTCGAGTCCCTCCAGGACCAGTTCGGGCGACGCATGCCCGCGGCCGGCCAAGGCCAGCCCGGGCGCGGGCGGCCCGCGGAGCGGAAAGGCAGGGATTACTGAGATGCCCGCCCGGATCGCCCTGCTTCTCCTGGCCGCGCTCGCCCCGCTGGCCGCGCAGGACAGCGTGCGCCACCGGATGATCCCGGAGGAGCCGGCGCCCGGGCAGCCCTTCCGCCTCGAGCTCTCGGTGACCTCGCCCGAGGACGACCCGCTCGGGCCGGCCATCCGGGTCGGCGCGGAGCTGCCGCTGATGGACGACATCCCGATGCGCTTCAGCGGGCAGCGGATGGGCTCCTTCGGCGGCGGGGGGACGTCGACGCTGATGGTCAGCGCGGTGGCGCCGGGGACCCCGGGCGACCACCGCATCCCGGCGTTCGCCATCTCGTTCGCGACGCGCAAGGTCCCCATTCCGGCCATCGCCTTCCGCGTGCGGGAAGCCCTGCCCGGGGAGAACCTGGGCCTGGCGCGCGCCCAGCTGGAGCTCCCCGACCGACCGCTTTACCTGGGGGAGACCGTGGCGGGACGGATCCGGTTCACGCACGGCGAGAAGGAGCGGGTGGCGGGCGTCTTCGGCATCGAGGCGCGCGGCGAGGGCGTGAGTTTCCGCAGCGGGATCTCCCGGATGGACGGCGCGGACGGCGAGATGGTGGCGGAGTTCGAGCTGACGCCCATCCGCGCGGGGGAGGTCGACCTCCGCATCAGCGGCATCTCGCTCGCCGACCCGCGGTCGGGCCGGCTGGCGGCGGAGATGCGGGACCGCCCCTTCGTGTTCTCGCGGAAGGTGCGGGTGTCGCGCGTGCCCGAGGCGGGACGGCCGGCCGACTGGGGCGGGGCGGTCGGCAGCTACGTGGCGGCGTCGCTCACGGTCTCGAACGCCAGCCCGATGATCGGCGAGACCATCCGCATGACGGCGACCCTGGCGGGCGAGGGCAATGTCGACCGCATTCTCCCCCCGGAGGTCCCCCATGGCGACGCCTGGGATGTGCTGCCGACCCGCGAGCGACGCCCGTTCCGCGCGCCCGGGGAGCGGGCCTTCACCTACAACCTGACCCCCCGGCTGCCCGGGGCGCTCAGGACACCCCCCGTGCGCCTGAGCTTCTTCGATCCCGAGACCCGGTCCTACCGCCGGTTGGAATTCACGCCGGTCGAGGTGCAGGTGAGCGGGCAGGCGCCGCGGCAGGTCGACCTGGTCACGGTCGATCCGGCGGCTCCCGCGACCGAGATCGCGGCGGCGCCGACCCCGCCCAGCAAGCTGGCCGACCCTGAGCCGACCGCGGGAAGCGCGCGGGAGAGGGTCGCGCCGCTGGCGTCGAGCCGAGGCCTGGCGGGCGCGAATCTCGCCGGGTTGCTGGCGCTGGGGGCGGGGCTCGCCGTGGCGGCGCGCCGCGAGTGGGTGGCCCGCAACCCGGGACGCGTGGCGCGGGCCCGGGCCCGGCGCGAGGTCGCCCGCGCCCTTTCCCGGCTGCGGCGCGCCGAGCGCGCGGCGGACGCCGAGACCCACGCGCGCGCGGCCGTCGGGGGCCTGAGGGCGGGCGCGGCCCCCTTGCTCGCGGGGCAGGCCGAGGCCCTCACCGCGGAGGATGTCCTCCGCGCGGCCGGATGGACCGAGGCCGCCCGGGCCGAGGCGGTGCGCTCGGCCTTCCGCTGCGCCGATGGCTCGCGTTTCGGCGGGCGGGCCGCCCCCGGCACCCTGATTCACCACGCCGCCCTGGCGCAGGGGCTGGCCGAGCTTCGCCGACGCCTGTGCGACTGATCCTGCTGATCGCCCTGGCGCTCGCCGCCGAGTCGGCCGCGGAAGGGCGGCACGAGGCCGCCCGCAAGGCCTACCTGGACGGCGACTCCGCGGGCGCGCTGACCCTCTGGGGCGAGCTCGCGGCGGAGGAGGGCGTGTCGGCGGAGCTGCTCGCCGCGGCGGGCAACGCCGAGTGGCGGCTCGGGCGCAAGGGGCGGGCGATGGTCTGCTGGGAGCGCGCGCTGCTGCTCGACCCGGGCAATGCCGTGGCGAAGGCCGGGTTGCGCCACGCGAGTTCGGTCGGCGGGGTCGAGCGCCCCTCCGAGCGCTGGCATGAATCCTACGCGGGCTGGCTCGAGTCCGACACCTGGACGCTGGCCGCGCTGGCCTCGGCGTGGACGGTCCTGCTCGCCTGGGCGTGGCCGAGGCTGAGGGGCCGGCGGATGGGCGACGCGCACCACCGGGCGGCCCTGGTCGGCGCGACGCTGCTGGCCCTGTCGGGCCCGGGGCTGTGGGGCTCGTGGTCGGCGCACCGCCGGGCGGTGAACCGCATCCCCGACGAGCCGCTGAAGCTGACCCCGACGCAGCTGGGCGAGCCGGTGGCGACGGTTGGGGAGGGCGACGTGGTGCGCACGGGACGACGGCTGAACGGGCATGTGCTGGTGAGCCTGGCGGGCGGGCAGGCGGGCTGGCTGCGCGAGGCGGCGGCGGAGCCGGTGGCGGCCGAGGGATTGCCGCGGCCGCTGGACGGCGCGCCCTGAGCGAGGTTTGTCCTCGCCCCGGCCGAGAGGTCGGGCATTCCTAGGCGCGTGCGCATCCTCGACCGCCTGGTGCTGTCCGAGACCGCGGGCGCCGCGGCCCTGGCGACCGGCGGCTGCGTGTTCATCCTGACCGCGGGCAACCTGCTGCGGCAGGTGGCGGGGGAGGTGGCGGCGGGGCGGATCGACACCTTGCAGGCGCTGGAGCTGGCGGCCCTGGTGATCCCGAGCACCCTGCCCTACGCGCTCCCGCTGGGCGTGCTGGCGGGCATCCTCATCGCCTTCGGACGCCTGGGCGCGCAGTCGGAGATCACCGCGATGAGGGCCGGAGGCGTCCCGCTGGCGCGCATCGCGGCGCCGGCCATCGTGCTGGCGGGCGCGCTCGCGGCGGCGGCCGCCTACCTCAACCTCGAGGTGGCCCCGGCGGCGAACACCGCCTACCGCTCGATCCTGCGCGGGGCGGTTGCGGATAACCCGGCGACGGCGCTGGTGCCGGGCGAGCTCTGCCGGGATTTTCCGGGAGTCGTCATCCGGGCGGGCAGCCGGGAGGGCGGGCAGCTGGGCGACCTCTGGGTGTGGCAGGTGGGCGAGGACGGCCAGCTGACGCAGAGCCTGCATGCGCGCACGGCCTTCGCGCAGCTGGTGCCGGGCGAGGACGGGGCCGCGGACCGGCTGCGCATCGCGGCGCGGGACGTCCGGGTCGAGCAGCGCCAGGCGGGCGACAGCGCCCGGCGCCAGACCTCGACCTACGCGAGCCTGGAGCGCGCGGAGCTGGACTTCCCCCTGCGGCGCACGGCGGGCTCGGGAGCGAGGAAGCTGCGCTGGCTGACGACCTCCGAGCTGCTCGAGGCGATGGACAAGGGCTGGAACCTGCCCGCCGACGCCAAGCCCGGGCAGGTGGCGGCCTCGCGCCTGCAGGCGCGGCGGCAGCTCCACGCGCACCTCGCGGGCGCAATGGGCATCCTCTCGCTGGCGGTGCTGGCCGTCCCGCTCTCGCTGCGGGTCGGGCGCAGGGAGACGTTTGTCAACGCCGCGGTCGCGCTCGGCGTCGCCCTCGCCTATTACGCGCTCACCTCCGCGGCGGAATGGGTCACGGACCCGGCGCTGAGGCCCGAGCTCCTGGCCTGGGCGCCGTCCCTGGCCATCCTGGGCCTCGGGGCGGCCCTGCTGCGGCGCGCCGACCGAAGCTGAGGCTCAGCGCTCGGCGCGGTACCACAGGACGAAGGCGACGCCCATGTGCCAGAGCGAGAAGACCTCGTTGAAGAGCTTCATGGCGGCGGCGCCGAGGACCTGGTCCTGGAGGGGGTCGAGCCCCGTGATGCGCGGGGCGAGGCGGTAGGTGTCGTAGATGGGCTGGTCGCCGAAGATGAGGGCGGCCCAGAGCGGGAGGTCGGCGACCATGAGGGCGACGGCGTAGAGGATGGAGGCCCCGTGGCCGAGCCGGGGGAGGACGCGGGAGGCCGAGACGAGGGGCCAGACAAGGAGGAGGGCGGGGAGGAAGATCGTCCAATGCTCGATGACATGCACCAGCCGGTCGCGGAGGGCCCACTCGTACAGCTCGGGAAAGTGCCAGCAGGAGAAGGCCAGGGTGAAGAGGATGGCGGCGAGGAGCGGGTGGACGAGGAGCCGGGCGACGCCGAGGGCGCGGGGCGAGCGCTCCAGCCAGCGGTCGATCATCTCGGGCGGCAGGCCGGCGACCACCAGCGGGGCGGCGACGTAGATGAGCAGCATGTGCTGCAGCATGTGGGCCGAGAAGAGGTAGCCCTCGCCGAGCTGGTCGAGCGGGGAGCCCACCGCGAGGTAGGCGACGAGGACGCCGAGGTGGAAGCGGACGGCGCGGCCCACGGGATAGGGCGAGCCCGGGGCGAGGCGGGCGCGAAGGGGGCCGCAGGCCATGGCGTGGAGCCAGCTCGCCGCGACCACGGTCAGGATGAGCAGGGGCTCGGTGTGCCAGTGGAGGGGGAGCATGGGCGGGGCCTCAGCGCTCGGCCAAGGTGGCCTCGGCCGCGGCGGGAGGCGAGGCGAAGCGGATCCACCCGGCGGTGACGGTCTCGCCGGCGGGAATGAGCGCCGCGGTGTCGTTGGGGCGGAGGCGGAAGCCCTCGCCGGCGCCGAGGAGCATCTCCCATCCGCCCGCGCCGTCGCAGGCCTGGACCGCGCCGCCCTTCCAGCTCACCCTGACGGCGGGCGAGGGCATGGGCACCATGCCGTCGTTGACCACGACGACGCGCGAGTGGCCCTCGTCGGGAACCACGGCGGCCCTGAGGGAGCGGACCACGGTCTCGCCCCTGAGGGCGGCGGTCATCCCGCCGAGGGACCAGGTTCCGGCGTCGCCGGGCACGGGGAGGCGAAGCCAGTCGAATCCCTCGAGCTGGGGCGGCGAATGGGTCGCCATCCGCCGCACGAAGGCGGGAAGGGTCGCGGGGTCGGCGACCACCGGCTCCGTGCGCACGGTGCCGGCGGGAACGGGACGGCCGGTCGGGACCGAGGCGAGCAGGCCGCCGCCCGCATCCAGGCAAAGGTAATGGCTGGTGATGGGCAGGCCGACGCGGAAGGGGCGGCCGTGCGAGGCGGCCTGCGCGACCCAGCGCTCGGCGGCCTTGAAATCGGTGCGCGCGCGGGAGCCGCCGAGGACATAGCCGGGGCTGAGGTGGAGGGTGAACCGGTCGGCGGCGGCGAGAAGCTCGTCGAGCGAGGCGTCGCCGAGCCAGGAGGGGAGGACGCTGACCGCGACCTCGAGGCCGGGGAACCGGCGGCGGACGGCCTCGATTTGCCGGGCGTAGCCGCGGAGCTTGGCAGGAGGACACTCGAGGTCGAACTGGACGCGGTCGACCCTCGCCTCGACCGCGCGGGCGGCGGCGAGGGCCTCGGCGAGGAGGTTGCCGGGCAGCGAGAGGTCGGGGGCGTCGCGGAAATTGGCGACACCCGGCCCGGAGGCGACGACCAGGGTAAGGACGCGGCCGGAGCGGGCGAGGGCGGCCCATTCCACGGGGAAGGCCCCGGATTCGCCGGGATAATGGGTGGCGCCGACATAGACGCGGAGCCGGCCGATCTCGGCGGGAAGCCGGTCGGCGGCGACGGCGAGGCTGGTCTCGGGTCCCCACTTGGGGGCCCAGACATAGGCCGCGTGGTCGAGCGGGCGGGCGGCCTCCGGGCGGGGCGCGGGACCGCAGGCCGCGAGCAGGAGGGCGGCCAGGGCCCCGGCGAGGGGCCGGGCCGTCGGGGGCGTCAGGCGAACCAAGCGGTGTCGACCCGGTCGAAGGAGAAGAGCATCACGAGGGCGGTGAAGGTGGCGGTGGCGAGCACCAGCCCCATCATGAACAGCCAGAAGAGCAGCTTGTGGTCGTAGATCAGGTGCATGAACCAGAGCACGACGGCGAAGAACTTGACGACGGAGAGGGCGGCGAGCGAGGCGAGGATGACGCCGGCGGACACCGGGACGAAGATGGCGACGATCTCGATGCCGGTGATGATGGCCAGCCAGAGGGCCAGGGTGATGAAGTGGTGGTACCGGCGCGTCTCCTCCGCGAGGAGGGCGGGGTCGGGCGCGGCGGTCTCGGCGTGGGCGGCGGACATGGCGGGTTCAGGCAAGGGGGAGGGCGGCGCCCCAGATGCCGTTGGGCCCGAGGTACTCGACGAGGTAGACGACGGTGAAGATGATGATCCAGACGATGTCGACGAAGTGCCAGTAGAGGCCGGCGACCTCGACGTCGAGGGCGCCCTGGTGGCCGCCGAGACGGCCGGTGAAGCTGTAGAAGTAGAGGAGGACGAGCCAGAGGACGCCGATGGCGACGTGCGTGCCGTGGGTGCCGGTCAGGACGTAGAAGGTCGAGCCGAAGACGCTGTTCTGGATGGTGAGCCCCTTCTGGTAGAAGTGGGTGAACTCGTAGACCTGGCAGCCGAGGAAGATCAGGCCGAAGAAGATGACGCCGAGGACGTTGCGCCGGAACGAGGCGATCTGGCCCTTGTGCATGGCCGAGACGGCGAGGGCCATGAGGAAGGAGGACATCAGGAGGATGAACGTCGAGAAGGAGGTCAGCTCGATGTCGAACAGCTTCTGGATGAACTGCTGGTGACCCTCGGCGTCGGTGAAGCCGGTGGGGTAGAGCTTGCGGTAAAGCAGGTGGGTCGAGATGAGCGTCCCGAAGAACATGCAGTCCGAGGCGAGGAACAGCCACATGATGAGCTTCTTGTGGTCGATCCCCGTGGAGGTCGGGGCGGCGGCGGCGTGGGCGGACATGGAGGGGAGGCTCAGCGGGCGAGGGTGTCGGCGGGGAGGGGCGCCGGGGCGGGCGCGGGCGTCTTGAGCTGGTAACCGCCGGGACCCTCGAGGGCCCAGAGCCAGATGCCGAGGAAGAGGGTGGCGAGGCCGGTGACGACGACCCAGCCGGCGTGGGGGATGTGCATGGCGAGCATGGGCATGCCGAGGCCGGCGACGAGGAAGCCGAGCGAGGCCAGCATGGGCATCCAGGACTGGCTGGGCATGTGGACGCCGCCGGGGCCGCCGTCGGCGAGGGCGCCGAGGCGGGCGGCGCCGTGCTTGTGCTCGAACCAGGCGTCGCGCGAGGGGACGACCGGGGTCTGGGCGAAGTTGTACTCGGGCACGGGCGAGGGCAGCGACCACTCGAGGGTGCGGCCGTCCCAGGGATCGCGGTCGGCGACCTTGCCCCGGAAGGCGGTCCAGACGAGGTTGGCGAAGGAGACGAAGACGCCGATGCCGAGGATGAAGGCACCGATGGTGGCGACGAGGTTCCAATCCTCCCAGCCGAAGCCGGCCTGGTAGGTGTGGGTGCGCCGGGGCTGCCCGGAGAGGCCGAGGTAGTGCATCGGGCCGAAGGCCATGTTGAAGCCGAGGATGACGAGGGCGGAGGAGACGTAGGCGACGACGGCGTTGGGCATGCGGCCGAAGATCTTCGGGAACCAGAAGTAGAGGCCGGCCATGAGGCCGAGCAGGACGCCGCCGAGGAGGACGTAGTGGAAGTGGGCGACGACGAAGTAGGTGTCCTGCTGCTGGGCGTCGGCCGGCGCGGCGGAGTGCATGATGCCGGAGAAGCCGCCGCACATGAACATCCAGATGAAGCCGAGGGCGAGGACCATGGGCGGGGTGAAGCGCACGCGGCCGCCCCAGATGGTGCCGATCCAGTTGAAGATCTTCACCCCGGTGGGCACGGCGATGGCCATGGTGAGGAGGGAGAAGGCGGCGGTGGGCACGGGGCCGAGGCCGGGGGTGAACATGTGGTGGCTCCAGACGGAGCAGCCAAGGAAGCCGA
>JAURJZ010000066.1 GCA_030831965.1 Verrucomicrobiota bacterium
CCAGTCCCGGGATGGGCCGGAACGGCGTCGACGCGCGCCAGCATCGCGGGCGCGACCTCGACGCCGTTCTCCTCCCGGAGCTCGCGGACCATGGCGGGCAGGTAATCCTCCCCGGCGTCGAGATGCCCGGCGCAGGACGTGCTGATCAGGCCCGGGCAGGAATCCTTGCGGTAGGAGCGGCGCTGCAGGCACAGCCTGCCGTCGTCGCGCAGCCAGAGCAGGTGGGCCGCCCGGTGCAGCAGCCCCCTGGCGTGGATGACGGAGCGGCGCTCCCGCCCGACGACGCGGTTGGATGCGTCGACCACGTCGAAGACCTCGTCGGGACTCTGCGCCTGCCAGGTCATCGCCCCAGGTCCATCAGGCGCGACCAGGTTCGCGTGAGCTCGCGGTCGTGACGCCGCCAGTCGGGATCCCAGGCCCCGAGCTGCGACCAGAATCGGTCGGAGTGGTCCATGTGGCGCCGATGGGCGAGCTCGTGGAGGATGACGTGGTCGTGGATGGCCGGCGGCAGCAGCACCAGGCGCCAGTTGAGCGAGAGCGCGCCGGCCGAGGAGCACGAGCCCCAGCGCGTGCTCTGGTCCCGCACCGAGACCTCGGCCACGGCCACGCCCACGCGCCGGGCAAGCCGCTCCGTCGCCCGGCGGAGCGACTCGCCGGCGAGGCCGCGCACGGCGCGCCGCAGCCCTCCCTCGGGGTCGGACTCCGGATAAGCCAGGCTTACCCGGTCGGCGGCGAGCAGGCGGTGCCCCGCCCTGCCGGCCGGCGCCAGCTCGACGTCCGCCCAGCGGTCGTCGACCGTGAGGGACGGGAATTCGGCGAGATGGCGGCCGAGCGAGCCTTGCGCCGGGCGGGCCCGGCCCAGGGCGCGACCGAGCCAGGCGAGGTTGTCGCGGAGGAAAACCTCGGCGGCGTCGAGCGAGGCGCCGAGGGGGAGGGTGAGCTCGACCCGCGGCCCCGGCCTGACGACGAGGCGGACGCGCGCCGCCTTCTCGGATCGCCGCGGCCAAACGGGGACCTCGCGGCCATCCACGCGCACGAGCAGGGGGGCCGGGCCGCGGGGCGACGTCATCGCGCGGCGGCGGCCTCGGCGTGATCCCTCACCCGGAGGGTGTGCCGGCGAAGGGCGGAGTCGGGGTCGATCCCCGCCTCGCGGCAGGCGGCGACCAGCTCGAACAGGCGGTGCCCCGCCTCCTCCTCGCCCAGCCCGGAGGCGCGCCGGGCGACCTCGGCGGCGTCGACGTGCGGCCCGGCGTCCAGGCCCTTCCTGGACACCTGCTTCCAGGTCTCGCGGGCGACCAGCAGCGCGTTGAGCGAGCGGGGAAGGTCCTTGAAGACCGAGGGGCGCGCCGCCCCTTTCTCGGCCAGCTTGATCTGGTCCCACTGGCGGATGACCGCCTCGGGATCGCCGAGCCTCGCGCCGTCGCCGAAGACGTGGGGGTGGCGCCGCACCATCTTCTCGTTCACCTCGCGGGCCAGGTCCTCGAAGGTGAACCGGCCGGACTCGGACGCCATCTGGGCGTGGAGGACGACATGGAAGAGCAGGTCGCCGAGCTCCTCCCGCAGGTTGGCCGCGTCGTCGCGGTCGATGGCCTCGAGCACCTCGGCGACCTCCTCGACCAGGCAGTCGCAGAGCGTGCGGTGGGTCTGGACGCGGTCCCAGGGACAGCCGTCGGGCGCCCTGAGGCGCGCGGTCGTGGCGATGAGGTCGTCGATGGCGGCCATGCGCCACCCTCGGTCGGCGGCGGCGGGGAGTCAAAACGATTGCCAGCCGAGCCCGCCGGGGGCTAGCAAGGGTCCGTGGACAAGCTCGCGGAAATCATGGCCTGGAAGCGCCTTGAGCTCGCCGACCGGCTGCGCCCGGTGCCGGACGCCGAGCTGGCCGCGGCGGCCTCCCGCCGCCGCCCCCGCGGGCCCGGCTTCGCCGAGGCGCTCCGCCGCCCCGACGGGCTTTGCGTCATCGCCGAGGTCAAGCGAGCCAGCCCCAGCGCGGGCCCGATCCGGGCCGGCATCGACGCGGTCGCCCAGGCCAAGGCCTACGCCGACGCCGGCGCCGACGCCCTGTCGGTCCTGACCGACGCCCGTTATTTTGGCGGCGAGCTGCGCGACCTCGAGCGCGTCGTGGCCGACCAGGCCCTTCGCCCCAGCCCCGTGCCCGCCATCCGCAAGGACTTCATGGTCCACCGCATCCAGGTGCTTGAGGCGGTCGAGGCCGGGGCCCGCTGCATCCTCCTCATCGTGAAGGCCCTCGACGATGGCCGGATCCGCGACCTGCACGAGGCCGCGCAGGCCGCCGGCCTCGACGCGCTCTTCGAGGTCCATGACGAGGACGAGCTGGCCCGCGCGCTCGCCCACCGGGCCCGCCTCATCGGGGTCAACAACCGGAACCTGTCGACCTTCGCCATCAACCTCGCGTTCTCCGAGCGCGTCATTCCCCGCATGCCCCCCGAGGTCGTCAAGGTGGCCGAGAGCGGCATCCGCACCGCCGCCGACGCCGCCCGCATGCGCGCGGCCGGCGCCGACGCCCTCCTGGTCGGCGAGTCCCTCATGCGCGCCGCCGACCCAGGGGCTCTCCTGCGCGAGCTGCGCGCCGCATGACCGAGGGCCCCCTCACCCTCGCCGCGACCCGCGAGCTCCTCGCCAGGCTTGGCCACGATCCCCGGCGCTGGCTCGGGCAGAACTTCCTCGTCGACCCCAACATCGTCCGCAAGTCGGTCGAGCTCGGCCAGGTGGCCGCCGGCGACCGCGTGGTCGAGATCGGTCCGGGCCTCGGAACCCTCACCGGCGCCCTGCTGGCCACCGGGGCAAGCGTGTGGGCGGTTGAGAAGGACACCTCGCTCGCCGCCCACCTGCGGCGAACCCATGGCGACAATCCCGCCTTTCACCTCACCGAGGGCGACGCCATGGAGGCGCCCCTGGCCGGCATCCCCGACCCCGGGGCCGGGTTCAAGGTGGTCGCCAACCTCCCCTACGCCATCTCCTCGCCCTGGATGGAGTCCGTCTGCCTCGGCCCCCATCCCGATCGCCTCGTGCTCATGCTCCAACGCGAGGCGGCGGAGCGGCTGACCGCCGAGGTGGGGACGGGGCATTGGTCCGCGCTGACCATCCAGGTCGACCTCGCCTTCGAGAGGGTAGGCATCCATCCCGTTCCCCCGCGGTGCTTCCACCCCGCCCCCAAGGTCGACTCCTGCCTGCTCGTGCTGCAGCGGCGTGCCGACGCCGCTCGCCTTTCCCCCAAGGCCCGCCAGGTCGCCCGCGCCCTCTTCACCCAGCGTCGCAAGCAGGTTGGCTCATCGGCGCGAAAACTCTTTCCCGACGACCCTCGCGTGGCCGAATGGGTCAGCCACCTGGCCCGCCACGGCCTGGGCAGCCATGTCCGGCCCGAGGCCATTCCCTCCGCGGCCTGGCGCGACCTTTCCTGAAACTCCCTCCCGGAAGGGGGGTTGTACGTGGGCACACCCATGATCACCCGAATCCTGCTCCTCACCCTGGCCACCTCGGTGGCCGCCCTCAACGCCGAGGAAAAGCCCCAAGGCGAAGCCCCCAAGCGCGAGCGCCGCGGCCCCGGCGGCCCCGGCGGTCCCGGCGAGCACTTCGGAAAGGGCCTCGAAGGCGTCCTGACCAAGGAAGAGGCCGAGAAGGTCAAGGCCGCCCTTGAGGCGACCAAGGACGCCCCCGCGGTCGTCCAGGCTCGCGATGCCGTCAAGGCCGCGATGAAGGCCGCCAAGGAGGCCAAGGAAGCCGGCAAGACCCCCGAGGAAATGGAGCCCCTGATCAAGGCTGCGCGCGAAGCCGGCAAGGCCGCCCGCGAGGCGCACGTCGCCGCCGCCGTCGCCACCGACGCCTCCCTGCAGGCCCTCTTCGACAAGATGAAGGCCGCCCGCGAGAAGGGCGGCGAGGGCGCCCCCAAGGGCCCTCGTCCCGAGCGCAAAAAGCCCCAGGGCGAGCCCAAGAAGGAAGCCTAATCCTTCCGAGCACCTCCCCGGACCCCGCCCGATGGCGGGGTCTTTTTTGCTTCGGCTTGTGGAGGCGCGCCGCCGGTGCTAAATCTCTCCCCATGCGCCTGGCCCCTCTCACCGCCCTCCTCATCGCCCTTCTTCCCCTTTGCCAGGCCGAGACCGCACCCGGTACGCAGCCTGCCAAGCCCGCCTCGGCGCCGTCGGCGCCCCAGGGACCGGCCAAGGAGGCTGGCGGCGAGCTCACCGCCGATGAGCAACGGCTGCTGCGCGGCGCCCGGGCGAAGGCCAACAAGGTCCCCGAGATCGCCGCCGCCCTCAAGGCCGAGAACGAGGCCTACCGCGTGGCGAGGGAGGCCAAGGACGCCAAGAAGCCGAAGCCCGAGGTCGACGGCCTCTATGCCAAGGCGAGGGAGCTGCGCGCGGCCCGCGAGGCGAGGCGCGACGCCGCCATCCTCGCCGCCAGCCCCGAGCTCAAGTCCCTGGTCGAGAAGGCGGCCGCGCGCGCCAAGTCCCCGCCCGCCGCCTCGCCCCCAACGGAAGCGCCCGCGACCAAGGGCGGCGAGACCAAGGACGACGCCGACAAGGACGCCTGATCAGGTCCGGCGGCGGAGGACCAGCACGATGTCGGGCGAGCTCAGGTCAAGCGACCGCGTCTCGCCGATGCGGTAGTTGAAGTCATGGCAGGCGACGAGCTCAAGCTCGGGCGCCTTGCGCAGCAGCGACCGTATCTGGCCAGGCCCGTAGGTGCGAAACGTCCACTCGGTTTCCGTGACCCAGCGGCGGCCGCCCTCCCGGATGCGCATGCGCGTCCGCATCGCCTCCGTCCGCGCCCGTCGGTCGGCCGGCGCCGACCAGGTGTCGCTGACGACGTGGGTGCGCCCCCTGCGTGCCTCCCAGCGCTCATGGTCCGGCGGGTTGCTGGCATAGTCGGTCAGGTGAAGCCCGAGCGCATACAGGCCTCCCGGCCGCAGGGCTGCGGCGATCTTCCGCAGGTGGCGTGCCGCGCCGGCCTCGTCGGGGAGGTACTTGAAGGTGCTGACAAGGCAGTGCGCCAGGTCGAAGCCCGTCGCGCCGGCGGGGAGGCGGAACGAGCCAAGGTCATCCTGCCAGAGCCGGGCGGTCAGGCCGCGGCGGCGCAGCTTTTCCCGGGCGTAGGCAAGCTGTCGGGGGTTGAGGTCGAAGCCCCAGACGCGATGGCCGCGGCGGGCGAGCGACGCAACCAGCCGACCCGAGCCGCAGGCGGGCTCGAGGATGCGGCGCGGTCCCCGGGCGGGTGGTCCGTGGCGCCGCAGCAGGGCCTCGAGGAAGCGGGTCTCGGGCGCGGTGTAGTCCGCGTACACCATGTCGTAGTGGCGCGGGCTGTCGTACCAGGCGGTCGACGAGCGCAGCGGGTGGTCGCCGGGGCTGTCGCTCACTTATAGAGCTCGCCCCCGCCCTCGCGGAACTCGCGCGCCTTGGCCTCCATGCCCTCGCGCAGGACCTCGTCGGCCCCGACGCCCTTCTCCTCCGCCATCCGGCGGATGTCGTCCGTGATGCGCATCGAGCAGAAGCTGGGGCCGCACATCGAGCAGAAGTGGGCGGTCTTGGCGCCCTCCTGGGGCAGGGTCTCGTCGTGGTACTCCTGGGCGCGTTCGGGATCGAGCGAGAGCGCGAACTGGTCGGCCCAGCGGAACTCGAACCGAGCCTTGGACAGGGCGTTGTCCCGCACCTGGGCCGCGGGATGGCCCTTGGCGAGGTCGGCCGCGTGGGCCGCGATCTTGTAGGCGATGACGCCTTCCCGGACATCGTCCCGGTCGGGAAGCCCGAGGTGCTCCTTGGGCGTGACATAGCAGAGCATGGCGGTGCCGTACCAGCCGATCATGGCCGCGCCGATGGCCGAGGTGATGTGGTCGTAGCCGGGGGCGATGTCGGTGGTCAGCGGTCCGAGCGTGTAGAAGGGAGCCTCGTGGCACCACTCCAGCTGCTTGTCCATGTTCTCCTTGATCAGGTGCATGGGCACGTGGCCCGGACCCTCGTTCATCACCTGAACCCCCCGCTCCCAGGCGCGGGTCGTGAGCTCGCCCTGGCATTTCAGCTCGGCGAACTGGGCCTCGTCGTTCGCGTCGGCGATGGAGCCGGGCCGAAGGCCGTCGCCGATGGAGAAGCTGACGTCGTAGGCGGCCATCAGGTCGCAGATCTCGTCCCAGCGCTCGTAGAGGAAGTTCTCCCTGTGGTGGTGCAGGCACCACTTGGCCATGATGGAGCCGCCGCGCGAGACGATGCCGGTGACGCGGCGGGCGGTCATCGGGATGTAGGCCAGGCGGACGCCGGCGTGGATGGTGAAGTAGTCCACCCCCTGCTCCGCCTGCTCGACGAGCGTGTCGCGGAAGATCTCCCAGGTCAGGGCCTCGGCCCGGCCGCCGACCTTCTCCAGCGCCTGGTAGATGGGCACGGTGCCCACCGGCACGGGGCAGTTGCGGAGGATCCACTCCCGCGTCTGGTGGATGTTCTTGCCGGTGGAAAGGTCCATCAGCGTGTCGCCGCCCCAGCGGACGGACCAGCGCATCTTCTCGACCTCCTCCTCGATGGACGAGGCCACGGCGGAGTTGCCGATGTTCGTGTTGATCTTCACCAGGAAGTTCCGGCCGATGACCATCGGCTCGAGCTCGGGGTGGTTGATGTTCGCGGGCAGGATGGCGCGGCCGCGCGCGATCTCGTCGCGGACGAACTCCGGGGTGATCTCGCGCGGTATGGCGGCGCCGAAGGATTGGCCGGGGTGCTGGAAACCGGCGGCGTCGCGGCGGCCGGCCTCGGCCGCCTCGCGCAGGCGCAGGTTCTCGCGGATGGCGACGAACTCCATCTCGGGAGTGACGATGCCGCGGCGGGCGTAGGCCAGCTGGGTCGGGCGCGCGCCCGGCTTGCCGCGCAGCACCTGCCGCCCGGCCCGGTCGAAGTGGACGAGGCGGTTGCGGCTCGTCGCGCGGGCGGCGCCCTCGGCGTGGGTGGCGGAGAGGTAGCCGTCGTCCATCGGCTGCGGCGCCCGGCCCTCGATGACCTCGGTGTCGCCGCGCTCGCGGATCCAGGCGGCGCGGAGGGCGGGCAGGCCCTGCTCGACGTCGCCGTGGAAGGCCGGGTCGCCCCAGGCGCCCGAGGTGTCGTAGACGCGCACCGGGGCGTTCGGGACCGTCGCGCCGTCGTGGCGCCGGGTCGGATCGAGGCTGATCTCGCGCATCGGCACCCGCAGGTCGGGTCGGGATCCCGGCGCGTAGATGCGGCGGGACTTGGGGAAGGAGGTTGGCTGCTTGTCGTTGACCATGGAGGGGTTCGGCAACGACCTGAGGCGGCCTACGGGAGGCGGGCACAACTTCCTACGGCGCGTCGGCGCATCAGGTACGGAGGGTTCGCGGGCAAGGGCCCGACATCTCAGCCCCGCCAGCCGGGGCTCCCCTGTGTCGCCTGGGAAGGAACACGCGGAGCCTGACTGCCGTCGGACCCGTGGCAAGCCCAACGAGGGTTTGCCTCCCGGGACCTTCCCGCCGAGGCTCGCGGCATGGTGCTGCTCGAGATTGTCGCCTACTCCCTCGCGTCGGCCAAGGCCGCCGTCGCCGGCGGCGCCGACCGCATCGAGCTGTGCGAGAACGCCGCCGAGGGCGGGACGACCCCGAGCCTCGGCACCCTGGAATCCGCCAAGGCCCTCGGCTTGCCCGTGCACGCCATGATCCGGCCGCGAGGCGGGGATTTCCTCTATGAGCCCGACGAGGTGCGGGTGATGGAGAGGGACATCGACCTGGCCGTCGCGGCGGGGGCCGACGGCATCGTGCTGGGCGCGCTGACTCCCCAAGCCGAGGTCGACGTGGCGCTCTGCCGCCGGCTGGTCGAGCGAGCCCAGGGGCGGCCGGTCACCTTCCACCGGGCCTTCGACTGGGCCGCCGATTCCGTGCGCGCGCTCGAGGCCGTGGCCGAGGCGGGCTGCCGCCGCCTGCTCACCTCGGGCCGCGCGCCCAGCGCCCTCGCCGGCGCCCCGCTTATCGCCGAGCTTGTCCGCCGCGCCTCCGGCCAGCTGATCGTCATGGCCGGAGCCGGCCTGAGCGAGACCAACGCCGCCGAGATCGTCCGGCTGACCGGCGTGCGCGAGGTCCACGGTTCCCTCGCGGGCACCCAACCCAGCCGCATGCGGGTACGCCCCCCGGCGGTGGGACTTGGGACGGCGCCCAGCTGGGAAGCCGACGCCATTCCGTGCGCCGATCCCGAGCGCATCCGGCGGACCAGGGCCGCCCTGTCCTCCCGATGATCGCGCTGCCCCGGCTGATCTCCCTCCTCGCCGCCGGCGCAGCCGCGGCCGGCGCGGCTCCCCTCCCGGGCAACTGGGTCTGGCGCAAGGTCGCCCAGCCCAACCCGGACGGCACCCAGCGCGAGCCGGAGGAATGGAAACCCCTCTCGCCCGGCAACCGGCAGGCCGCCGACTTCAGCCTGGCGCGGCAGCTCGCGGAGAACGCCGGCAGGCCGCTGGTGCGGCCCGCGGGATTCGAGGCCGAGCATGAGATCGAGCTCGGACTGGTCTTCCGCGCCCCACCGGAGCTCAAGGGCAACCTCGAGCTCAGTTTCGACCGGGTCGACACCTTCGCCGAAATCTACGTCGACGGCGAGCTGAGGCTCGAGACGGCCAACGCCTTCCGCAGCCACCGCCTTCGCCTGCCGCCAGGCGACGGCGACCGCCAGCTGCTCGTTCGGCTCACACCCACCCGCGCCGAGGCTGCGCGCCGCGAATCCCTCCTGCCCCGCGCCGCGGTCGGCGGCGAGCGCGTGCTCGCCCGCCGGCCCCAGCTGGGCTTCGGCGGCGCCGTCGCCCCGCCGGTGCTCGACCTCGGCTTCGCCTACCCCCGCCTGAGCGCCTGGGAAACCGTGGTGGTGAGGGATGATGCCGTGATCGCCGCCGCCCCTCCCGTCCTGCGCCCGGGTCCGGGGGGCGTCGTCTGCGAGCGGGCCGACCTCCGCCTCGAGCTGCTCGTCGAGGCCGAGACGGAGACCGAGGCGATTCTCTCCCTGGATTGCCGGGGGACCAAGGCCGAGGCCCGGCTCGCGCTCAAGCCCGGCTTCAACCCCGTCTCGCTCCCCTTCGCGCTCGCCAACCCGCCGCTCTGGTGGGTGCGCGGGATGGGGTCGCAGGAAATGGTTTCAGCCAGCTGGGAACTGCGCATCGGGGACAAGCGTCTTGCCGGTGAGCGCGCCTTCGGCGTCCGCGACCTTCGCCTTGTGCGCAAGGCTGACGAGCGCGGGGAATCCATGGGTCTGGAGGTCAACGGGCGCCCGGTCTTCCTCCGCGGCGCCCATCTCCTTCCGGCCAGCGCGCTACAGCCCCACACCCCCGACCTCGCCGCGCTCACCCTCGGCGCCGAGGCCGGGCTCAACCTTGTCCGCATCTGGGCCGGCGGCGGTTACGCCGATCCCGAGCTCCTTCGCGCCTGCGACCGCCTTGGCATCCTGGTCTGGCAGGATCTGCCCTTTCTCGAGGCACCCTACCCCCTCGAGGGTGCGCTTCTGGAGGATGTCCACGCGGAGGTCCGCGAGCAGGCGCGCCGGCTCCGGCGGCATCCCTCGCTCGCGCTCTGGTGCGGCGTGAGCGGCGCGGCGGAAGGCCGGGAGGAAGGCGAGTGGGCGGCCCGCCTAGCCACGCCCCGCGCCCTCGCCGAGGAACGGGCCCGCCAGCGCGCGATTTTCGGAACCAGCCTGCCCGCCGACCTCGCCGAACTCGACCCGGGAAGGCCCTACCTACCCGAGTCACCCCGGCTCGGCTGGCGCCGCGAGCCCTCCTACCGCATCGCCGACCTTTGGTATCGCGGCCTCGACGAGAGTTTTGAATCGCTCGAGACCGCGCAAGGCAGGGTGGGACGGCTGGTTTC
>JAURJZ010000067.1 GCA_030831965.1 Verrucomicrobiota bacterium
AGGCGGGCGTCGACCGACAGCCGGTAGCCGTCGGTGTCGCCCGAGTCGGCGTAGGCGAGGCCGAGGCGGCCGATCTCGGCCGGCTTGGAGGAGACCTTGACGGGCGCGGTCTGCGCGGGGCACGCGGCGGCGGCCGCGAGGAGGATCAGGAGTGCGGGGTTTTTCATGGGAGAGACGAGGGTTCAGAAGCCGACCGCGTTGCGCTTGCCCTGCTTGGTGATCTGCTTCTCCTCCTCCCAGACGGACAGCCCGGTCCTCACCTCGGTGAGGCTCAGCTGGAAGACGTAGGAGGTCTGGCGGGTGGAGCCAGCCTGGGCGCGCACCTCGAGGATCTTGCCCGAGAGGGTGTAGTCGGGGATGAGCGCGGGGGCGGACGTCCCGGACTCGAGGGCGGCGGCCCGGCGGGCCTCGGCCGCGGCGGGATCCTCGGCGCCGCCGAAGCCGGCCGCCTTGGCGACCCGGGCCTTGCCCGAGCGGGTGACCGAGACGGTCATGCGCTTGACCAGCAGGTCGGTGTCGAAGTTGCCCGCGGTGTCGTTGCGCACCCGGCCGACCATGAGGATGGGCGCGCCGCCGTCCTTGGCCTTCTTGCCGGCGAGGGCGGGCGAGTCGACGAGCGACTGCAGCATGCCGTCGGCGGCGTTGGCGAAGTCCTGGATGTTGATCTGGTCGAGCGAGACGACGCCGGCCCCGGAGGCGGGGTCGATGTAGGCGGCGTCCTTGGACTGGCAACCCGCGAGGGCGAGGGCGGCGGCGAGCAGGAGGGTGCGCATGGGGGAAGGGGTGGTGCGGTCAGCGGGTGGCGCCGGCGAAGGGCTCGGTCAGGGTGATGCGGAACGAGGCCGCCTTGGGGTGGGTGGCCACCGCGGTGAGGGAGGTGTAGCCGAGGG
This sequence comes from Verrucomicrobiota bacterium, assembly GCA_030831965.1. Classification (GTDB taxonomy): domain Bacteria; phylum Verrucomicrobiota; class Verrucomicrobiia; order Opitutales; family UBA953; genus UBA8828. The sequence continues at coordinate 891 of JAURJZ010000067.1, forward strand.
CGGGGACGGTGGCGGCGCGGGCCACGGGCAGGGCCCCTTGGATGGGCGCGCCCTCCTTGTCCAGCCACTCGACGCGGTAGTTGAGCCGCTGGGCGTCCTGGGTGCCGTTGGCGAGCAGGAGGGTGAGCTTGAGGCTCTGGCCATCCTCGGCCACGCCGCGCCTCAGCTCGGTGGGCCGCGCGGACTCGGCGAGGACGCGGTTGGTGGCGACGATGAGGAAGCCGGGCGCCTCGTCGGAGCCCACGATCTGCGTGGCGACGTCCGAGGTCGAGGTGCAGGCCGCGCCGAGGGCGGCGGCGAGGAGGGCGAGGAGGCGGTTCATGGCTGGAGGATGGCGGTGCGGATGACGGGGGGGACGCCGGGTCCGAGGGTGCGGACGGTGACGAGGACGGCCTTGGCTTGGGGCAAGTCAATCGCGGCCGGCGAGCCGAGGCAAGCGCCACCGAGCGAGATCCTGGCGCCGCGCGGCGCCTCGAGGCGCTGGCCCAGGTATTCCTTGGGCAGGCTCGTCCAGCCTCGGGTGTCGGCCTGGGCGACCCCCGCGTAGAGGTTGGTCGTGACCAGGGTCGCCAGGTAGAGCAACTGGGCCCCGGTGTTGTCGGAGTTGCGCCGGGCGCTCTCCCGGGCCGCCCGGTTGGCGGCGTGGCCGACCAGGGCCTTGACCGTGGCGGAGGCCAGCGCGCGCGTCACGGCCGAGGGCCATTCCTCGCGGAACTCGGCCAGCATCATGGCGTCGACGCTCGCGAGGCGCTCCGTCGCGGCGCGCCGCCCGTCGCCCCACGAGAGGTCCAGCGATTCCCCGGCGGCGGGCGCCGGACGGAGGGTGGGAAGGGCGATGGCCACCATCGGCGTGTCCTGCTCGAGCAGCAGCAGGGGCAGCGTCGCCGTCTCCTGGCCCCGGCGCGGCGCGACGCCGTTCTCGTGCAGGACGTAGACCAGGGTGCGTCCCGGGCCCGGGTCGGGCCGCCCTCGGCCGGACTCGGCGAGGGCGAGGTCCGAGGCGACGCCCGCGACCCCGGGGACCGTGCCGGCGACAAGCTGGAGCGACTTGCGCGCGCGCTCGAGGTCGGAGCCGTCCTCCGCGGTGTGCAGGAGGAACAGCCCGTGCAGCCAGGCGGCGGCGGGGTTGGCCGACGCCGCGCGCGCGGGGAGGACTCCGAAGCCGTCCGTCGCCGCGCGCGCCGCCTCGGCCAGCTCGGGGCTGGCCAGCCGTTGCCGGAAGGACGGGTCGCCGCCGCTCGCCGCCTCGCCCTCCTCGCGGGCGATCTCCGCCCGGCGCGCCGCGATCCGCCGGGCGTCCTCGATGCGGAAGAGGGCGCGGTTCAACGCCACGCGCGCCCGCTCGACCGAGCCGGCCTCCAGGTGGGTCAGGGCCAGCGCGGTCGCCGCGAGGATGCGTTCGGCGTTTCGGCCCCGGTAATCGAGCGCGAGGGGGTTGGAGAAGGCCGACAGGCTCTCCCCGCTGAGCGAGACCTCGGGGCGCCGGTCCAGCTCCGCGAGGAGCGCCTCGGCCCGCTCGAAGGCGAGGGCCGCCGCCTCCGCCCGCCCCTCGGCCCGGCGCGCCGCGCCCGCCTCAAGCAGCCAAACGAGCGCGGACGGGTCGGCGAGGTCCTCCGCCCGTTCCTCGGCCAGCTCGGCCGCGGCGGCGAAGTCGCCCGACTCGAACGCGGTCCGGAAGCCGGCGCTGGCCTCGGGGTAGGACGACACGCAGCCGCCAAGCAGGCTCGCGAGCAGCGCGGCGACGACGAGGCGCATCGAGGGATGTCAGCGGGCGGGCGCGACGACCGTCTCGGGGAGCTCCTTCGCGTCCACCTTGACGTCGATGTTGGTCCGGAAGCCGCTGTTGCGGAGCATCGCCGCCGCCGCGCGGACCCGCTCCGCCTCGGCCTCGGTCAGCCTGGCCCCGTCCTCCAGGCCGCGGAGGAAGGCGACCTGGTCGCGCCAGCGCGCCAAGCCCTCGGCGGTCGGCCGGATGGCGGGCTCGAGGCGGAGTCCCTCGCGGACATCGACGCGGGCGGTCCAGGTCTCGAAGCCGCCGCGCGAAAGCGTCACCTCCCTCAGGCCCTTCGGCAGCTCGGGCGCGCGCTCGGAAGGCACGGTGCCGACCACGACGCCGTCGCAGGTCAGGGTGAAACCCGCCATCTCGAGCGGCAGCTCCTCCTTGCCCCGCGCCACGCGGAAGTCCGGCCCGACCGTGAGCGCGGGAAGGCTGAGGCCGTCCGCCAGCACGCGCACCGGCACCGGCAGCTGGGCGACGACCGCCGGCCTGGCCCCCGCCAGGCGCGCCGCGATCTGGGCGCCGGCCTTCTCCGCCAGCGAGCCCGCCAGGCCGGCCGCCTGCTCCTCGGCGCCCACCACGGTGTCGGCCAGGCTGGATTCGGAGGCCTCTCCGGAGCCGACCAGGTCGGTGTCGCCCGCGATGTCGAGCACCCGCCAGGAAAGCGAGGCGGACATCCGCCGGCGCTCCTCGCCGAGCAAGGTCGCGCTGGTCGCGGCCAGCGAGGTGACCTTGGCCTCGACCAGCAGCGTGGCGCCCCGCGAGCGGGCGGCGAGGATCTGCTGCCGCTCGTCGCCCGCCGGTTCCGCGGCGGCGACCGCGACCCCGCCGGCCGAGGCCCTCGCCGCGAGGCGCGGCCCCAGCTGGGCGGCGAAGGCGGCCCCGCCTTCGCCGAGCGACCGCGTCACGAGCGCGGCGGACCTGCCGACCCGGGGTTGGCCCTCCTCGGCCGGGACGGGCGCGAAAGCCAGGGCGAGCAGGCAGCAGAGGGCGGTGAGGCGCATGGTCCGAGCATGGGCCGCCCTGCCGGCCTTGGCAAATGGCTTCGGCGGCGTCCGCCGCGCGGCGGACGCCCTCAACCCCTGCCCTCGGGATGGACTCGGTTCCAGATTCCGGGCAGCAGCGCGAGCGTGGCTCCGGCGCAGGCCAGGTTGTAAAGCGTGTGGACCATCGCGACCTGCCTGCCCTGGTCCTCGACCAGCCCGAGAATGGCCGGGGCCAGCGGTCGGAGCAGGACGGCGAAGAGGACGAGGCCGAGGACCTCCATGGCCACGTTCAGCCTCGCCACCTTCCGCTCGGCGGCTCCCAGCGCGAGCGACGCGAGCACGGCGCTGGAGGTCGTGCCAAGGTTGGCCCCGACCACCACCCACAGCGAGTCCAGCGGCGCCATCAGCCCCTGGGACACCGCGATGACGGTCAGGCCCACCACCACGGAGGAGGATTGGACGAGGACCGTCAGGACGATGCCGAAGATCAGGGCGGGCAGGGGCGCGTCGATGACCGCGCGCCACTCGGCCACGCCCGGGTGGCTCGCCAGCGGACGTAGGGTCGAGCTGATCAGGTCGAGGGCCAGGAAGATCAGGCCGAAGTAGAACAGGGCGCGCGCGTGCGTCCGGAATCGCGCGGGTCCGTAGAGCGAGCCGAGACCCCCGGCCGTCAGGAAGACCGCGCCCAGGCCGACCACCTTGAAGGCGACCAGCCATGCGGTCAGCGTGGTCCCCACATTCGAGCCGACCATGACCGACCAGGCCGCCCGCGGCGAGAGCGAGCCGCCGTGGGACAGGCCGAGGGCGATCGCGTTGACCGCGGCCGACGATTGCACGAGGGCGGCCGACACCGCTCCGGCGGCGGCGCCGCCGGCGTCGGACGACGTCACCCTGCGCAGGAAGGCCCGCAGGCCCCGGCCGCCCAGCTGCGTCACCTCCTGCGAGAAGGAGCGGAGTCCGTGCAGGTAGAGCATCACGAAGGCGAGGATGCTGATCAGCCAGTCCATGCCGCCATGTTGCCGCCCTCGCTGTCCGGGGCAACGCCCGACCCGGGGGATTTGCCGCCGCGCGCCTCAGCGGGAAAGCGCCCGGTCGATCGTCGGCGCCAGCACCTCGACACCGTTGACCGTCATGACCTGCCCCTCGGCCAGGGTCGACCCGCCCGTCAGGGCCGCCGTCTTCCAGCCGGCGAGGTCGAGGGTCGCGCCCAGGCTCCCCCACCTCGTCTCGACCTGCCGGCCGGACACGCGCGCCTCCGCCGGGACGGCGGCGAAGCGCGTCGCGAACGCCCGGAACGCCGCCTCGTCGGGCGTGGCCGCGGTCTCGAGGGCGAGGGCCACGAGCGCCTTGCCCGGCGAGGGGCCCGCGCCGTGCTCCCAGGTGAGCCGGGCCGCCCCGCGCTGCTCACCGTCCCGCCGCAGGACGGCGCTTCTCGGCCGACGGCCCTCGGCCTCGTCCCAGCCGTTCGCGCCGACGAGCGCCCGGATGCCGACCGTGACCGCGCCCTTCCTCACGAAGACGCACGAGCCGGGGGCGAGCGCCGAGCCCTCGGCCAGGACCTTGCCCGACGCGTCGACGAGCTGCGACGCCGAGGGGAAGACCAGGTGGGTCCAGAGGCCCTTCAGCTCGGGGAAGGGCCTGAGGTGCTTGGGCCTGGACGTGTCCTCCGCCGCCGCGATCAGGACCCTGTCGCGGCTCTGCGCGCAGCCGATGAGCGGCCGGAGATGGAGCGACTTGCCGTGCCCGTTGCTATCGGGCGCCTTGGAGATCCCGTAGGGGTCCGACTGGCTCTCCATCACGAGGTAGAGCATCGGGTCGAGGCGGTTGCCCGCGAAGGTGACGGCGAGCACCTTGTCGTCGAAGGCCTTGCCGGCTCCCGAGCTCCCCACCGAGTAGGACGGGGTTTGCCAGTGGACCGCCTGCATGCCCAGCCCGGCGCCCCAGCGCTGGACGACCTCGCGGGGCGTCTGGGAGCGGATGGGCTCGGTCCAGGCCGCGGGCGGCGCCCAGATCCGCGGACCGTCGCGGGGGCCCAGGCGGTCGGGACGCGGCGGCTCGAGCCAGCCCGCCGCGGCCGCTTGGAAGTCGAACGGCCCGCCGATTCCCCGCAGGTAGTCGTAGTCGCGGCTCCTCGACCCGCCGAGCTTGCGGGCGGGCTCGAACCAGTTCGCCGCGGCGTCCGTCCAGATGCAGCGCAGGACGGCCTCGGCGAGCTCGCGGTCGCCGGCCTCCCGCGCGAAGCGGCGGAGCAGGGCGCCGCAGTCGAGGTCCACGCCCGTGTAGGTCGGGCTGTTGTACTCGGCGATGCCCTCGCGTCGCACGTGGGCGAGCCACTCGCGGAGCAGGGAGCGTCCCTGCTCCGACCAGGCGGGCTCGCCCAGGTATTGCCCCAGCAGCACGAGGTTGGTCGCCTTCATCAGGAAGATGTTCGTGTAGCCGGGTCGCACCCTCTGCGCGGCGCAGCCCCGGGCGGCGTCGGCCATCAGGCGGCGGAAGGCGGGCTCGTTCGGCCCCAGGGAGCCCGGATGGGCGTGGGCCAGCAGCATCGAGCTCAGGGTGACGAACTGGACCGCGTTGCGGTCGAGGACCTCGGGCTGCCCGCGGTACCACCGGAAGTTCCCGTAGAGCGGGTGCCCCGGCCTGAGCTCCTGCTGGGTTCGGAGCAGCTCCAGGACCTTGGCGATGGCGGCGGGATCCCCGCCCAGCGCGGCGGCGTCCGCCACGTAGTCGGCCAGGGAGCGCGCGGCCAGGCGGTCGCCCGCCGCCTCGATTGCCGCGAGCTGCCGGTCGAGCCTGGCCTGCTCGGCCTTGCCGGGCGCCGCGTCCGCCGGCGGCGCGAGCAGCAGGAGGAGGGCGGTCAGCACGCGGGGGCTCATGCCGTCACCATGGGGCGGGGCGGCGCGCAGGCAACGCCCGACCTCAGGCGTCCCGCTCGTCGAAGTCCGGGTCGCGTCGGCCCGCGTGCGGATCCCGCAGCGGGTCGTTGTCCCCCTGGCGGTTCGGGTTCCTGCCGCCGCTTTGCGCCAGCATGCCGATGAACAGGCCGACCGAGATGACGATCAGGTAGGTGAACAGCGTCGCCACCCCGCCGACGGCCTTGCCCAGAAATCCTCCCACCCCCGGCCAGAAGCCGCCGCCCCTCGCCGCCGGGGTCCCGGCGGCGCCCGGCAGGAGGCCCGGGTGCAGCCGACCCAGCTCGGCCAGGGTGATCCACCGCCCCTCGCCCGCCGCCCAGATATGGTCGCCGGGGAGAAGGCGGGATGTCGCGAGGCCCAGCTTGACCGCCTCCAGCGTGTGGTGGCCGATGACCTTGCCGGCGCGGGCCACGGGATGTCGGGCGGGATCCTCCACCTCCCCCATGATTTTTATTAAGTGTATGTTTTCAATAAAAATGGGGCCGATGCCGGCCGGCGAGGTTTGGGCTTTCCGCCCGCCGTCGCCCGCGGCAGGATGCCCCATGCGCCTGCTGCTGGCCCTCCTGCTCGCCGCGCCTTTCCTCCGCGCCGGGGGCTACGCCGTCGTGGTCTCCCGCCCGACCCTCGCCGAGCCCGCCTGGGAGAGGGTCGTCGCCGCCCTCGTCGCCGCCCACGGCGCCAAGGTCGTTCCCTTCGGGTCCTCGGTCGCCGAGACCCGCGCCGCCCTGGCCGAGGCCGCGCCGCGCCATCTCTGCTGGGTGGCCCGGCCCTCGGAGCTCGGCCCCGAGCCCGTCCGCCGGATGCACGACCTGGCCAACGGCCTGGACGCGGATCCCTATCCCGACTGCCAATGGGGGATCGTCACCGGCCGCTCGCCCGACGACGCCCTTCGGCTCGTGGCGCCCGCCCCGCTCGTCATCCGCACCGTTGGGGCCGGCACGGCCTTCGCTGCCGAGTGCGCCGAGCAGGGCTGGTGGTTCGACGAGTTCAAGGCCGGCGAGCGCTGGGCGAAGGCGGCCGGGGGCGAGGCTCGCCGCGCCGACGGCGCCAGGGACTCCACCGCCGACATCGCCGCGCGGCTCAACGAGGGCAAGACCGACCTTTGGATCACCTCCGGCCATGCGACCGAGCACAACTGGGAGCCGGGTTACCGCTACCGCAACGGCACCTTCGTCCACCGCGACGGGGTCGTGACCGGCAAGGCCCTCGACGGCTCGCTGCATCCCGTGCGCTCGCCGAACCCCAAGGTCTACCTTCCCATCGGCAATTGCCTGATGGGCAACATTCCCGGGGAGCCCGACTGCATGGCGCTCGCCTACCTCTCCACCGCGGGGGTCCGCTCGATGGTCGGCTATGTCGTCCCCACCTGGTTCGGCTACGCCGGTTGGGGCATGCTCGACTATTTCCTCGAGCAGCCCGGGCGCTTCACCGTCTCCGAGGCCTGGCTGGCCAACCATCATGCGCTCATCTGGCGGCTCGCCGAGGCGAGGGCCGGCCGCGCCCCGCCCGGGGACGCGCGCGGGCTGGAGTTCGACCGCGACAAGACCGTGCTCTACGGCGACCCCAAGTGGGACGCTCGGCTCGCTCCCGGGCCGCGGCGCTGGGAGGAGACCCTCCGCGAGGCGGCCCCGGGGGAATGGGAGTGGGTGGTCACCCCGGCGGCCGGCGCCCGCACCTTCGAGCCGGTAAACACCAACGGCTCGCAGCGCGGCGGGCGCCCCCTCGTCGCCTTTCTCCCGCGCAACGCCGCCGGCTGGGAGATTCTCCAGGGCGCCGAGCGCGGCCTGGTGGCGGCCGACGACTTCCTCCTCCTGCCCAATCCCGGACCCGGGGCGCCCGTCCCCGGTCGCATGGTCCTGCGGGTACGTCGGCGCTGAGCCGGCTCAGCCCAGCGCCACGCGCAGCTGGTCAGCCGCCTCCGGCCCCGCCAAGATGTAGAGGGCGTACTTGGCGCGCGACATGCCCACGTAGGCCGCCCGTCGCTCGCGCTCGGACTCCAGCCGGTCCAGGTCGGCCAACACCACGGCGTGCGCTTCCATGCCCTTGAACCGGCCGACGGTGTCGACCCGCAGCTCGCCCGGCTGGGCGGGCCTCAGGCTGTCGAAGGGGACCACCCGGCATCCCGCCAGCGTGGCCGATCCCGCGAACGTCTCGCGGCCCGCGCCGCGCGCGCTGAGCAGCACCACCTCCTCCGCGCGATGCCGCGGCAGCACGACCTTCTCGAGCAGGGCCTCCAGGTATTCCCTCGGCTTGCCGTCCCTCGACACCGCCAGGGTCACCGCCGGCCCCTCGAAGCCCATGTCGCCGTGGGGCAGCCCGGCGACCTTGGCGAACGCGCGCGCCACCGGGTCGGCGTTGCGCCAGTTGCGCGTGAGGTGGGCGAGGGGCGCCGCCTCCAGGTCGCGCAGGACACGGTCGGCGACGGGGTGGGGCGGCGGCGGCTCCGGGAGGAACACCAGCGCCTGCCCCGCGTCCTCGAACCAGCGCCAGCGGCCGCCCGCGAATCCGCCGCGCACCATGCCGTCCAGCAGCCGCAGGTGGTCGGGGGTGACGCGCAGGTCCTGCCCCTCGTCCACCACGAGGAGGTCGAACCTCGCCGCCTCCGGCAGCCTCCCGGCGGCCTCGGCGGCGCGGCTCGCCCGCTCGGCGTAGCGCGCATGGGGCAGCCCCGGCGGCAGCGCCGCCTCGCCCAGCAGGCGGTCCATCTGCAGGAAGAGCGAGCCCGCCTGGATCCGCCCCGCCAGCCCCGCGGCCTCGACCTGCGCGGCGAGGTGTCGCCCGAGATTCCGGTTGAAGCAAACCAAGCCGACCCGCGCCGCGCCCGCCTCGGCCGCCCGGCGGCAGGCCTCCAGCGCCAGCAGCGTCTTGCCGGTGCCCGCGCCGCCCGTCACCCTCAGGCGCGCGTTGCCTTCCATCAGGTCGAAGGTCGCCAGCTGCTCGGCCGAGAGCCGGCTGAGGTGGGCGTCGAACTCCCCGGGGCTCAGGTTGGGCACGAGGCGAAGGTCGGGCCGCAGCGCGGCCACGACGGCGGCGATCTGCCCGGGCTCCAGCGGCGGGGGCGTGGGCGAGCCGGGCCTCCGCCCCTCCCGCTGCCGCTCCGCGAGGTCGAGAAGCGGCGGGATGACCTCGCCCAGCGGCCGCGAGAGGGCGCGCCGGTCGAGGGTGCGCTCGCGCGGCGCCTCGATGGTCGGGCGGTCGAAGTCGCACGAGGGGAAGACCACCGCGTGCGTGAACGGGGCGTTGGCCGCGGGCGATTCCGCGCCCAGCACCCGCCTCAGGTGCTCCTGGATCTCGTGCGAGTTGACGGCCGCCTGGCGGAACGGGGGCTTGATGGGGTGGCGGCGTCCTCCCCCGTGCGAGAACCACCGCCCCTCCTCGCAGGTCACCGCCCCGCCCTTGAGCTCAAGCGTGATCCGGCCCCGGGGATGCAGCAGGACGAAGTCGGCCTCCAGCTCGCCGGTCCTCTCCGTCGCGCCGAGGTTGAGCGAGTGGAGCACCGTCCACCGGTCGTCCAGCTCCTCCCCGAGCCGCGACAGGAAATCGGCCTCGGCGCCGGTTCGCTTCGAGAAGTGGATGGCCTCGGGCAGGCGGCGCGCCATGGACGACGCTCCCAGATTGGACACAGGGCGGGGCAGGGTCGAGCCGGGCTTACAAGCCGAGGCATAATATTGTATCCGCGGCGGATTGACACCCCCGCGCGCCCCCGGCACGCTTCGCCCCGTCGGCTCAACTATGCCCACGCGACCCACGCCGAGCCGACACCGCCACACCCGACACCGCCCCAAGGACAAGGCTTCCCAACCCTCCCTCTCCCGCCCGACCGACTCAACCTCGGTCGCCTCGGCCGCCTGATCGGCCGGGTGGGCTCGGGGAGTTTTCCCAAAGGCACCCCGGGCTGACCCGCCGTCCCCACGGACATGGCGACCCTTTCCCGCTACCAGAACGCCAAGGAGGCGCTGGGCCTGCTTCGTCTCCTCGCGGAGGACGCCGCGACCGAGGGTCTGCGGCATCCCGACCAGGAGTCGCAGCCCTACTGGCAGTCGGCCGACCTCCAGGTCGTGCCCAACGAGTCGCATGAGCGCCCGGACGCCTTCGAGCAGCACCAGATGGTTGTCTTCTCGCGCCACGCCGCCGAGGTCGGCTGGGCCCTCTTCTTCGTCCGCGACGCGCTTCGGCCTTACCTGAGCGCGGACAACAAGTCCCTCATCTTCGGGCAGGTCGGCCTCGCGCTGCGCCGGGCGCAGGCCGCCGCGCATCCGGGCAGGGCCGAGCCCCTGCTCCTCGCCGTGATCGGCGCCGCCGAGGACGTGCTTGAGGCCGCCGAGAGCGCCGCCCGCCGGAGCCGGCGGCGCCGGTGAGGCGCGCCGCGGGGCTTGCGGTCAGCCGCTCCCCTTGCTAGCAGGGAAGGATGGAAAGCGACCTTCTCCAGCGGGTTTACCTCGGCAACAGCCTGCGCTCCTACCTGTGGGCCCTCGGCCTCTTCGTCCTGCTCTGGGCCGCCCTCAAGGTCTTCCGGGCCGTGGTCCTCCTCCGCCTCCGGCGGCTGGCCCAGGTGACGGAGACGACGCTCGACGACTTCCTCATCCGCGCCGTCGAGAGCGCGGTCATGCCGGTCCTCAACTACGGCGCCTTCTACGTCGCCCTCAACAGCCTCGCCCTCTCGGAGCGGCTCGGGAAGGCGCTCCACGCCGTCTCCTCGGTCTACCTCGTTTTCTACACCGTCCGCCTGGCCCTCGCCGCCATCCGGCACAGCCTCGAGCAGCAGCTGCTCAGGCGGCCGAACGGACGCGAGCGGATGGGCCAGCTCAAGGGCATGATGGTCGTCATCGGCGGCGCCCTCTGGGTCCTGGGGGCCGTCTTCGTCCTCGGCAACCTCGGGTACGACATCACCGCGGTCGTGACCGGCCTCGGCATCGGGGGCATCGCCATCGCCCTCGCCGCGCAGAACATCCTCGGCGACCTCTTCAACTACTTCGTCATCTTCTTCGACCGGCCCTTCGAGGTCGGGGACAACATCCAGATCGACGACAAGCGCGGCGTGGTCGAGCAGATCGGCATCAAGACCACCCGCATCCGCAGCGTGACCGGCGAGGAGCTCGTCATCTCCAACACCAACCTCACCTCCTCGCGCATCCACAATTTCCGGCGCCTGGAGGACCGCCGCGCCACCCAGCTCCTCGGCGTCACCTACGGCACGCCCGCCGACAAGCTCCGGGCCATCCCCGAGCTCGCCCGCCGCGCCGTCGAGACCCAGCCCAAGGCCGCCTTCGAGCGCTGCCATTTCCGCGCCTACGGCCCTTCCAGCCTCGACTTCGAGCTGGTCTACCTCGTGAGGGACCCGGATCCCGCCTGCTTCTTCGCCACCCAGCACGGCGTCAACCTCGCCCTCTACGAGGCCTTCGCCCGCGAGGGCATCGCCTTCGCCTTCCCCACGCAGACCCTGCACGTCCATTCCGCCAAGGACTGACGCCCCATGCGAGCCCTGGTCGCCCTCGTCCTCGCCCTCGCCGCCCCGGCCGCCGCCGAGCCGCTCGTCCGTCCCGACGGCCGGGCGACCCTGGTTCATTTCGCCAACGCCGAGTGCGGCTGCTGCGTCCGGGCCGCCCCCCAGGTCGACCGGCTGCGGCGCCTCCTCGGCGACCGGGCCCGCTTCGTGCTCGTCATCGACCTCGACGCCGCCGGCGCGGCCCGGTGGCAGGACGCCGCGGGGATGGGCTTCGAGGCCGTGGCTGATCCCGACCGCAACCTCATCCGGCGCGCGGGCGTCGAGCGCGGCCTGACCAGCGTCCTGCTCGGTCCCGACGGCAGGGAGCTCCGGCGCTGGCAGGGTCACTCCGCCGCGCTCCTGGGCGACATCGCCGCGGCGCTCGCCCTCGCCTCCGGCGCGGCGCCCCGGGCCCTCCCGACCGAGGGCGTGCCCGCGGAGCCGGTGAGCGGCTGCACGTTCCCGCGCTGAGGGTCGCCGCAATGACCGCTTGCCCCGGGGGCGGGCGGGCGGTTGCCTAGCCGCCATGACGGTCTCGCGACGCGACATCCTCCTGCGCGGGCTGGCCTGCCGCTGCCCCAACTGCGGCGCGCGCGGCCTCCTCGCCTCCTGGTTCCGGCTCCGCCCGGCCTGCTCGGGCTGCGGCATGGACCTTTCGAAGTCCGACGGCTACTACACCGGCACCACCTCCATCGGCTACGTCGCCTCGATCCTCGTCGTGCTCGTCCCGGTCGGCCTCCTCGTGGTCCGCAAGTCCCTCTCCGTCGCGGCGGGCGTCACCCTCGGCATCCTCGGCAGCCTCGCCTTCGTCGTCCTCCTCTATCCCGCGATGCTCTGCTGGATGGTCGCGGCCTTTCACGTGGCCCTGCCCGGCGAGCTTCCGGCCAACCGTCCCCGCTGAGCCGTGGCCTACGCCCTGCTCACCGCCCTGCTGTTCGCATGGTCCGTGACCTGCGCCCGGCAGAGCGCGCGTCACCACGGCGCCGACCTCGCCAACCTCGGACGCATCCTCATCGCCCTCCTCGCGATGGGGCTCTGGGTGCTCATGAGCGGCCGGCAGCCGGTCTCGCCGGGTTGGCAGTGGCTGGTGCTCAGCGGCGCCCTCGGCCTCGGGGTCGGCGACATCGCGCTCTTCCGCGCCCTCCCGCGCATCGGCCCCGGGCTCACCATCCTCCTGATGCAATGCCTGGCCGCCCCGTTCGCGCTCGTCATCGAGTACCTCGCGCTCGGCACCACGCTCTCCTGGGCCCAGGCCTCCGCCTCGGCCATCATCCTGGGCGGCGTCGCCCTCGCGCTCGGGGCCCCGCCCGAGGGCGAGCCCGCCGGCCGCCGGCTGGGCGTCGCCCTCGCCGTCGTGGCCGCGCTCGGCCAAGCCTGCGGCGCGGTCAGCACCCCCCTGGCCAAGGCCGCCTGCCTCGCCGCCGGCTCGCCCGTTCCCGATGGCATCAGCCAAGGGTTCATGCGCCTGCTCGGCGGCGTGCCCATCGTCCTGGCCTTCGCCCTTTGGCATGCCCGCGACTCCGGCGGGCTCGCCGCCGGAATCACCCGCCCCTACGCGGGCTCGCGCGCCCCGGCCTGGATGCTCATGAACGGCTTGGCCGGACCCGCCGTCGGGGTCGCCTGCTACCAGCAGGCCTTGGTCGACCTTCCCTCGGCCATCGTGCTCAGCGTGGTCGCCATCACCCCGTTGCTCGCGCTCCCGATGCAGTGGGCGGTCGAGGGGCGCCGACCCGGCTGGCGCGTCTGGCTCGGAGGGGCCGTGGCGGTGGTCGGCGTCGTGGTCCTTCGCAACGCCTAGGCGGCGCCTGCCTCGGCCAGCCCCATCACCTCGAGGCCCACGGCGTCGGCCAGCAGCCTCCCCTCGTCGGTCAGCGCGAGGCGGCCGCCCGCCCACGAGGCCAACCCCTCCTCGGCAAGCTGCCCGGCCAGGGCGGCGAATCCGCCCGGCAGCTCCGCGCCGAAGCGCCTGGCCAGCGACTCCGGCTCGACGCCGCGGTTCATGCGCAACCCGAACACGAGCGCGTCGCAGAGGAGCAGGGAAGGGGAGAGCCCGACCACCTGCTCGATGGCCGGCTTGCCCGCGGCGACACCCTCGGCCCAGCGCGCGGTGTCGGCCACGTTGGCCCACCGCCGCCCCCCGTGCTGGGAAGCCGCCGAGGGCCCGTACCCGACCCACTCCCGCATCTCCCAGGTGGCCAGGTTGTGCCGGCAGGCGTGGCCCGGGCGGGCGAAGTTCGACACCTCGTACTGCGCGTAGCCGGCCTCGGCGAGCAAGCGCCAGGTCCGGCGGTAGAGCCGCGACTCCAGGTCGCGGTCGATGCGGACCTTGCCCTGCGACAGCTTCACGAACATCGCCGTGTCCTCCTCGAAGGTCAGGCAATAGGTCGACAGGTGGTCCGGCCCCAGGCGGATCGCCTCGCGCAGGTCCGCCTCCCACCGCGCCTCGTCCTGGCCCGGCACGGCGAAGATCAGGTCGAGGTTGACGCTCGCGAAGCCCGCCGCGCGCACCCGCTCCCAGGCCTCGCGGATTTGCCTGACGGAGTGGCGCCTCCCCAGCGCCTCGAGCGTCGCCGGGTCGAAGCTCTGCACGCCCATCGAGACCCGGGTCACCCCGGCCTCCCGCAGCGCCGCCAGCTTGTCGGCGCGCACCGACGACGGGGCGAGCTCCACCGTCCATTCCTCCGGCTTGCCCAGCGACCCGACCATCGCCTTGCCCAGGCGCAGCAGGTCCTCGGCGGGCAGCAACCCCGGCGTGCCCCCTCCCCAGAAGGCGGTTGAAATCGGCGCGCCCGCGGGACGCCGCCTCATCTCCGTCTCGATCGCCCCCAGGAAGAGGTCGATCTTGCCGCGCTCGGGCTGGTCCTGGTGAAAGGCGCAGAAATCGCAGCTGGAGGCGCAGAAGGGGATATGGAGATAGGCGGAGACCAAGGGGTTCGGTGAGTAGCAGGAAGCCGCGGGAATCCGCCGCTTAAAGGATAAAATGGACGATCCCCGCCCCGGGTCGAGGGCGCTCACCTTCTGCCTTTCCCCCCGGCTCGTTTCCCCTTAACCCCCTGCCATGCAGCCTTGGTTCAACCCGGCCCGCGAGCTCGACGCCCTCGTGAGGCGCGTCGCCGCCGACCTCCCCGCCCTCGGCGCCGCCTTCGATCCCCAGGTCCGTCCCGCCACCGACCTCCGCCACGGCGACTTCCAGGCCAACGGCGTCCTCGCCGCCGCCAAGGCCGCCAAGGCGAATCCCCGCGACCTTGCCGGCCAGCTCCTCGCCGCCCTGCAGGCCGAGGGCACCCTCGCCAAGGCCGGTCTCGAGGCCGAGGTAGCCGGCCCCGGCTTCCTCAACTTCCGCCTCGCTCCCGCCGCCCTCGCCGCGTGGGTCGCCGCCTACCCCGACGCCGAGGCCTGGCGCAAGGGCGCCTCCGCCCTCCTCGGCGGCCGCAAGGTGGTGATCGACTACCCCTCGCCCAACACCGCCAAGCAGATGCATGTCGGCCACCTCCGCCCGATTGTCATCGGCGAGGCCGTCGCCCGCCTCCTCGAGTTCTGCGGCGCGCGGCTCACGCGCGACAACCACATCGGCGACTGGGGCACCAACTTCGGCATCCTCATCCTCGCCATCAAGCGCCGGGGCTTCGTCCTCGACGTCGCCAGCCCCACCGCGCTCGAGGACCTCGAGGCCCTTTACAAGGAGGGCAGCGCCCTGGCCAAGGCCGACCCCGCCGCGCTCGAGGCCGCCCGCGCCGAGCTCGCCCAGCTGCAGTCCGGCGACCCCGGCAACACCGCCCTCTGGGAGCGCAGCGTGGCCGTCTCCAACGCCGCCTGCCAGCGCATCTACGACCAGTTCGGCCTCCGGACCGACCTCATCCTCGGCGAGTCCTTCTACCGCGACAAGGTCGACCGCGTCTACCGCGAGCTGGCCGAGCACGGCCTCGCCGAGGTCAGCGACGGCGCCCTCGTCGTCTGGCACGACGACACCCCGCGCTACTCCCGCCACGCCGAGACCAAGCTGCCCTTCATCGTCCGCAAGAAGGACGGCTCCTCCAACTACGCCTCGACCGACCTCGCCACGATCCTCCACCGCGTCGAGCAGCTTGGCGCCGAGGAGATCGTCTACGTCACCGACGGCCGCCAGCAGGACCACTTCCAGCAGCTCTTCCTCACCGCCGCCAAGTGGTTCAAGGCCACCGGCCGCCCCCTCCCGCGGCTCCGCCACGTCTGGTTCGGCACCATCCTCGGCGAGGACGGCAAGGCCATCAAGACGAAGTCCGGCGACCCCGTCCGGCTCCAGTCGCTCATCGACGAGGCCACCGCCAAGGCCTTCGACAAGGTCACCGAGAAGAGCCCCGACCTCCCGGAGGCCGAGCGCCGCGACCTCATCGCCCCCCGCATCGGCGTCGCCGCCCTCCGCTACGCCGACCTCGTGCCCAGCCGCACCATGGACTACCGGTTCTCGTGGGACAAGATGCTGGCCTTCGAGGGCAACACCGCCCCCTACCTCCTCTACCAGGCCGTCCGCGTCCGCTCCGTCTTCCGCAACGCCGGCCTCCGGCCCGGGCAGGGCGAAGCCGGGGCCACGCCGCCCGAGACACCCGGCGAGATCGCACTCGCCCGCAAGTTGCTCGGTTTCTCCGCCGCCCTCGACGAGGCCTGCTCCGGCCTCCTCCCGCACATTCTCTGCACCTACCTCCACGACCTCGCCGGCGCTTACAGCTCGTTTTACGCCGACAACAAGGTGCTGGTCGACGAACCCGCCGTCCGGGCCCGCCGCCTCGCCCTCTGCGCCCGCACCTCCGCCCTCCTGGAGTCCGGCCTCCGCCTCCTCGGCATCGAGCCGCTCGAGCGGATGTGAGCGCCCGCGAGGCGGGCGCCTGGAAACAGTGGCGCGGCGGCACAGGGGCACAGAGGCTCGGGAATAAGAGGAGCATTTCCTCTCCGACTCCTCCGCCTTCCCTTGCTCCCTTGCCTCTTCCCGTGCCCCTGTGCCCCGAGCCCCTGTGCCCCTATTTATTCTTGCATCAACTCATCTTGATACGTTGATTTATTCAATGAACTCCGCTGGCTTCCTCGCCCGCCTCCGCGCCCCGGCCCCCGTGGTCTCGGTGGAGTTCTTCCCGCCCAAGACGCCCGAGGCCGTCGCCGCCATGTTGGCCGAGGCCGCCAAGCTCCGTCCCCTCGGCATCGACTACGCCTCCATCACCTACGGCGCCGGCGGCGCCACCCGCGGCACGACCCTCGCCGCCGGCAAGGAGCTGGTGGCCCTGGGCTACGGCGTGATCGGGCACCTGACCTGCGTGGGACATTCCCGCGCCGAGCTGGAGGGCTTGGTCGACGCCTATGTCGGCGCCGGCTTCGCCGGCTTGCTCGCGCTGCGCGGCGACCCGCCCAAGGGCGAGACCGCCTTCCGTCCCCACCCCGACGGCCTGCTCCACGCCGAGGACCTGGTGCGCCTCGCCCGCGCCCGCGGGGGCGAGCGCCTGGCTGTCGGCGTGGCCGGTTTCCCGGAGGGCCATCCGGACTCGCCCGACGCGGCCTCGGATCTGCGTTTCCTCGCCCAGAAGGTCCGGGCCGGCGCCGATTTCGTCACCACCCAGCTCTTCTTCGACAACGACGACTATCTCGCCTACGTGGCCCGGGCGCGCGCGGCCGGCGTCGACGTCCCCATCCTCCCCGGCATCCTCCCCGTCCGCTCGCTCAAGCAGGTCCGCAATTTCTGCGCCCTGAGCAAGGCGCGACTTCCCCGCGAGCTCGAGGCCCGGCTCGAGGCCTGCGGCGACGGCGAGTCCGCCCAGCTCCGGGTCGGCCTCGACTGGGCCCACGCCCAGAT
This sequence comes from Verrucomicrobiota bacterium, assembly GCA_030831965.1. Classification (GTDB taxonomy): domain Bacteria; phylum Verrucomicrobiota; class Verrucomicrobiia; order Opitutales; family UBA953; genus UBA8828. The sequence continues at coordinate 17,872 of JAURJZ010000067.1, forward strand.
CAAGGGCCTCCTCGCCATGGGCGCCCCGGGCGTCCACCTCTACATCGTCAACAAGGCCGACACCGCCATCGACCTTCTCCGCCGTCTCTGAAGGGGTCAGGCCGCACGTGCGCCCCGTGCCCGCACGTGCGGCCTGACCCCTTAGGCTTGCGGCGAGGGGCGGGGCGGTTTGGCTTGGCCCATGGCTGTCCCGTCCCCGTCCGCTCCCTGGCGCTGGGGCGACGCCACCCGCTGGGTCCTCTACGACTTCGCCCACACCTCCTTCGCCATGGTGGTGCTCGCCTTGGTGTTCCCCCAGATGTTCAAGGACACCTGGGCGGCCGGCCTGGATCCCGCCGCCGAGTCGACGGCCTACAAGGTCACCCAGGCCGTTCCCTGCCTCCTTGTCTTCTTCCTCGCGCCCTTTCTCGGCCAGCTCGCCTCCTCCGCCCGCTTCCGGGCCAACGGCCTCCGGCTGGCCGTCCTCGGCGGCGCGGCGATGACCGCCGCCATGGCCTGGCTGCCGACCGACGGCTGGCTGGGGGCCACCCTGCTCTACATCGGCGCCGCCGCCTGCTTCTACGTCGGCGCCACCTTCTACGACTCGATGCTTGTCGACTGCGCGCCGCCGGGGCGCCGACACTTGCTCAGCGGCCTCTCCTTCTCCGCCGGCTTCATCGCCGGCATCCTTATCCTTGTCGCGCTCGCGCTGGGCGTCCTCAAGGACGGCATCTCGCCCATCTTCGCCGCCGCCGCAGCTTGGTGGCTGGTCTTCGCCGCGCCCCTCCTTCTCCGGGGCGGCGACGTCCCGGCCTCGCCGAGGCCGGCCTTCGGCGAGACCTGGTCCGCCACCCTCGCCACCGCCCGCGAGCTCTGGGCCGACGGCCGCGTCCGCTGGTTTCTCGTCGGCTTCGTGCTCTACATCGACGGCGTCCATGCCGTGAAGACCACCGCCACCCACCTCGGCATCGTGCTTGGCTACGGCCTGGACGACCTCATCAAGGCCTTCCTGGTCGTCCAGCTCGTCGGCGTGCCCGCCGCCCTGGCCTTCGGCTGGCTCGGCCAGCGCTTCGGCGCGACCCGCCTGATCCAGGTTGGCCTCGTCGCCTACCTTGGCATCTCGCTCTGGGGCGCCTTCCTGCTCAAGCCGGGCGATCTCGAGGTGCTCGGGCTTGCCTTCCCCGGCGTCTGGCTCCTCGCCGGGCTGGTCGGGCTCGTGCAAGGCGGCGTCCAGGCCCTCAGCCGCTCGCACTTCGCCTCGCTCGTGCCCGCCGGGCGCGAGACCGCCTACTTCGGCTTCTACGGGATGATCGGGCGCTTCGCGTCCTTCCTCGGCCCCCTTCTCGGCGCCCTTGTCGGCTGGGCGCTGGCCGACCCGGCCGATCCGACCTCGGCCGAGCGCTGGGGCTTCGCGTCCTTCGGCCTCCTCTTCATCGCCGGCCTTCTCGCCCTTCGGCGCGCGGGGCCATCGGGTCCGCCGGGTGAATCCTGAGGCGTCCCGCCCGAGCGGCCCCCGGGCGCGCCGACGCGGGGGCGCTCAGGCGTCGTGGTGCGCGAGAAACGCCGCCGCGCCCTCCGGGCCGAGGTAGGCGTCGAGCAGCCGGCGATCCGCGCGGGTCAGGTCCACCACGATCAGGCCGTCGAGGCAGCCGCCGAAGGAGGGGTCCACGTTGAATCCGATCAGCCTGCCGTTGAGCTTGAGGTAATGCTTGAGCAGCACCGGCACCGCCTTGCCGTCCTCCTCCAGCTCGCTGACCAGGCCCGACATGTGCTCGAAATCATAGGCGCACTCGCGAAGCAGGTCCACCGTGGCATTGTCCAGGCTCATCTGCCGGGGCGGGTTCTTCGCCCGCACGAGGCCCTCGAGGTCGCTCGCGCCCCGGTTGTGGCGGAGCCAGGCGAGCATCAGCTCGCGCGAGGCGGGGCTGTATTCCGGGTTGATGCTGACCGGCCCGAACAGCTGGTTGTAGCGCGGGTTGCGGGCGACGTAGCGCCCGATGCCGCGCCAGAGCAGCGGGAGCGTCCCCGCCTTGCGCTGGTATTCCGGACGGATGAAGGAGCGCCCCAGCTCGAGGGCGGGGTCGAGCCTCCGGAAGAAGTCCGTGCGGAAGTCGAAGAGGGTGGAGGTGTAGAGGCCGCGCTTGCCCCGGGCGGGGAGGATGCGGTCCGTCGCCCCGACGCGGTAGCCGCCGACGAGGCATCCCGCGGCGTCGTCCCACGCCACCAGCTGCTCATACCAGCCGTCGAAGGCGTCGAGGTCGGCCGCCAGGCCGGATCCCTCGGAGACGGCGCGGAAGGTGACCTCCCTCAGCCGGCCGATTTCCCGCATGCAGTGGGGCAGGTCCTCGCCCCGGAAGCAGAACACGCGGAACGTTCCCTGGCTGGCCAGGTGGCACTCCGGGGGGAGGCTTTCCAGCTCCGCCCTCAGGAGCGACGAGGCGGTCTCGCGCGCCAGGGGCGCGAGGTCCCTGGCGGCCGGGCGGGCCTTGGCGGTTTCCTCGGGGCGGTGGGGAAGCAGCTCGCTGCGCAGGCGCAGGGCCTTCGCGGCGTCGTCGTCGTCCGGCAGCTTCGCCAGCGCCTCCGGCTCCATCGCCGCTCCCGCTCGCACGCGCAGCGTCTTGCCCCGGAGCGCCAGCATCTCGCGCGTCAGCAGGGCGGTGCGCAGGCGCGGATGAATCAGTCCCGCCGCCTGGAAGACGCCGCCGTTGCGCCCGCCGATGTGCAGCGGGAGGATGCGCGCCCCGCTCGCGCGCGCCAGCCGCACCACGTGGGCCGACCAGCGCGGGTCCCGCACCCGCAGGTCGCCCAGGCGCAGCGAGGCCACCTCGCCCGCGGGGAAGGCGAGCAGGCACCCTCCCCGCCGGAGGTGCTCGAGCGAGCGGCGCAGGCCGCCGAGGTTCGCGCCGGCGTCGCCGGGGCGCAGGGGGTCGACCTCGATCAGCCAGGGGCGCATGCCGGCGATCCGGCCGAGCAGCCGGTTGCCGAGCACGCGCGCGTCCGGGCGGGCCCGCAGCAGCAGGTCGAGGGCGACCAGGCCGTCCGCGCCGCCGTGGGGGTGGTTCGAGAGGACGAGCAGGGGGCCTTCCGTCGGCACGCGCGCCAGGTCGCGGTCGGTCCAGGCGGCGGCGATGCCCAGCTCGGCGAGCACCGCCGTCACGAAGTCGGCTCGTCCGGTCCCGACGGAGCGCAGGACCTCCGTCAGTCGGGTGAGCCCGAGCACCTTGTCCAGGGCGGGGGCCGCCGGGCCGGCGACCGACCGCAGGGTGAGGGCCTCCTGTTCGTGCCGCTGCATGGATGGGACCATCCTTTCATCCCGCGATGGCGCCAAGGGTGCGTCCGCGTGACATTCCCGTGAATCTCCGGCGCGGCCGGATCGGGCGGGATCCCATGGCCGGCTCCCGCGCGCGCCCGGCGGGCCCGTTCAACCTTGCCGCGGGGAACACGCCCCGGCTTCATCCATTTGCGACCATGCCCCTCCAGCCCGACGGCTCCTTCCGCTTCCGGACCAAGACCTGGTTCGACCAGACCGACGCGCTCGGCATCCTCCACCACTCGCACTATGTGCTCCTGATGGAGCGCGCCCAGAAGACCTTCTTCGTCGAGACCATGGGCGTCGACACCCTCGACCCCAAGGTGGCCCCCGACGTCTACGTCGTCGTGCGCGACCTCGAGCTCCGCTACCACGCGCCCGTCGTGCCGGAATGCGAGATCGACGTCCTCCTGCGCGTCACCCGCGTCCGCGCCGCCGGGCTCACCGTCGCCTTCGAGTTCCGCTCGGCCGACGGCAAGGTGCTCCATTGCGTCGGCTCGCGCACCGTCTGCCGCATGGACGCCGCCACGCACCAGCCCGCCCCGTGGACCGACGAGTTCAGGCGCCGCCACGAGGCCTTGCTGGCCCGTTGAGCGCCGAGCAGATCCCGCACGTCCGCCCGTCGCACCCGCGCGCCGTGCAGTGCTCCCGCCCGTAGAAGATGATGCGGAGGTGGAGCCGGTTCCACGCCGACTCCGGGAACAGGCGCTTGAGGTCGCGCTCCACCTGCTCGACCGACTTGCCCGGGCTCAGCCGCCAGCGCCGGGCCAGGCGGTGGATGTGCGTGTCGACCGGGAACGCCGGCACGCCGAAGGCCTGGGCCATCACCACGGAGGCCGTCTTGTGGCCGACCCCGGGCAGTTCCTCCAGCTCGGCGAAGGTCCGCGGCACCTCGCCGCCATGCCGCTCCAGCAGCAGCCGGGACAGGCCGACCAGCGCCCGCGATTTCTGCGGCGCCAACCCGAGGGGCTTGATGATGGCCAGCACCTGCCCCGGCGTCAGCGCCGCCATGCGCCGAGGGTCGCCCGCCGCCTTGAACAGGGCGGGCGTCACCTCGTTCACCTTCTTGTCCGTGCACTGGGCCGAGAGGACAACCGCCACCAGCAGCGTGAAGGCGTCCGTGTGGTCCAGCGGCACCGGCGTCCTCGGGTAAAGCCGGGCGAGGGTCCGGCTGACATGCTCGGCGCGCTCGGTCTTGGTCATCGGCCCATTTGAGCAGCCGTTCCCCCGTCTCGGAAGCGCCAAAGGGTCCCGGAGCCATTCCATCCCCTAATCCCCCTTGAAAACGTCCTAATACCCCCCTTCGGCCGGGGGCGGCGGTTGCGGGGTGTCGAATCAAAAGCACAAATGCCCTTAGTCTTACATGGCCAAGCTTCCCTACGACCCCTCCCAGCTGAAGCGCGAGCTCGCCCGGCACTACATCCCGGCGTCCGACAGGGACATCGCCGAGATGCTCGCCGCGGTCTCGGCCCGCGATTTCCGCGATCTCTACTCCCATATCGAGGACGACGTGAAGTTCGGCGGCGAGCTCCCCCTCCCCGAGGAGCTCGGCTACCACGAGCTGGCCGACGCCATGGAGGCCCTCTCCCGGCGCAACCAGGTCCGCATCCCCTTCCTCGGCGACGGCCTCCAGGTCTACCGCACGCAGTCGATCGTGCCCTTCGTCTGCGGCATCCGGAATCTCACCACCTCCTACACCCCCTACCAGCCGGAGCGCTCCCAGGGCACCCTCGCCACCCACTGGATCTACCAGTGCGTCCTCAGCCAGCTGACCGGCTTCGAGGCCATCAACTCCTCCCTCTACGACCGCTCGACCGCCCTCTTCGAGGCCATCTGCTGCGCGCTGCGCCTGGCCGACGCCGAGGCCGACACCGTCCTGGTCGCCGCCAACCTGTTCCCCGGCGACCTCGAGGTGCTCCGCACCCACGTGGCCGACACCAAGGTCCGCGTCGAGCTGGTCGCGCCCGACGCCGCCACCGGGCGCCTCAGCCCCGAGGGCGTGCGCGCCGCCGCCGCCCCCCTCGGCAAGCGGCTCGCCGCCGTCGCCTTCCCCCAGGTCAACGCCCTCGGCCTGCTCGAGGATGTCGACGCCCTGGCCGACGCCGCGGCCGACCTCGGCGTCCGCTCCATCGCGGTCGTCGACCCCATGCTGCTCGCCACCGGGGCGCTCAAGCCGCCCTCCGCCTACGGCCGCAAGGGCGCCGACATCCTCTGCGGCGAGGCCCAGCACCTCGCGATCGGCGCCAATTTCGGCGGCCCCGGACTCGGCCTCTTCGCCGTCCGACACACCGCGGAGACCCGCAACGACGTCCGCGCCACCCCCGGCCGCTACGTGGGCAAGGCCAAGGACAGCGCCGGCCGCGACTGCCTCGTCATGGTGCTCTCCACCCGCGAGCAGCATATCCGGCGCGACAAGGCCACGTCCAACATCTGCTCCAACCAGGCCTTCGTCGCCACCCTCGCCGGCGCCGCCGTCCTCGAGCGCGGCGAGGCCGGGATGGCCGCCTCCGCCCAGGCCGGCCGGCGCCAGGCCGCGCGCGCGGCGCGCCGGCTCGGCGCCCTCCCCGGCGCCCGGATCTGCCACGCCGACCAGCCCTTCTGGAACGAGTTCAGCCTCATCCTGCCCATTCCCGCCGCCGAGGTCATCGCCAAGGGGTGCGAGGCCGGGCTGCATGTCGGGGTCGACATCACCGGCCGCACCCCCTGCGGCTGTCACCTGCTCAAGGTCTCGTTCTCCGACCTCCAGTCCGACGCCGACACCGACCGCCTGGTCGCCTTCATGGAGTCGCTCCTCGGCCCGGCCAAGGGCGAGGCCGCCGTCGCCGAGGTTCCCGCCCGCCTCCTCCGCCAGGGCGCCGTGGGCCTGCCCACCTTCCCCGCCGCCGAACTGCGCGACTTCTACACGCGCCTTGGCCGGCAGAACGTCTCGCCCGACACCGGCTGCTTCCCGCTCGGCTCGTGCACGATGAAGTACAACCCGTACCTCAACGACTGGGCCGCCTCGCTCCCCGGCTTCACCGACCTCCATCCCCAGGCCCCGGCCGAGGATTCCCAGGGCGCGCTCGAGGTCCTTTGGCAGCACCAGGAGTGGTTCAAGGCCATCACCGGCCTGCCCGGCGTCGTCACCCAGGTCGTGGCCGGCGCCCAGGGCGAGCTCGTCGGCATCAAGATGTTCCAGGCCTACCACCGCGCCCGCGGCGACCACGGCCGCGACGTCCTCCTCATCCCCAACAGCGCCCACGGCACCAACTTCGCCACCGCCGCCACCGCCGGCTTCGAGACCCGCGTGGTCGACGGCAGGCGCCACGGCATCGTCGTCCTCAAGGCCTCGCCCAGCGGCGAGGTCGACCTCGAGGACCTCGACCGCTGCCTCGCCGAGCTCGGCCCCCGCGTCTGCGGCGTGATGTGCACCAACCCCAACACCTCGGGCATCTTCGAGACCAACTTCCGCCTCATGGCCGAGAAGGTCCACGCCGCGGGCGGCCTCGTCTACATGGACGGCGCCAACATGAACGCCATCGCCGGCTGGCTCGACCTGGACAAGCTGGGCGTCGACGCCGTCCACAACAACCTGCACAAGACCTGGACCGTGCCCCACGGCGGCGGCGGCCCCGGCGACGGCATGGTCGGCGTCTCCGCCCGCCTGCTCGACTTCATTCCCGGCGTCCAGGTGCGCCGGGAGGGCGACCGCCTCGTCACCTTCCGGGCCGCCAGGAGCATCGGCCGCTTCCATCGCCACTGGGGCAACTTCGCCCACAAGGTCCGGGTCCTCACCTACCTCCGCCGCCTCGGCCGCGAGGGCGTCCGGCGCATGTCCGCGGTCTCCGTCCTCGCCGCCCGCTACCTCTTCCAGCGCCTCCGCCAGACCTACCCGTCGCTGCCCGCCGCGGCGGCGGACATCCCCCGCATGCACGAGTTCATCCTCACCTTGTCCGACGAGGATTTCCGCCGCATCGAGGCCGCCGGCATCCCCCGCTCCGCCGCCATCGGCCGCATCGGCAAGCTCTTCCTCGACTTCGGCTACCACGCCCCGACCGTCGCCTTCCCCGAGACCTTCGGCCTGATGATCGAGCCCACCGAGTCCTACACCAAGGCCGAGCTCGACCACTTCGGCGACTCCGTCGCCGGCATCCTCGAGCTCGTCCGCCGCGACGCGCGCGTGCTCGTCGCCGCTCCCCGCTTCACGCCCATCGACCGGGTCGACGACGTGGCGGCCAACCGCAACCTCGTCCTCTCCGAGCGGCTCCAGCGCCTTCCCGACGTCATCCCCAACCGCGTCGCGCCCGAGGAGCTCAACCGGATGCCGGTCGCCGAGATCCAGAGGCGGATCCTGGCCACGGTCTGAGTCCGGTCCCTCAGCGGTCCCGGAACGAGGCCGCCACCCGGTCCAGGGCCTCCCAGGTGTCGACCGCCGGCCTCAGCCCGAGGTCGCGCCGGGCGGCCCCGACGTCGAACCAGTGGTCGGTGCCGAGCTGGGTGGCCACGAAGCGGGTCATCGGCGGCTCCCCCGAAAGGCGCAGCGCCGCCCAGGTCGCCTCCAGCGCGGCTCCGGCCGCCCAGGCGACGCCCAGCGGCACCCGTCGCCTGACCTCCGGCGCGCCCGCCCTCCGCAGGAAGCGGTTGATGAACTCCCACAGCCGCACGGGCTCGCCCTGGGAGAGGAAGTAGGCCCTGCCGTTGGCCCGCCCCGCCCGCAGCGCGTCGAGCGCGCCGAGATGCGCGTCGGCCGCGGTGTCGACATGCGTCACATCCACCCGGTTCAGGCCGTCGCCGACGATGGCCAGCCTGCCCGCGCGGGCGCGGGCGAGCAGGCGCGGCAGGATGTGCGGGTCTCCCGGCCCCCAGATGAGGTGGGGCCGGAGGGCGCACACGCGCGTGCCCGCCCGGTGGATCGACAGGGCGAGGTCCTCGGCCACGGCCTTGGTCTCGGCGTAGGCGCAGGGGAAGTCCTCGCCGAGGGGCAGCGACTCGTCGGCTCCGGCATGGGGCGCGCCGGTGTGCACGACGCTCGGCGTGCTCGTGTGCACCAGGTCGGGCACGCCCGCCTCGACGCAGGCCTCGGCGATGGCGCGGGTGCCCAGAACGTTTGAGCGGAAGTACTCGGCGCGAGGACCCCAGACGCCCGCCTTGGCCGCGACATGGAAGACCGCCGCGCAGCCGCGCACGACCTCCCGCGCGTGGGCGGGGTCGGCGATGTCCCCGGCCGCGAACTCGACCCCGCCTGCGACCAGTCCGGGCTGGGGCGTCCTCCCGGTGGCCCGCACCCGCCAGCCGCGGGCGAGGCAGCGGTCGACGATGGCGCGGCCGAGGAAGCCGCCGCCGCCGGTGACGAGGACGAGCGGCGCGCTCATCGCGGCCAGCGTCCCCTCGCGTCGACATCCCCCTCGCGCACGGGCGCGCGGGCGGACCAGTGGGCGGCCAGCTTGAGCCGATGGACCTTGGCGTTGTGGCGCGCGTCCACGGGCAGGCCCCGTTGGAAGACGACCCAGCGCACCCGAAGGGTCAGCGGGTTTCCGGCCGCGTGGTGCCTGAGCTCCGCGGCGAGGTTCCGCGCCTCGACGCCGGGTCGGGGGAGCGCGCGCGGCTCGACCACCAGCGCCGCCTCCTGGCGCCCCGCCGGCCCGATGCCAACCAGGGCGCAGCGCGCGACGGACGGGTGGTCGGCGAACGCCGGCTCGACCGCCTCGGTGGTCAGGCGGCCCTGCGCGGTGGAGAGCGCCTCGGCCCGGCGCCCGTGGAACCATAGCCGGCCTCGCGCGTCGAGCGCGCCGAGGTCGCCCATGCGATGCCAGGTCCGCCCCGTGTCATCGGCGCACTTGGCCAGCCGCGTCGCCTCCGGCAGCCGGTCGTACTCGCGGGTGACGGTCGGTCCGGTCGCCAGCACCTCGCCGACCTCGCCCGGGGCGCAGGGTGTTGCCTCGGCCAGGTTGGCCAGGGCGCCGTCCCGCTCCCGCACAATCCGGATCTCGACGCCGGCGACGGGGCGCCCCACGCAGGTCCCGCGGCCCCGGCGCGCCTCGGAGCCGGTTTCCCCGAGGATCTCCCGTCCCGTGATCGTCGAGACGGGCAGGCATTCCGTGGCGCCGTAGGGCGTGTGGACGGTCGCGTTCGGCGCGACGCGCGCGAGCCTGGCCACGAGCCCCGGAGGCACGGGGGCTCCCGCGGTGAGGATGAGCCGCAGCGAGGGCAGGGCGAGTCCGCGCGCCTCGGCCTCGCGCGAGATCCTGTCCCAGAGCGCCGGCGAGCCGAAGCTGGTCGTGATCCTTTCCCCCCGGATGGCCTCGAGCAGGGGGCGCGGGTCGCACTTGCCCGGCTCGGCGGCGTCCAGCCAAGGGCTCACCGTGGTCACCCCCAGGGCGGGATTGAAGGCGGAGAAGGCCGGCAGCAGCGGCAGGTCGATGTCCCCCGCTCCCATCCCGAAGGTCGAGCGGATCAGGCCTAGCTGGGCCTCGAGCATGCCGTGGGTGTAGCGCACGCCCTTGGGCGAGCCGGTCGAGCCCGAGGTGAACAGGATCGCCGCGAGGTCGCCGGGTGCCGCCGGGTGGGCGTCCTCGGGCTTGGCCGAGCGCGCTCCCTCGAGCGATCGCTCCCAGGCGGGCGTGCCGACGCTCACCCGGATCGCCAGGCCGGAGAGTTCCGAGAAGGGCAGCCGCGAGAGCAGGGTGGCTCTCCTCGTCCCGACCAACGCCCTGGGCTGGGTGCGTCCGACGCAGCGAAGGGCCGACCGGGCTCCCATCCCGGGGTCGATCAACACCGGCACGGCGCCGACCTTGAGCAACCCGTAGAAGCCGGTGATGAGCTGCGCTCCCGGCTTGAGGGCGAGCAAGGTCCGGGTGCCCGGGCCGATCCCCGCCGCACGGAAGACCCGCGCGGCGGCGTCGGTCAGCGCGTCCAGCTCGCGGAAGCCGACCGCGTGGTGGGCAACCTCGCCCCCGGGGCCGACCGACACCGGAGTTCGCACCGCCGCGGCGAAGGGGCGCTCCAAGGCGTGCTGCCTCAGGTGACGGGCGACGTTCGCATGGGCGTCCACGGGGCGGATTAGCGTCTCTCGGGCCGACTTCCGCAAGCCCGTCGGGGGGCGTGCGCAAAAAAACCCCGCCTAGGGCGGGGTCTCCCGGTGCGGTCGGCCGGACTCAGTAGTCGGTGAGCGTGATCGCGCCCCAGAGGAGCGTGATGCGGTCGCCCGAGGTGGTGCGGCGGGTGTAGAGCTCGTCCGTGCGCAGCTGGATGGTCGCCCGGTTGTTGGAGGCATACGAGCCGTTCTCGACCTTGATGATGCCCAGGAAGTTGTGCGAGGGCTCCATGGTCACGGCCTTGCCGTGGTTGGGAGTGTCGTAGGTGGTGCAGCCGGCCAGCGAGGCGGCAAGGGCGAGAAGGACGGGGGTCTTCATCGGGGAATGAGTCTTATCTTCGCCCCGCGCCCACGTCAGGCAAGTCCGGATTAGCGGTTTCCGAGCCACAGCCCGACCAACTCGGGACCCCTGAAATACCAGATGGCGCCAGCCAGGGCGAGCGCCGGCACGAAGGGCACCGCGGTCGGTCCCGATTCGCCCCTTAACCGGGCCTTGATCAGGGCGGGCAGCACGAGCAGGACGCCGATCACGGAGCCGCCGAAGAAGGCGAAGAGAGCGCCGGACCACCCCCCGAAGGCCCCAAGGCCCGCGCAGAGGATGATGTCCGCCTCGCCCATCGCCTCCTTGCCCGCCCAGACGGTCCCCAGGATGCGAACCCACCAGGCAAGCGCGGTCCCCGCCGCCACGCCCGCCAGCGCCTCGCCGAGGGAGGCGACATGGCCGGTCCAGGGCCAGGAGGCCTCGGCCATCCCTTGCCCGTGGATTCCGGGGAGCGCGGCCGAGAGCGCCAGCCCCGCCGCCACCAGCAGGAAATTCGGCGCGTCCGGGACCAGCATCGAATCCAGGTCGCAGGCCGCCAGCAGCAGCAGCAGGGGAAGGAGGGCGCAGGCGCCCAGGGCCTTGTCGGTCGGCAACCAAGCCCAGGCGGCTGCCAAGGCCAGGCCGCCCGCCAGTTCCAGCAGGGGGTAGCGAGCCGAGATCGGGACCCCGCAGCAGCGCGCCCGGCCCCGGAGCATCAGCCAACCGAGCAACGGCAGGTTGAGCCAGCCGGGGATGGGCTCGCCGCAGGCGCATCGCGATCCCGGGGTGACGACCGACTCGCCCTTCGGCAGGCGGTGCGCGCAGACATTCAGGAAGGAGCCGACGCACAGCCCGACCAATCCCGCGGCGAGGGCGAACCAGCCCGTGTGCGCGGCGCGAAGGGTCTCGAGGTCGGCGAGTGACACGTGGGGAGGGGTCGGAGGAGGTGGGCCGGTCTCAGGATGGCCGGGGGCCGGGCAGGGTCAAAGGAGGAATTCCCCCGCTCCCGATCTGGACGCTTTTTCCCATGCCCTTGATCCCCCGGGGACCTGTCCCTCGCCTCCTGTCGCCCGGCTCATTCCCCCAGCGCGCGCGCCATCGCGCGCAGCGGCGGAAGGATTCCCGTCCAGATCCGGAAGGCCAGCGCCCCTTGCCAGCGCAGCATCGAGCGGCCGTCGCAGCCGGGAATGCGCAGCGAATCCGCCTCGCGGAGCAGGGCCGAGCGATGCGCCCCGTAGGTGGTGTCGTAGACGAAGGCCGCGCCCTGCAGGGCGCCGGCGGGAATCGGCGAGGCGTCCTCGGCGCGGAGCCCGAGGGTCGTGCAGTTGACCACCACCGCGCCCTCGGGGACGCGCGGGTCCGAAGGCGCGCCGTGGCTCACGCGCGCGTCGGCCAGCTGGCCGGCGAGCATCTCCGCCTTGTCGGCCGAGCGGTTGAGGATCCGCAGCGAGGCGCAGCCCAGGCGAAGGCAGGCGGTGGCGATGGCGCGGGCGGCCCCGCCGGCGCCGAGGATCACCACGGCGCGGCCCTGCGGGCCCGAGCCGCAGCGCTCCGCGAGCGCCTCGGCGAAGCCCGCCCCGTCGGTGTTGTACGCCTTCCATCCGGCCGGCACGGGGGCCAGGGTGTTGGCGGCGCCGCAGTCCTCGGCGCTGAGGTCGCGCTCCTGCGCCAGGCGGAGCGCCTCGGTCTTGTGCGGCACGGTGAGGTTCAGCCCGCCGGCGCCGATCAGGCGCAGCTTCGCCAGGGCCTCGGGCAGCTGCCAGGCCGCGATGTGGATGCGGTGGTAGCGGCGGCCGCGCAGGCCGGCATGGCCGGGCGCGAGGAGGGCGAGCGAGGCCTGGTGCATCACCGGGCTGAGGGAGTGGGCGACGGGGTCGCCGAGCACGGCGAAATCGCCGGCTTGGAATCGGCCGGCGCCCAGGTCGGCGAGGGTCAGGGTCTCAGGCGTGGCCATCGGGTTGCGCGGGGGCGATGGCCTTGGCGAGGCCGGCGAAGGCCTCGGCGCGGGCGGCGTCGCCCTGCTCGGCGTGCTGCGTGGCCAGGTTGCGGCAGGCCCGGGCCAGCGTCTCGCGCTGGCCCACCGGCCGGAGGAAGGCGTCGTCCTCGGGCAGCTCGTTGTCGCGCAGCGCGAGGCGGATCTCCTCGCGCGTGCGGAAGGCGCCCCCGGCGAAGGCGTCGACGTAGATCGGCTCCCCTTCCCCGAACCAGCCGACCATGAACCTGCCGGGGACCCCGACCGGCTCGAGCGGGATGCCGAGCCGGCGGGCCACGAGCAGGTAGATGGCGCAGAGGGAGAGCGGGTTGCCGCGGCGACGCTCCAGCACGCGCGAGATCAGGGAGGTCTCGGGTTGGTCGGAGCTGTCCTCCACGCCGCGGAACCCGGCCTCGCCGAAGATCACCCGGCTGAGCGTCCGCAGGCGCGTCCGCATGTCCGTCGGCGCCACCATAAGCCCGCGGGCGCGCTCGGCCAGCGCGTCGAGGGGCCCCGACACCGCCGCCTCCGCCAGCCCGGGGTTGAGCACGCGCTCCAGCGCGACCAACCCGCGCTCGAGTCCGGCCGCGGGATCCCTCGCCACCGCGAGCAGGGCGTGGGCGGCCGCCTCGGGGGTGCCCAGCTGGCGCAGCACCTCGCGGGCGTGCTCGCCGAGCTCGGGATGCGCGGCGAGGTCGCGCAGCCAGCGGATGCCGCCCGCGCCCGACTTGCGGACCCGGCTGACCAAGGCCTCGCGGACGACCGGCGAGGGGTCGTCGAGCAGGCGCTCAAGCGCCGTCAGGTCGCGGGAAACGGCCATGGGGTCTTCTGCACGGAAAGCCCCGCCGGGGCAACCTTTCCCGAAGCGGGACAAGGCGGCGCACCGGGGACGCTTTGGCGCGCCTCGCCCTTGTCCCGGGCCGGATGGAGGCGGCTTTCCGCCCCCCTGCCGCCTCGGCGCCTTGGCAGGGTTGATGCGACATCGGGGCATCATGAGCCATCCCTTCGGAAACCTGACCGACAAGAGCGCCGAGGCCATCGTGGCCGCCCAGGCCGAGGCCGCCCGCCGCGGCCACGGCGCGGTCGAGCCCGCCCACCTCGCCCTCGCCCTGCTCGACCAGGACGGCGGCGTGGTTCCCGCCCTCCTCCGCAAGGCCGGCAAGCCGGCCGACAGCCTTCGCGCCGGCCTCGAGCGACCCCTCGCCCGCGCCGCCAAGGTGCGCGGCGGCTCCACCCCGGGCTTCTCCGGCGAGTCCCAGCAGGCGCTGCTCAAGGGCAAGGAGGAGGCCGAGGCGATGAAGGACGCCTATGTGTCGGTCGAGCACCTCCTGCTCGCCCTCGCCGAGACGGCGTCGGTCCAGCCCGCCTTCGCGGCGCTCGGGCTCGACCGCCCCGCCATCCTCGCGGCGCTCAAGGGCCTGCGCGGCGCCCAGCGCGTGACCAGCTCCAGCCCCGAGGGCTCCTACGAGGCCCTCGCCAAGTACGGCCTCGACCTTACCGCCCGCGCCCGCGCCGGCAAGGTCGACCCCGTGATCGGGCGCGACGAGGAGATCCGCCGCGTCATTCGCATCCTCTCCCGCCGGACCAAGAACAACCCCGTGCTTATCGGCGAGCCGGGCGTGGGCAAGACCGCCGTGGTCGAGGGCCTCGCCCAGCGCATCGTCGCGGGCGACGTGCCCGAGGGCCTGCGCGACAAGGTGGTCTGGTCGCTCGACCTCGGCGCCCTCCTCGCCGGCTCGAAGTACCGCGGCGAGTTCGAGGAGCGCCTCAAGGCCGTGCTCGCCGAGATCCAGTCCGCCGAGGGCCGCGTGCTGCTCTTCATCGACGAGCTCCACACCCTGGTCGGCGCCGGGAGGACCGACGGCGCGATGGACGCCGGCAACCTGCTCAAGCCCATGCTCGCGCGGGGCGAGCTGCACTGCATCGGCGCGACCACCCTCGACGAGTACCGCCAGCACATCGAGAAGGACGCCGCCCTCGAGCGCCGCTTCCAGCAGGTCCTGGTCAACCCGCCCTCCGTCCCCGAGACCGTCTCCATCCTCCGCGGCCTGCGCGAGCGCTTCGAGCTCCACCACGGCGTGCGCATCCAGGACGCCGCGCTGGTCGAGGCCGCCGCGCTCTCCGACCGCTACATCACCACGCGCTTCCTCCCCGACAAGGCCATCGACCTCGTCGACGAGGCCTGCGCCCAGATCCGCACCGAGATCGACTCCGTCCCGTCCGAGCTCGACGACGTCAACCGCCGCGTCCTCCAGCTCGAGATCGAGGAGGCCGCCCTCACCTCCGAGACGGACGCCGCCTCGGCCGACCGCCTCGCCGCCCTCCGCAAGCAGCTGGCCGACGGGCGCGAGGAGCAGAAGGCCCTCCGCGCCCGCTGGGAGGCCGACAAGGGGGCGGTCACCCAGGTCCGCGCCGCCCGCGAGGCGCTCGACGCCGCCCGGCGCGAGCTCGCCGCGGCCGAGCGCGCCTACGACCTCGGCAAGATGGCCGAGCTCCGCCACGGCAGGATTCCCCAGCTCGAGGCCGACGTCGCCGCGCGCGAGGCGACCGCCGGCGCGGCCGGCGGCCTCTTCCGCGAGTCGGTCGGCCCCGACGACATCGCCGAGGTGGTCTCCCGCTGGACCGGGGTGCCCGTGGCCAAGCTCCTCGAGGGTGAGCGCCACAAGCTCCTCGCGCTCGAGGACGCCCTGCGGGCCCAGGTCGTGGGCCAGGAGGAGGCCGTGCGCTCCGTCGCCGAGGCCGTCCAGCGCGCCCGCGCGGGCGTGCAGGACCCCCGCCGCCCGGCCGGCTCCTTCCTCTTCCTCGGGCCGACCGGGGTCGGCAAGACCGAGCTGGCCAAGGCCCTCGCCCGGCAGCTGTTCGACAACGAGTCCGCCCTCATCCGCCTCGACATGTCGGAGTACATGGAGAAGCACGCCGTCTCCCGCCTCATCGGCGCGCCCCCGGGCTACGTCGGCCACGAGGAGGGCGGCCAGCTCACCGAGGCCCTCCGCCGCAAGCCCTACGCCGTCGTCCTGCTCGACGAGGTCGAGAAGGCCCACCCCGACGTCTTCAACACCCTCCTGCAGGTGCTGGACGACGGGCGTCTGACCGACTCCCAGGGCCGGACCGTCGACTGCCGCAACGCCGTCTTCATCCTCACCTCCAACCTCGGCGGCCGCCTCCTCGCCGAGCACGCCGGCGCCGCCATCACCGAGTCGGTCCGCGAGTCGGTCATGGCCGAGGTGCGCGCGGCCTTCCGCCCCGAGTTCCTCAACCGGCTCGACGAGATCGTCCTCTTCCGCCCCCTCGGCGAGACCGAGGTCGCCGCCATCGCCCGGCTGCTCCTCGCGGGCCTGAACCGGCGCCTCGAGCCGCGCCGCCTCTCGGTCGAGCTGGACGACGCCGCGCTCGCCTGGATCGCCGACAAGGGCTTCGACCCCGTCTACGGGGCCCGGCCCCTCCGGCGCGCCCTCCAGCGCGAGGTCGAGACGCCCCTCGCCCGCCTTCTCCTCGCCGGCCAGGCCGGCGACGGCGCGCGCATCCGCGTGACCAAGGGCAAGGCGGGGCTCGAGCTCCGCGCCGAGCCCGGGTCCGCCGGCTGAATCGGGTTGCGGGCGGACGCGGCCGGGGGGATTCTCCGGCCATGTCCGCCGCTCCCATCCGCTGCGGCGTGGTCGGCACGGGTTCGCTCGGCCAGCACCACGCCCGCATCTACGCCTCCCTCCCCGGAGCCACCCTCGCCGGCATCCTCGAGGCGGATGACGCCCGCGCCGCCGAGATCTGCGCCCGGCACGGCTGCCGGCGCTTCGCCGACCTCGACGACCTCGCCCGGCACTGCGACGCCGCCAGCGTCGTCGTGCCCACGCCCTTCCACGCCGAGGTCGCCATCCCCCTCCTCGGCCGCGGGCTCGACCTCCTCGTCGAGAAGCCGCTCTGCGCCTCCCTCGAGGAGGCCGGCCGCATCCTCGCCGCCGCCAGCGCCGCCGGGCGCATCGTCCAGGTCGGCCACATCGAGCACTACAACCCCGTCATGGCCCAGCTCGAGCGCATGGTCCACGACGCCCGCTACCTCACCGCCGAGCGCCTCGCCCCCTTCACGCCCCGCGGCACCGAGGTCGGCGTCGTGCTCGACCTGATGATCCACGACATCGGGGTGGTGCTCCAGCTCGTCCGCTCGCCGGTCGAGCGCATCGACGCGGTCGGCGTCTCCGTCCTGACCAGGACCGAGGACATCGCCAACGCCCGCCTCCAGTTCGCCAACGGCACGGTGGCCAACCTCAGCGCCAGCCGGGTCTCCCTCAAGAAGAGCCGCGAGATCCGCGTCTTCCAGCCCGGAGGCTACCTGTCGATCGACTTCATGGGCCAGAAGGGCCACGCCGTCCGCGTCGACCCCGCCGCCGAGGGCGGCTTCGCCAAGGAGGAGATTCCCGTCGAGAAGGGCGAGCCCCTCGCCATCGAGCTCGCCTCGTTCGTCGCCTGCGTCCGCGACCGCCGCGACCCCAAGGTCGGCGCCGACCTCGGCCGCTCCGCCCTCGAGGTGGCCATCGCCATCACCGACAGGATCCGCCCGGGCCTCGCCCGCCGATGAGCCATTTCCCCGAGCTGCCCCGCGCCTTCGAGCGTCCGCGCACCGGGGCCGTCGACATCCTGGTCGTCGCGGGCGAGCATTCCGGCGACCAGCACGCCGCCGAGGTCGTCCGCGCCCTCCTGCGCGACAACCCCTCCCTCCGCATCGCGGCCTTCGGCGGCCCGGAGCTGCGCGCGGCCGGCGCCCAGCTCCTGCTCGACATGACGCGCTTCAGCGCGGTGGGCCTGGTCGAGGTGCTCTCCGCCTACCCTTTCTACCGCCGCCTTTTCCGCCGCATGACCGAGTGGACCCTCGCCTGGCGCCCCCGGCTTGTCCTGCTCGTCGACTACCCCGGCATGAATCTCCGCCTCGCCGAGGCCCTCAGGTCCGCGGGCCTCTCGCGCAAGGGCGGCGGAGGCACGACGGTCCTGCAGTACGTCAGCCCGCAGATCTGGGCCTGGAAGCCCCGCCGCCGCTTCGCCATGGCGCGCTGCCTCGACGGCGTCGGCGCCATCTTCCCCTTCGAGCCGGGCTGCTACGCCGACACGGGCCTGCCGGCCCGGTTCGTCGGGCATCCCTTCGCGCGGTCCGGCCACGTCGCCCCCGTCGTCCACGACCCCTCGGGTCCCGTGCTTCTGCTTCCCGGCAGCCGTCCCAAGCCCGTCCGCCGCATCTTTCCCTCGCTCCTCGAGGGGTTCGCCCGCCACCGGGCGGCGGATCCGTCGCGTCGCGCCGTCGTCCTGCACACCGGGGGCGAGGTCCACGCCGAGCTCTATCGCATCTGCGCGGAGGCCGGCGACCTCGCCAAGGGGATCGACCTTCGGCCCGTCAGCGAGGGGGTGGTCGCCGCCTCCGCCGCCTTGGTCAGCTCCGGCACGATGTCGCTCACCGTCGCCCTCGCCGGCATCCCGGGCGCCGTCGTCTACCGCGCCCACCCGCTCACCTGGTTCCTCGGCCGCCGCCTGATCAGCGGCCGGGTCTCCCATCTGGGCATGGCCAATCTCCTCCTCCGGAGGGAGGCCTGGCCCGAGCTCCTGCAGCTTGAGTGCTCCGCGTCCCGCCTCGCCCGGCGACTGGGCGAGTGCCTGTCGGACCCGGCCGCGGCGCGCCAGGCCGCGGCCGACGCCCTCGAGCTGCGCGCGCTCCTCTCGGCCCAGCCGGGCTCGAGCCCGGCCGAGTGGGTCCGCGAGCATCTCGCCCCATGAGCCGCCGCCTCCTCGTGCTCGGCTGTGGCTACGTCGGCGCCGAGGTCTGCCGCCGCGCCCGCGCCGCGGGCTGGCAGGCCCTCGGGATCGTCCGTTCCGCCGCGTCCCGCGACCGGCTGAGCGCCGAGGGGCTGTCGGTCGAGGCGGCCGACATCCTGGCGGGCGCGCACGAGGGGCTCGAGCCTGCGCCCGACGCCGTCGTCTACGCCCTGAGCGCCGGCGGGGGCGGGGAGGACGCCTATCGCGCCGCCTATGCCGAGG
>JAURJZ010000068.1 GCA_030831965.1 Verrucomicrobiota bacterium
CCGAAGTTCTCCGCGTTGATGCGGAAGTAGGCCTGGAGCGGCTGGCGCACCTTGACCCCCTTGGGCACGTAGATGAAGGAGCCGCCGGAGAAGACCGCGGAGTTGAGCGCGGCGAACTTGTTGTCCGAGGCCGGGATGACCTTGCCGAACCAGCGGCGGAAGACCTCGGCGTGCTCGCGCAGGCCCTCGGTCGGGCCGACGAAGATCACCCCGAGCTTCTCCAGGTCGGCCTTCATGTTGGAGTAGGCCGCCTCGGAGTCGAACTGCGCCTCGACGCCGGCGAGGAACTTGCGCTCCGACTCGGGGATGCCCAGGCGCTCGAAGGTCTGCTTGACGTCGTCGGGCACCTCCTCCCACGTCCGCGAGGGTTTCTGCCCCTTGGCCAGGTAGTAGCGGATGTCCCCGAACCTGATGTTGTCGAGGTCGCGCGTGGCCCAGTGCGTGGGCATGGGCATCGACTCGAAGATGCCGAGCGCCTTGTGGCGGAACGCGCGCACCCACTCGTCCTCGCCCTTGACCTTGGCGATGTAGTCCACGGTGGCGGGGGTCAGGCCGACCCCGGCGTCGTACGCGTAGTCCTCCTTGTAGCGGAAGTTGCCCTTCTCGCGGTCGACGTCGATCGCCGCCTGCTGGGCGTCGGGTTCGGTGTTGGGGTCGATCATGGCCGTGGGTGGGCGGGGGTCAGGCGCGGGCGAGCTCCTTCTCGACCCAGGCGTAGCCCTTGGCCTCGAGCTCGCGGGCCAGCTCCTTGTCGCCGCTGTGGACGATCCGCCCGTCGAACATGATGTGGACCCGGTCGGGCACGATGTGGTCGAGGAGGCGCTGGTAGTGGGTGATGACGAGGAAGCCCGTCTCCGGGCCGCGCGCCTTGTTGACGCCCTCGGCCACGATGCGCAGCGCGTCGATGTCCAGGCCCGAGTCCGTCTCGTCCAGCACCGCGTACTTCGGCTCGAGCATGAGCATCTGCAGGATCTCGCAGCGCTTCTTCTCGCCGCCTGAGAAGCCCTCGTTGACGGAGCGGGCGGTGAACTTCCGGTCCATCCTGAGCGCGTCCATCCTCTCGTAGAGCCGGGCATAGTAGGCCTTGGCGTCGAAGGGCGCCCCCTTCGGCTGGCGGGCGACCAGGGCCGCGCGGATGAAGTTGGCGATGGACACCCCGGGAATCTCGCTCGGGTACTGGAAGGCCAGGAAGAGACCGGCGCGCGCGATGGCGTCGGGTTCCAGGCCCAGGATGGGCTGGCCGTCGAGCCGCACCTCGCCCTCGGTCACGGTGTAGTCCTCGTGGCCGGCCAGGACCTTGGAGAGCGTGCTCTTGCCGGTCCCGTTGGGCCCCATGATGGCGTGCACCTCGCCCTTCGGGAGCTCGAGGTTGAGCCCCTTGAGGATCGGCCGGTCGCCGATCGAGGCGTGGAGATTGCGGATGCTGAGGTGGGACATGCGAGGGGAGGGGGATTGGAGGGACGAATAGACGAGGGGCTGGAGGCGAGCGGTCACCTGCGGCGCTTGCCGTGGAAGGAGATCTCGACGGCTTCGGTCTGGAATTCCTCGGGGAGGATGCGGCGGAGCGTCTCGAGCATCCGGGGAGGCAGGTCGATGTCGTAGACCCTGCCGGTTTCCTGGTCGCGGAAGTGGGCGTGCGGGGCGAGGTTGGGGCAGTAGCGCGTGGGCTCCCGCTCGTGGTTGACCTGCCGGACAAGACCGCAGCCGACAAAGGTCTCCAGGCAGTTGTAGACGGTGGCCAGCGAGACCCCGGGCATGCGCTCCCGGGTGCGGTGGAAGACCTCGTCGACCGTCGGGTGGTCGCGCTTGTCGAGCAGGACGGAGTAAACCGCCTCGCGCTGGGGGGTCAGCTTCTGGCCCGCGCGGCGCAGGGCCTCGGTCAGGCTCTCGTGATCATGCTTGCCCATCCCTTACCTAGAATTGGAATGATTCCAGATATCAAGCCAAACCCACCCTAAGCTGCGATCAACTCAGTTGACCCTAGGGTCGAATCCCGGGTCCCCAGGGCCCAGTTGGCGCTCGGTCTCCAATCGGCCAAGGCTTTCCGCAAGCAGCAGCAGCCTGGCTTCGGGATCGGACATGCCGAGGAGCCGGCGACGGATGGCCGGGTCCGCGATCAGGTGGCCCGCCGCGGCGTCGGCGAAACGCCCGGGGTGCGAGGCTGCCATCTGCTGCAATCGGGGCAGGAGCCCCGCCGCCTCCTCTTCCGTCATGTTCGCCCGGATGAGTCGCTCGACCAGCGCCGAAACCCTGGCCAGGGGTATGTGGGCGGTCGGACCCGCCTCGTCGTCGGCCACCTCCACCGCCCGAAGGGCAGGGTAGGGTCTGCGTCGGGCAAGGCTGCCCACCTGCAGACGCGTCTCGCCCTCAAGCAGGACGAGGTGTCGTCCATCCGGAAGCGCCTGGTGGCTGATGATCCTGCCCAGCGTGGCCCAGGCGCCCGGAATCTCGTTGCCGTCGGCGTCGGCCAGCGCCTCGGCGACCGCAAAGCGACGGTCGCCGGCGAGGGCATCCTCGACCATGCGACGGTACCGAGGCTCGAAAAGATGCAGGGGCAGGAGCTGGAAGGGGAGCAATGAGCACCCGCCGAGCAGGATGCAGGGGTAGTCCGTGGCCGTGCCCATCCCGCCAAGGGAGGGACAAACCGTCCGGGCGCAAGCGGCGCCGATCAGGCCCAGCGGTCGAGGAAGAGCAGGGCCGGGTCCGGTCGAGGCGTCTCCGCCACGTAGATGGCCAGCCGGAGCCCCGGGAGATGGCTGTCGGGCGCCCCCGGGTTGCGGCCCCGGATCTCGGAGAGCAGCGTCTCGGCGGAGCGGCCCGCCACCTGGTCCAGGCGGCTGTAGCCGGCGTCCAGCAGGTCCCTTGCGACGTCCAGGGGAAGGCGCGGCACCCGCATGAAGGCGCTCGTCACCGCCTCGAGGCGGCGGCGCTCGGCCCTCTCCTTGGCCGATTCGCTCACAGGCGCTCGAGCACGGCCCGGCCCATCGCCTTGCAGCCCACGGAGGGCTTCCCCGCGGCGATGTCGGCCGTGCGGATGCCCTCGGCGATGGCGCGGTCGACGGCGGCCTCGATGGCTCGCGCCTCGGCCTCCAGTCCGAAGGAATGGCGCAACATCAGGGCGGCCGAGAGAATCTGGGCGCAGGGGTTGGCCTTGTCCTGCCCGGCGATGTCGGGCGCGGTGCCTCCGGAGGGCTCGTAGAGGCCGAACGGGCGGCCGTGACGGTTGGCGACGGCCCCGAGCGAGGCCGAGGCCATCATGCCGAGCGAGCCGCAGACCACCGCCATCTCGTCCGAGAGGATGTCGCCGAACATGTTCTCGGTCAGGATGACATCGAACTGGCCGGGGCGCAGGACGAGCTGCATGGCGGCGTTGTCGATGTAGAGGAACTCCAGCTTGACCCCGGGGGCACTCGCCGCGACGCGCTCGGCCACCACCTTGCGCCAAAGCACGGAGGTTTGCAGGACGTTCGCCTTGTCCACCAGGGTGATGCGTCCGCGGCGCCCGCGCGCCGTCGCGATGGCGACGTCGGTGATCCGCTCGATCTCCGACTTGCGGTAGACCATGGTGTCGACCGCCTCGACATCCCCGCCCTCCAGCTCCCGGGTCGACTTCGCCCCGAAGTACAGCCCGCCGGTCAGCTCGCGGATGCAGACCATGTCGATCCCGTCGGGGATGCGCTCGGGTCGCAGCGGCGAGGTCTCCGAGAGGGACTTCGGCAGGAGGCCGGGCCGCACGTTGGCGAAGAGGCTGAAGTGCTTGCGCAGGGGCAGGAGCGAGGCGCGCTCGGGCTGCTCCTGGGGAGGCAGCTTCTCCCACTTGGGACCGCCGACCGAGCCGAAGAGAATCGCGTCGGCCGCCTGGCAGGCCGCCAAGGTGGGGTCGGGCAGGGCCTTGCCGTGGGCGTCGATGCCCGCCCCGCCGACCGGATGGGTGGAGTGGCTCAGCGTGTGTCCGCCCCTTTTCAGGACCGCCTCGAGCACCGGCAGGGCGGACGCCATGACCTCGGGTCCGATGTAGTCACCAGGCAAAACGGCAATCTTGAGGTCCATAAGGGTGCTTTGGGCGGCTTGGGCAGGGGCTGAACAAGGCCCAAAGCGGGGCAGGGGACAAGACTTAGATGGGTTTGGCGGGTTTTTGGCTCGAAAATGGGGCGTCCACCTTTCCCAAACCGTACCCCCGCCGTCATCATTCTGTAACATTGGGGTGGGATGATTCCCTCGTCTTCCCACCATGAACACGCTCCTCCGCTCCCTCGCCCTCGCTGCGTTCACCTCGGCTCCCGCGCTTGCCCAGAACGCCGTGGTCCTCGATCCCAAGCTCCCCGACTACGCCGTGACCTCCGGCGTCTCCGGCAACCTCAACTCCGTCGGTTCCGACACCCTCAACAACCTCATGACCTTCTGGGCCGAGGGCTTCAAGGCCCGCTACCCCAACGTCAAGGTCCAGATCGAGGGCAAGGGCTCGTCCACCGCTCCCCCCGCCCTCGCCTCCGGTCTCGCCCAGGTCGGCCCCATGAGCCGCGCGATGAAGGCCTCCGAGATCGCCTCCTTCGAGGGGCGCTTCGGCCACAAGCCCACCCCGGTTCCCGTGGCGGTCGACGCGCTCGCGGTCTTCGTCCACAAGGACAATCCCCTGAAGGGTCTTTCCCTCACCCAGGTTGACGCCATTTTCTCCTCCGGTCGCAAGCGCGGCGGGCAGGACGCCTCCAGCTGGGGCGCGGTCGGCCTCGACGGCGCCTGGGGTTCCCGCAGCATCTCCGTGTTCGGCCGCAACTCCGCCTCCGGCACCTACGGCTTCTTCAAGGAGATCGCCCTCAAGAACGGCGACTTCAAGTCCTCGGTCAAGGAGCAGCCCGGTTCCTCCTCGGTCGTCCAGGGCATCGCCTCCGACCTCTCCGCCGTCGGCTACTCGGGTATCGGCTACGCCACCTCCGGGGTCCGCGCCCTCCCTCTCTCCGAGAAGGACGGCCAGGAGTTCGTCGCCGCCAACCAGGCCAACTGCGAGTCCGGCGCCTACCCCCTCGCCCGCTTCCTCTACGTCTACGTCAACAAGGCCCCCAACAAGGACATGGACCGCCTCACCCAGGAGTTCATGACCTTCGTGGTCTCCAAGCAGGGCCAGGAAATCACCATCAAGGACGGCTACTTCCCGATCAACTCGGACGTCGCCGCCGAGGCCCGCGCCGCCCTCAAGTTCTACGCGGCCGAGTGATCCCTTCGCCGCCTCGCCCCCGAGGCTTCTCCCGCCACGCCCACCGGGCCGGCCCTAAGCGGAGAGCCTCGACGGGCGGGACGGCTCCCGCGGGCTTCGGCCCGCTTCCCTTTTCGCCCCGCCCGTAACGCAAACGACACCCCTTGGACACGAAGGAAACATCCGGCATCCGTCGCCACGAGGTCAACCCGCGCACCCTGGCGATCGACCGTTGGATGGCCCGCCTCATCAACGTCGGCGGGGTTGGCGTCATCGCCGCCGTCCTGGGGATGCTCGTCTTCCTCGTCGCCCAGGTCGTGCCGCTCTTCCGCGGGGCCGAGCTGGAGGAGCTTCCGTCCGCGCAGCTCCCGGCCGGGGTCGCCGCCCTCGTCGTGGATGAGTACGGCGAGCTGCCCTGCGCGGTGATGCCCGACGGCGAGCTGCGGTTCCACCGCCTTGACGGCTCCCTGGCCAAGTCCTGGCGACCCGACCTGCCCGGTCGCAGCGTCACCGCGGTGCGCGCCTACCCGAGGGACGGCATCGTCCTGATGGGCCTCGACGACGGCTCGGTCGCCGAGGTCAAGGTCGGCCACCGCTCCCGCTTCGAGGCCGCTGGGGCTCGCGTGGTCGAGGCCGACCCCGCCCTCGCCTCGGTGCTTCCCATCGTGCCCGGAGCCGCGCTGGAGTCGGTGCACCATGTCCGTGGGCCGGCCGGCCGCGTGGTCCTCGTCCGCCATGCCTCGCCCGCGGGCGCTCGCCTGGTCGCGGTCAAGGTGGCCGAGCGCCGCGCCCTCGGCGGCAAGGTGCGAAGCACGCCCTCCGCGCCGGCTGCGGTCGGAGCTGGGTTGGCCGGCGTCGTCGGCGAGGTCCTGATGGCCAACGGCGAGCGCATCCTCGCCGTGCTGGCCGACGGCCAGGCGGTGGTGTTCGCCGACGCCGACGGCTCCTATCCCGAGGTCCAGCGCTTCCGTCCCTTCCCCGATTCCCCCGGCGCCCGACCCACCTCCCTCGGCCTTGTCCTCGGGGATGTCACCGTCGTCCTCGGTTCCGACCAAGGCCATGAGGAGGCCTGGTCCCTCTATCCCCAGCGCCAGGCGGATGGCTCCGAGGTCCGCGCCTTCGGCCGCATCCATGTCAACGAGGCCCTCGGGGGACGGGCGGACGGGTTCGCGCCCTCGCCGGTCAACAAGTGCTACGTCGCCTCCTCCCGCGGCTCCCTGGAGATCCGCCACATGACCACCGGCACCGTCCGCTGGTCCGGCCCCCCGGTCGAATCCTTCCTCGCCGGCTTCCTCTCCAAGAACCACGACCAGATGGGCGTCCTCGAGTCCTCCGGCCGGCTCCGCCGCTGGAAAGTCGACGACCACCACCCCGACGGCGGTTGGCGGGCCTTCTTCGCCCCCATCTGGTACGAGGGCGGCACCGGCCCGGAGCACGCCTGGCAATCCAGCTCGGGCAACGACGAGTTCGAGCCGAAGCTCTCCCTCATCCCCCTCATCTACGGCACCCTCAAGGGCACGCTCTATGCGATGGTCTTCGCCCTTCCCGTCGCCCTCCTCGCCGCGGTCTACGTGTCCCAGTTCCTCCGTCCCGAGCTGAAGCGCGTGATCAAGCCGACGATGGAGATCATGGCCTCGCTGCCGTCGGTCGTGCTTGGCTTCCTCGCCGGCCTCTGGCTCGCCCCCCTGGTCGACGGCCATCTCGTCGCCCTCCTGCTCGCGGTCCTCGCCCTGCCGACCACCGCCCTCGTGTTCGGCACCGCCTGGTCGAGGCTCCCCCTTGCCGCGCGTCGCCGCATCCCGCCGGGCTGGGAGTTCGCCGCGCTGGTTCCCCTCCTGGCCGTGTCGGTCGGAGCCGCCTGGCTCGCCGCCCCGTCGGTCGAGGCGGCCCTCTTCAGCGTCCGCGACCCGGGCACCGGCCAGATGGTCGCGGACTTCCGCGAATGGTGGCGCCTCGCCACCGGGATGTCGTACGACGCCCGCAACTCCGTGGTGGTCGGCTTCGTGATGGGCTTCGCCGTCATCCCCGTCATCTTCACCATTGCCGAGGACGCCCTCTCAAACGTCCCCCCCGCGCTCACCTCCGGCTCGCTCGCGCTCGGCGCCAGCCGCTGGCAGACCGTCTGGCGCGTGGTCGTCCCCACCGCCATGGCGGGCATCTTCTCCGCGGTCATGATCGGCTTCGGCCGCGCCGTCGGCGAGACCATGATCGTCGTGATGGCCACGGGCAACACCCCCGTGATGGAGCTCAACCCCTTCAGCGGCATGCGCACCCTCTCCGCCAACATCGCGGTCGAGCTCCCCGAGGCCCCCGTCGGCCACACCCATTACCGCGCCCTCTTCCTCGGCGCCTGCTGCCTCTTCCTCATGACCTTCGTCCTCAACACCGCCGCCGAGGTCCTCCGCCAGCGGCTGCGCGAGCGCTACAAGGTCGTCTGACCCATGAAGGACCCCGTTCCCAACGTCCCCGACGCCAAGCCCCCCGCGGGCGAGGCCTTCGTCTGGTTCACCTCGGTCGGCCTCGTGCTCGGCCTAACCATGGTCGCCGCCCTTGTCGGCGTCATCGTCCTCAACGGCGCCAAGGCCTTCTGGCCCGCCGCCATCGAGCGGGCCGAGCTGGCCGACGGCCGGGTGCTCCTCGGCCCCCTCGTGCAGGAGCGCCTCAAGCCCGGCACGCCTCCCGCCGCCGGCCTGCTCGAGCGCCAGTACCAAATCGGGCTTCGCGAGCAGAACGGCCAGAGCTTCGCCTGGATCGACGCGTCGGCGGTCCGGTCATCCTCCCTCCCGCCGGGCGCCCTCGCCCTCGAGCGCATGGAGAACGGCGCCGCCTTCCTCCTGCCCGCCGAGCTTCGCCTCGCCGGCGGATCCCGCCTCGCCGCCTCGGACCCCGCCTTCCTCTCCCGGCTGGAGTCGCTCATCGCCTCGGTCGCCGAGCGGCGCGAGCGCCTCGCCGAGGTCGAGAAGGTCCGCATCGGCCGGATCAACACCGAGCTCCAGCGGGTGAAGGTCGGCCTGCGCAAGGCGGCCGACCTCGGCACGCCCGACGCCGAGCTCAAGGCCGAGGCCGCCCGTCTCGACGCCGATTACCAGCTGCTCGCCGCCGAGGCCAGGTCCCTCCGCGACGGCTTCCCCGCCGACGTGCTCGCCGGGACCGACGGCGCCGGCCGCCCCCTCGAGTTCCCCGTCGCCTCCCTGGTCCGCGCCTGGGAGCCGAATCGGCTCGGGCTCGGGGGCAAGCTCGCCCTCGCCGCCTCCCGCGCCTGGGAGTTCGTCAGCGCCGAGCCCCGCGAGGCCAACACCGAGGGCGGGGTCCTGCCCGCCCTCTTCGGCACCTTCGCCATGACCGTGCTGATGAGCGCGCTCGTCACGCCCTTCGGCGTGGTCGCCGCCATCTACCTGCGCGAGTACGCCCGGCAGGGCGCGGTCCTGCGCATGGTCCGGATCAGCGTCAATAACCTGGCCGGCGTGCCCTCCATTGTCTTCGGCGTCTTCGGCCTCGGCTTCTTCGTCTACGTCCTCGGCGGCAACCTCGACCGCCTGCTCTTCGCCGACGAGCTGCGCTACAACAACAACACCCCCGTGCTCGGCACCGGCGGCCTGCTCTGGGCCTCGCTCACCCTCGCCCTCATGACCCTGCCCGTGGTCATCGTGGCCACCGAGGAGGCCCTCAGCGCCGTCCCCCGCGGCATGCGCGAGGCTTCCCTCGCCTGCGGCGCCTCCAAGTGGCAGACCATCCGCGAGATTCTCCTGCCCGCCTCCGCCCCCGGGATCCTGACCGGCGTCATCCTCGCCATGGCGCGCGGCGCCGGCGAGGTCGCGCCCCTGATGATCGTCGGCGTGGTCAAGCTCGCCCCGACCCTGCCCATCGACGGCGAGTTCCCCTTCCTCCACATGGACCGCAAGTTCATGCACCTCGGCTTCCACATCTACGACCTCGGTTTCCAGTCGCCCGACTCCGACGCCGCCCGCCCGATGGTCTTCGCCTCCACCCTGCTGCTCCTCCTGCTCGTCCTTTTCCTCAACCTCGGCGCCATCGCCATCCGCAACCGCCTCCGTGAACGCTACAAAACCTCCGCCTTCTGAACCCGCCATGACCACCTCCCCCACCCGGATCCAGGTCAACCCGTCCGTCCCCGGCGACGGCCGTCCCGATTACATCCGCATCCAGGACTACGGCTTCTGGTACGGGGCCAAGAAGGCGCTCGACGCCATCACGCTCGACATTCCCGAGCGCCAGGTCACCGCCTTCATCGGGCCCTCGGGCTGCGGCAAGTCGACCCTCCTGCGCAACCTCAACCGGATGAACGACCTCATCGACGCCGTCCGGCACGAGGGCGACATCACCGTGGGCGGCCGCTCGATCTACGACCCGACCGTCGAGGTCATCTCCCTCCGCCGCCGGGTCGGCATGGTCTTCCAGAAGTCCAACCCCTTCCCCAAGTCGATCTACGAGAACGTTGTCTACTCCCTCCGGGTGGCCGGCGTCTCCGATCGCGACATCCTCGACGAGACCTGCGAGTCGTCGCTCCGCCGCGCCGCCCTCTGGGACGAGGTCAAGGACCGGCTCCAGGACAGCGCCCTCGGCCTCTCGGGCGGGCAGATGCAGCGCCTTTGCATCGCCCGCGCCATCGCCAACCAGCCCGAGATCCTGCTCATGGACGAGCCCTGCTCGGCCCTCGACCCCATCGCCACCGGCAAGATCGAGGAGCTCATCCACCACCTCAAGGCCCAGTTCACCATCGTCATCGTCACGCACTCCATGCAGCAGGCCGCGCGCGTGTCCGACCGCACCGCTTTCTTCTACCTTGGGAAGCTGGTCGAGGCCGACCGCACCGAGAAGATCTTCATGAACCCGGCCCAGTCCCAGACCGAGGCCTACATCTCCGGCCGCTTCGGCTGATTTCCCGCGCCCCATTTCCCCGATCCCCCACCCCCTCCCACCCATGCAACGCTACTTCCATGAGGAGCTCCGCCAGCTCCGCGACGACCTCGTCCTGATGGGCGAGCGCGCCCTCGACATGACCCGCCTTTCCCTCAAGGCCCTCGAGGAGGGCGACGACAAGCTCGCCCTCCAGGTGCGGGGCATGGACGACGGGGTCGACGACCTCGAGAAGCGCGTCGACCGCGAGATCATGCGCTACCTGACCCTCTTCGGGCCCATGGGCGGCGACGTCCGCCTGCTGCTCGGCGCGCGCGACATCTGCCACGACCTCGAGCGCGTGGCCGACGAGGCCTCGGGCATCGCCCGCCGCTCCCTCACCATCTCGGGCCGCGGACCCCTCAAGGACCTCCTCATGGTCCCCGAGGAGGGGCGCCTCGCCGCCGCCGCCCTCCGCGCCGCCATGGACAGCTTCATCGAGGGCGACCTCGCCAAGGCCAAGGGCATCCTGGAGGCGGACAAGGAAATCGACCGCCTCAACAAGGAGAACTACCTGGCCCTTCTCGGCCGATCCGGCGACACCGCCCGCATCTCGCCCTCGCACGTCGAGCTCATCTTCATCTCCAAGGCCTATGAGCGCATCGGCGACCACTCCAAGAACATCGCCGAGCAGGTCATCTTCCTCCTCAGCGGCGAGGATGTGCGCCACCAGCGCTGACCACGGGATCGGGGACAGTCGGGTGTTGCCAGGCGGGCTCGGCGCCCCCTAGAAGGCTCCCCCCTCTTCCCATGTCCCCGACTCCCTTGGTTCTCGGCAGGTTCTCCCTGGGTGTCGGCGACCGCTTCGCCCACGAGGCCGAGGCCCAGCTCGCCGCCTGCGTCGCGGCCAGGAAGCTCGGCGTCGAGATCGTGCCGGTCTGGAACAAGTCGAACCGCGAGCACAACATCATCGGCTCCGAGCCGGCCAGCACCCGCGCCGCCGCCGACGCCGCCGTGAAGGCCCTCGGCTGGAAATCCCCCTACTTCCTCGACGCCGACCACATCGGCCTGAAGACCGTCGACCGTTTCGTCGGCGTCTCCGACTTCTTCACCATCGACGTCGCCGACTTCATCGCCCAGCCGGCCGACCCCGCCGCGGTGAAGGCCTTCGTCGACCGCCATCCTGAGCTCGTCGGCACGATCACCCTCGCGGGCATCGACCGTCCGTTCACCACGACCCGCGCCGACGTCGAGCGCACGGCCGCCAAGTTCCTCCTCGCCGTCCAGGAAGCCGGCAAGGTCTACCGCCACATCGTCTCCGTGAAGGGCGTCGGCCGCTTCGTCCCCGAGATCTCGATGGACGAGACCGACAGCCCCCAGACCCCGCCCGAGCTGCTGGTCATCCTCGCGGCCATCGCCGACGAAGGCGTGCCGATCCAGACCATCGCCCCGAAGTTCACCGGTCGCTTCAACAAGGGGGTCGATTACGTCGGCGACCTCGCCCAGTTCGAGCGTGAGTTCAACGACGACCTCTGCGTCATCGCCCACGCGGTGAAGCAGTACGGCCTGCCGGCCAACCTGAAGCTCTCCGTGCACAGCGGTAGCGACAAGTTCTCCATCTACCCGGCCATCCGCCGCGCCCTCGCCAAGCACGGCGCCGGCGTGCACGTGAAGACCGCGGGCACGACCTGGCTCGAGGAAGTCATCGGCCTCGCCGAAGCCGGCGGCGCCGGCCTCGCGCTGGCCAAGGAGATCTACGCCGAAGCCCTGTCGCACATGGACGAGCTCTGCCAGCCCTACGCGACCGTCATCGACATCGACCG
>JAURJZ010000069.1 GCA_030831965.1 Verrucomicrobiota bacterium
CGTCCCCCTCGTCCGCCGCCTCGACCGCCTCGGCCGCGTCTCCCGCGGCATGATCGAGGCCGGCATCGGCGCCCGCGGCCACGCCGTCAAGGTCGCCGCCCTTCCCGGCTGCCTCCGCCTCACGGTTGTATCCAAAGGCTCACGACAAGAGCTCCACGCCTACGGCATTCCCCTCCAGGCCGTCGCCGCAATCCTGGCCGACCCCGAGTTCCGGGCCTACAAGATCAATCTCCCCCATGGTCCCGCTTCCTGAGCCCGACCACGAGGTGTCGACCGCCGACTGGTCCGCCGCCGGCACCGGCTGGAGCCGCCTCCCCTATCTCGCGCGCTTCCCCCGCCGGAGCCTGCCCGCCTCGTGGGAAGGCGGCGTCATCGGCCGCCATGCCGCCGTGCTTGAGAGCGGCCCCACCGGCCGTCTCACGCTCCTCCTGCCGGATGCCCGCCGCGCGTGGTCCTTCGGCGCCGACGGCCGCGCCCGCCTCCGGTTCGAGGGCGGGGGCTCCGACCTCGGCCCCGCCGACGCCCTCGCCTGGCTCGACCGCTGGTCGCGCGACAACCGCGCCCCGCGCCTCGCCGGCTGGCCCGCGTTCCAAGGCGGCCTCGTCGCCGCCCTCGGCTACGAGCTCGCCGCCACCTTCGAGCCCGTCCACCCGCCGCCGGCCGACCCCGCCCTGCCGCGCGCCGTCTTCCTCGAGGCCGACGAGGCCCTTGTCCACGACCGCGAGACCGGCGACCTCGTCGCCGTCGTCCTTTGCCACGCCGACGACCCGCCCGACGTCCTGCATGACCGCGCCCGCGCCCGAGCCCAGGGCCTCGCCCTGGCCTGGGACCAAGCCTGCCTCGCGCCGCCGCCCGCCCTCGCCCCGCCCGGCGAACCCGTCCCCATCCTCGACGCCTCGCTCGGATCCGACGAGTTCGCCGAGGCCGCCCGCGCCGCCCAGGATTACATCGCGGCGGGCGACACCTACCAGGTCAACCTCTCCACCCGCCTCGAGCTCCCCGCCCCCGCCTCCGGTCTCCTCGCCTACGAGGCCGTCCGCGCCACCAACCCCTCGCCCTACATGGGCTACCTCCGCCTCCACGGCGCCGAGCTCGTCTGCGGCTCGCCCGAGCTCCTCGTCGAGGCCGTCGGCCCCCGCGTCGTCTCCCGCCCCATCGCCGGCACCCGCCCGCGCACCGGCGACGAGCCCGCCGACGTCGCCTTCGCGCGCGAGCTCGCCGCCGACTCCAAGGAGCGCGCCGAGCACCTCATGCTCGTCGACCTCCTCCGCAACGACATCGGCCGCGTCGCCGCCCCCGGCACCGTCCGCGTCCCCGAGTTCATGGCCATCGAGCGCTACTCGCACGTCATGCACCTCGTCTCCCAGGTCGAGGGCCGGCTCCCCGACCCGCCGCCCTCGCCCGCGGCCGTCGTGCGGGCCCTTTTCCCCGGCGGCACCGTCACCGGCGCCCCCAAGGTCCGCACCCTCCAGGTCATCGCCGAGCTCGAGCCCGTCGCGCGCGGCTTCTACACCGGCTCCGTCGGCTGGATCGCCGCCTCCGGCGACCTCTGCCTCAACATCGTCATCCGCACCCTGACCCTCGCCGACGGCCGCTGCCTCGCCCAGGCCGGCGCCGGCGTCGTCGCCGACTCCGTCCCCGGTCGCGAGCACGAGGAGTCCCTCCGCAAGGCCCTCGCCCTCCGCGTCGCCCTCGGCCGCGTCCCTCCCCGATGAGCTCCGTCTGGCGCAACGGCACCCTCGTCCCGGGCGACGCCTCCCCCGGCGCCTTTCCTCCCGGCGCCGCCCTCTTCGAGACCCTCGCCGTCCGGCAGGGCAGGGTCGAATGCCTCGCCGACCACCTCGCCCGCCTCGCCCGCGGCCTCGACCATCTCGGCCTCCCCCGCGGCCCGCTCGCCGCGGGCGACCTCGCCGCCTGGCGCGACGCCTTCGCGGCCCTCGGGAAAGTCGACGGCGTCCTGCGCCTCGTCGTTGGGCCCGGCTTCGAGGAACTCGGCCTCCGCGCCCTCCTGCCCTCGCCCGACACCTTCCACCTGCGGAATCTCCGCACCGCCCGCGACGCCCCCGAGTGGCTCCCGCGCCCCAAGTCCGCCCCCTGGGCCAATTCCCTCGCCGCCGCCGTCGAGCTCCGCCAGTCCGGCGCCGGCCCGGGCGTCGAGGGCGTCCAGCTCGACGCCCTCGGCCGCGTCAGCGAGGGCTCCCGATCCAGCCTCGCCTGGGTCGAGGACGGCGAGCTGCGCCTGCCCGACGACGCCACCGGCCGGCTCCCCGGCACCGCCCAGGCCCAGCTCGCCGCCGCCGCCGGCCTCCCCGTCCGCGCCGTCGCCTCCCCCGTGCCCGTCCGCGCCGACGCCGTCCTCCTCCTCCGCTCAACCCTTCCCGGCGGGGGCGCCCCCGTCGCCTCCTGGCGCGACGCCGCCGGCGCCGAGCTCTGGCTCGCCGCCGACCTTGCCCCGCCGCGCGCGCTCCTCGCCCGGCTCGCCGCCCACCGCGCTCAGCGCTCGGTCAGCCTCGCGTAAAGGGGCAGCGCCGCCGCCAGGGTGAACAACCCGGCGAACAGCACGCTCATCAGCGCCGAGGCGCACAGCAGCCCGAGCTGGTTCGCCAGCCGCGCCACATCGTCGCCCCGCCTCAGCTGGAGGAAACTCGCGACAAACAGCGCGAAGCCCGCCGCGAGCATGCCCAGCAGCGCCGCGCCCGCGTGGTTGAAGAAGAGGTCGGTCAGCCAGCCCAGCTCGCGCGGGTCGCCCTGGATCGCGGCCACGAGGATCGGCTGCGCCCGGAACACCAGCATCCCCGCGATCGCCGGCAACCCGGCCGTCATCGCGCAGGCGAGCAGGGAGACTCGGCGGGCGTTCAGGTGGTCCATGACGCTTTCTGCCCGCGCCGCCCCGGGCGGTCAACCCCGTCCCGCTTCGCCCTCGCCATCCCGCCCCGTCCCCCCACCATCCCGACCCGCTGCATGGAAGGTCAAACCTGGCTCTGGATCATCTTCGTCGCCCTCAACCTCAAGGCCGCCGGCATCTCCCTGCTCCACGGCATGGTCACCGGCTTCACCGCCGAGGAGCTCGACCGGCTCCGCCCCGCCCATCCCTCGGTCGCCGCCGCCCTCGAGCGCTGCCGCGACGACAAGGCCAACGTCCTCGCCGCCTTCGACCTCCTCCATTCGGCCTTCGTCGGCATGAGCGCCCTCCTCGGCGGCATCCTCCTCGGCGCCGAGATCCTCTCCCGCTCCGGCGCCGGCTGGCCGGCCGCCCTCCTCGTCTCCCTCCTCCTTGTCGCCCTCTCCTTCGTCCTCGCCTGGGCCACCGGCATGCTGCCTCGCAAGGTCGGCGCCCACCTCCGCCTCCGCCTCACCCCCATCCTCGTCCCCTCGCTCATCCTCGTGCGCGGCGTCGGCGGCCTCCTCCGCCGCCTCGGCCGCCTCCACGACGGCCTCGCGCCGCCTGTCGATCCCGCCACCGACCTGGCCGACGCCGAGATCGGGAGCGTCGCCCGGGCCGCGGCCCGCGCCGGCAAGATCACCCACGCCGAGAGCAACCTCGTCGCCAACGCCGTCCGGCTCGACGACATCCCCGTCTCCCAGGTCCTCACCCCGCGCCCCGTGGTCACCGCGCTCGACGCCTCCCTGACCATCGCCGACGTCCAGCGCCTCTACCCCTCCCTCCCCCACGGCCGCCTCCCCGTCTGGGACGGCAACCCCGACCGCGTCGTCGGGCTCGTCCGACGCCGCGACCTCCTGAAGGCCGCCGGCGAGGACCGCCACGCCGTCACCGTCCGCGAGCTCATGGGCAAGCCCCACATCCTGCCCGAGAACGCCTCCCTCGCCGACGCCCTCCACGGCCTCGTCCGCAGCCACCAGCAGCTCGCCGTCGTCGTCGACGAGTTCGGCGCGTTCTCCGGCGTCGTCACCCTCGAGGATATCTTCGAGTCCCTCCTCGGCATGGAGATCTACGAGAAGGACGATCCCCATCCCGACATGCGCGAGCTCGCCCGCCAGCGCGGCCTCCGCGCCCCGCGCAAGCCGGCCGACGAGCGTCCCGGCTCCTGAGGCCCATGCGCCCGACCGAGACGCCCACCCCCGGCTTCTGGGTCCACGACCTCGACCCCGTCGCGCTCCGCTTCCCCGACGGCTGGCCCCTGCACGGCATCCACTGGTACGGCCTCGCCTACGCCGGCGCCTTCCTCGCCGGCGCCTGGCTCATGGCCCGCTGGCGCCGCCTCGGCCTCTCGCCCCTGCGCGACGCCGCCGACGACTCCGCGCTCATGACCGCCCTCATGGTCGGCGTCGTCCTCGGCGGCCGCCTCGGCCATGTCCTCCTCTACGCGCGCGGCGCCTTCCTCGCCGACCCCTCCATGGTCCTCCGCGTCTGGGAAGGCGGCATGGCCTTCCACGGCGGCCTCGCCGGCGCCGCCCTCGGCCTCGCCTGGTTCGCCCGCGCCCGCGCCCTCCCCGTCACCGCCGTCGGCGACCTCGTCTGCGCCTGCGCCGCCCCCGGCCTCCTCCTCGGGCGCCTCGCCAACTTCGTCAACGCCGAGCTGGTCGGCCGCCCCACCGACCTGCCCTGGGCCGTCGTCTTCCCCTGGCCCGGCGGCCGCTTCACGCCCCCCGTCCATCCCTCGCAGCTCTACGAGGCCCTCCTCGAGGGCGCCGCCCTCGCCCTCTGGATGGCCCTCCGCTACCCGCGCCGCCTCCCGCCCGGCCGCCTCGCCGGCGAGTTCCTCCTCGGCTACGCCGCCGCCCGCTTCCTCTGCGAGTTCGTGCGGCTTCCCGAGGACGGCCACATCCTCGGCCTCACCGCCGGCCAGTTCTGGTCCCTGCCCGTCGCGGCCGGCGGGATCCTCCTGGTCTTGCGCGCCCGCGCCGGCGTCGGACAACCTTCCGCTCCCCGATGACGCCCGTCCCCCTCCTCGACCTCGGCCCCCAGAACCGCGCCCTCGCCGCCGAGCTCCGCGCCGCCTTCGACCGCGTGCTCGCCTCCAACATGTTCATCCTCGGGCCCGAGATGGACGCCTTTGAGCGCGACTGCGCCGCCGCCCTCGGCTGCCGCCACGCCCTCGGCGTCTCCTCCGGCACCGACGCCCTCCTCCTCGCCCTCATGGCGCTCGACGTCGGCCCCGGCGACGAGGTCCTCCTCCCCGCCTTCACCTTCTTCGCCACCGCCGGCTCCGTCGCCCGCCTCGGCGCCACTCCCGTCTGGTGCGACGTCGACTCCCACACCTTCAACCTCGACCTCGCCGACGCCGCCCGCAAGGCCGGCCCCCGCTCCAAGGTCCTCATGCCCGTCCACCTCTTCGGGCAGTGCATGGACATGCCCGCCGTCCTCGCCCTCGCCAAGGCCGCCAACCTCCGCGTCGTCGAGGACGCCGCCCAGTCCATGGGCGCCCGCTTCCAAGGCCGCCCCTCCATGTCCTTCGGCGACCTCGGCGCCACCAGCTTCTTCCCCTCCAAGAACCTCGGCGGCTTCGGCGACTCCGGCCTCGTCACCACCTCCGACGACGCCCTCGCCGAGCGCGCCCGCATCCTGCGCGTCCACGGCATGCAGCCCAAGTACCACCACCGGCTCCTCGGCGCCAACTTCCGCATGGACCCGCTCCAGGCCGCCCTCCTCCGCGTCAAGCTCCCGCACCTCCCCTCCTACAACTGCGCCCGCGCCGGCAACGCCGCCCACTACCGCAAGCGCCTCCTCGGCCTGCCCGGCGTCGCCGAGAACCGCCCCGGCCATCCCGCCGACGCCAAGGTCCTCCTCCCCGTCGACTTCTCCCACGAGGGCATCTGGAACCAGTTCACCCTCCGCATCCCCGGCGGCCGCCGCGACGCCTTCAAGGCCTTCCTCGCCGACCGCAAGGTCGGCTGCGAGGTCTACTACCCCATCACCCTCGACCGCCAGGAATGCTTCCGCGGCGTCGGCCGCGGCGGCGACACCTGCGCCACCTCGCACCGCCTCGCCGAGGAGGTCGTCAGCATCCCCGTCTATCCCGAGCTCGCCGACGCCCAGCGAGACGCCGTCGCCGACGCCGTCGCCGCCTTCGCCGCGGCCTGAGCTACGCTCAGGGCTAAGTGCACGGAAGTACAGGGGCACGGGGGCACGGGGGCCAGCTACTCAATCTGGGCAATCAACCCCAGCGCTAAGGTAATGATTTGGAATCTCGCGAATGCATGCTAGCTAGATGAAGCCATCCTCACCGCGCCCGCTGGGATACAAGGATCTCCTTGCTTGGTCCAAATCGAGAGACCTTGCCATCGAGGTTTTTCAACTCACGGATGGGGATGCAATTCGGCAAAAAAGAGGCCTTTGCGATCAAATGCAGCGGGCGGCGCTCTCCGTTCCCTCCAACATTGCAGAAGGCGAGGAAAGGGGAAGCAACAAGGAGGCCCTTCGGTTTCTTTACATAGCCAAGGGCTCTCTTGCTGAACTGCGAACCCAGGCGGACATCGCCTGCGCCGCCGGCTTCATCACCAAGGAGGAATTCAGTCACATCGAGTCCTCCGCCGATCATGTCGCGCGCTTGCTCAGCGGTCTGATCAAGAACCGCCTTCTTCGGGAGCGCGCGCAGACTCCCCCGCCGTGACCCCGCCCATCCTTGGCCTGGCGATTTGGCCCGGGGTATGGTTTGAAGTGCGCCGCCGCGCCTCTCCCGGGCCCCTGAGCCCCCGAGCCCCTGTGTATCTTCCCCCCAAGCCCCGGCGGGCGCTCAGGCGCTCACCCGGGGCTCATACCAATACCCGATCCCGTGGATGGTGCGGAAACATTCCAGCGAGTCGCCGTTCCGGCTGAACAGGTCGCGGATCTTCACCACGTACTGGTCGAGCGAGCGGCTGCGGATGTTCGCGTGCTCGCCCCA
>JAURJZ010000070.1 GCA_030831965.1 Verrucomicrobiota bacterium
CGGGGCGCGACGGGGCGGGCGACGGGGGGCGTCGGCAGGGGGTTGGCGCGGAGGGAGGGGCCGGTGGAGGGCGGGGGAAGGGGCGCGCGGGCGGGAGGCGCCTCGGGGGCCTTGGGCGGGGGAGCCTTGGCGGCGGGGGCGGGCTCGGGGGCCTTGGGTGGCTCGGGGGCGGGGGCGGGCTCGGTCTTGGGGAGCTTGGGCGCGATGAAGGCCATCAGCTCGTCGCGGTAGAACTTGCCGCAGGTGGAGGAGGCGGAGGGTTTCTTCCCCTCGCTGTAGACGGAGTCCCTCCAGGAGGGATTGGCGTCGACGAACGCGTCGACCCAGGCGAGCAGCTGCTTGACCTCGACGCCGAGCTCCTTGGCCACGTCGCTGAATCGCTGGGTGGCGGGGCTCTTCTTGGCGGGTGTCTTCTTCTTGTCGGTCATGCGTGCCTGGATGGAGGAGAGGGGAAGGGTCAGGACTGGCGGAGCTTCTCGATGGCGGCGAGGACCTGGGCGGTCTCGTCGGGGGAGAGGCCGGAGCCGGCGAGGTCGTCCGCGCCGACGTCGCGGAGGGCGTCGAGCGAGGTGATGCCCATGCCGACGAGGCGGCCGGCGGCCTCGGGGGCGACGGCCAGCTGGCGGGCGAGGTCCTGGGCCATGGCCTCGAGCCTGGCCTCGGGGCTGTCGGCGACCTGGGAGAGCTTCGCGATGTCGAGCCTCCAGCCCATGAGCTTGGAGGTGAGGCGCGCGTTGCGGCCGCCCTTGCCGATGGCGATGCGCATGTCGTCCTCGGCCACCTCGAAGTGGATCTGGCGGTTGCGCTCGTCGACGTGGACGTTGCGCGGCTTGGCGGGCTTGATGGCCTCCTCGAGGAGCTTGAGGGGCTCGGCCTGCCAGCGGATGATGTCGACCTTCTCGTTGTTGAGCTCCTTGACGAGGTTGCGGACGCGGCTGCCGCGGGCGCCGACGCAGGCGCCGACGGGGTCGACCTTGCCGTCGCGCGAGTCGACGGCGATCTTGGTGCGATAGCCGGGGTCGCGGGCCATGGCGGCGATGACGACGGTGCCGTCGGCGATCTCGGCGACCTCGAGCTCGAGGAGGCGGCGGACGAAGGCGGGATTGGCGCGGGAGAGGATGAACTCGGGGCCGCGCTGGGTGATGTCGATCTTGAGGAGGAGGGCGCGGATGCGGTCGCCGGTGCGGAAGTCCTCGCCCGGGCTGCGCTCGCGGTAGGGCAGGATGGCCTCGGCGCTGCTCAGCTCGACGATGACGTTGCCCCGCTCGACGCGGCGGACGGTGCCGGTGACGATGTCGCCCTCCTTGTCCTTGTACTCCTGGTAGACGTGCTCCTTCTCGATGGCGCGGAAGCGCTGGTTGATGAGCTGCTGGGTGGTCTTGGCGGCGATGCGGCCGAGCTCGGAGACGCTGATGGGCTTGCGGACGAGGTCGCCGATCTTGGCGGACGGGTCGTACTTGGCGGCCTCGGAGGGGTTGACCTCGCGCTTCTCGTCGGAGACGGAGTCGGTGACGCGGAAGACGACCCAGGCGTCGAGCTTGCCGGTCTCGGGGTCGGCCGAGACCTCGACCTCGTGGCCCTGCATGACGGACTTCTCGACGGAGGAGCGGATGGCCTCGGTGATGAGGGCGCAGGCGTCGGGTCGGGAGATGTGCTTCTCCTTCTCGAGGTACTGGAGGAACGGCTTGATGTCTTGGCTCATGGCGCGGGGTTAAAAAGGAAGGGGGACAAAAAAGGCGGGGCCCGGGAGGGTCCCACCTTCGGAAAGGTGAACTGAGGGGGTTATCCCCGGGACACGGGGTAATGTCAAGCGGGATGGGAGGGCGGTTCCTCTTGCCCGCCGGGGGCGGCGGGGGACGATGGGGGGATGAGCGGCGAGCGGGTCATCTTCACCATGTCGGGCGTGACGAAGGCGCACGAGCGCAAGCCCGTGTTCAAGGACGTGTCGCTGTCGTTCTACTTCGGCGCGAAGATCGGCCTGCTCGGGCTGAACGGCTCGGGCAAGTCGACCCTGCTCCGCATCATCGCCGGGGTGGACACGGAGTTCGACGGCGAGGTCGCGCGCGTGCCCGGCCACACCCTGGGCTACCTGCCGCAGGAGCCGGACCTGGGCCCGGGCAAGACGGTCCAGGCCTGCGTGGCGGAGGCGACGGCGCCGATGCGCGCCCTGCTCGAGGAATACGACGACACCTTCGTGAAGGTGAGCGAGACGGACGACGCCAAGGAGCAGGCCGCCATCCTGGCCCGCCAATCCGAGCTCCAGCAGATTCTCGACGACCGCGGGGGCTGGGACCTCGACGCGCGGGTGGAGATGGCGATGGAGTCACTGCGCTGCCCGCCGCCCGAGGCGCCGGTCGACACCCTGTCGGGCGGCGAGCGGCGGCGGGTGGCGCTGGCCCGGTTGCTCCTGATGGAGCCCGACATCCTCCTGCTCGACGAGCCCACCAACCACCTCGACGCCGACACGGTGCAGTGGCTCGAGCTGCACCTGCAGCGGTACAAGGGGACGGTCATCGCGATCACGCACGACCGCTACTTCCTCGACAACGTGGCGGGCTGGATCCTCGAGCTCGACCGCGGCCGCGGCATCCCCTGGAAGGGCAACTACTCGTCCTGGCTCGGACAGAAGCGCGAGCGGATGGAGATGGAGTCGAGGCAGGCCGACGCGCGGACGCGGGCCCTGGCCCGGGAGGGCGAGTGGGCGTCGCAGTCGCCCAAGGCGCGGATGGCGAAGAACAAGGCCCGCCTGTCGGCCTACGAGAAGCTGCTCGGGGCGGACCAGCAGGAGCGCGAGCGGACGGCGGAGATCTGGATCCCGCCCGGGCCGAGGCTGGGCGGCGGCGTGATCGAGGCGCGGGGGCTGATGAAGGCCTACGGCGACCGCGTGCTGATGGAGGACGTGAATTTCAGCCTGCCCGCGGGCGGCATCGTGGGCGTGGTCGGCCCGAACGGCGCGGGCAAGACGACGCTCTTCCGGATGATCGTGGGGCAGGAGAAGCCGGACGGGGGCGAGCTGCGGATGGGCGACACGGTGAAGCTGGCCTACGTGGACCAGTCGCGCGACGCGCTGCCGGCGGACCAGCCGGTGTGGTCGGCGATCTCGGACGCGCAGGACGTCGTGCACCTGGGCAAGGTGGTGGTGAACGCGCGCTCGTACGCGGCGCGCTTCGGCTTCGCGGGCGACATCCAGCAGCGCAAGGTCGGGCTGATGTCGGGCGGCGAGCGCAACCGCATCCACCTGGCCCGGCTGGTGAAGTCGGGCGCCAACGTGCTCCTGCTCGACGAGCCGACCAACGACCTGGACGTGAACACGATCCGGGCGCTGGAGGACGCGCTGGAGGGCTTCGCGGGGTGCGCGGTGATCATCACGCACGACCGCTGGTTCCTCGACCGCGTGGCGACGCACATCCTGGCCTTCGAGGGCGACAGCAAGGTGGTCTGGCACGAGGGCAACTACGCCTCGTACCAGGAGGACCGGCGGAAGCGCCTCGGCGAGGACGCGGACAAGCCGCGGCGGCCGAAGTATCGGCGCCTCACGAGGTAGGGATGGGGACACGGGGGCTCGGGGGCTCGGGAGAGGCAACGATACTGGCGACAGTTGACTGTGGGTGAACCCTTAGGGGAGGAGCGAGGTGCGCGGAGCGGGGGGCGAGGGGCTAGAGGAAGTCCCTTCATCGACTCATCTCTTCCCCTTTTTAATCCATCTCCGGAGGCAACGAGCGGAGCGAGTTCTCACCCGCTGTCACCGCTGACGCCGCTGTTGCCGCAGAACCGCGGCGGCTTCGGAGAAACCGCCCTACCGAGGCAGGTCACGGGCGTAGCCGCGACCCTACCCCATGGAGGCGGTCAGTACCCCATGGCGGCGGTCAGCCGAGGAGCTTCGGGTCGATCGCGTGGTTGCCGTGGACGGCCTTGACGTCGTCGAGCGCCTCGAGGGCGTCGATGAGGGCGAGGAGCTGCTTGGCAGTGGCGGCGTCGGTCACGGGCACCTGCAGGTTGGGCACGTAGGCGAGCTCGCTGGACTCGGGCTTGAGGCCCTTGTCCTCGAGGGCCTTGGCGAGGGCGTAGTAGTCGGCGACGGGGCAGAGGACCTCGAAGTGGTCGCCGTGGTTGACGACGTCCTCGGCGCCGGCGGCGAGGGCGAGCTCCATGAGGGCGTCCTCGCCGATGGCGGCGGCGGCGAGGAGCACCTGGCCCTTGCGCTGGAAGCCGTGGGTGACGGCCCCGGCCTGGGCCATGTTGCCCCCGTTGTCGTTGAAGGTGTGGCGAACCTCGCCGGCGGCGCGGTTCTTGTTGTCGGTGGTGACCTCGACGACGAGGCCGACGCCGCCGGGGCCGTAGCCCTCGTAGGCGAACTCCTCGTAGACGGCGCCGGGCAGCTCGCCGGTGCCCTTCTGGATGGCGCGCTTGATGTTGTCGGTCGGCATGTTGGCCGCGCGGGCCTTGTCGAGCACGGTGCGCAGGCGGGCGTTGGACTCGGGGACGCCGCCGCCGGCCTTGGCGGCGAGGGTGATCTCCTTGGAGAGCACGGAGAAGACCTTGCCGCGGCGGGCGTCGATGACCGCCTTGTGCCGCTTGGTCGTGTGCCACTTGCTGTGTCCGCTCATGGTCGTGGGGGTGGGGAAAGCCGGGGCGCGTCAGCCCTTGGCCGGGGCGGGGGCGGCGGCCTCGCGCCGCTTGAGCAGCCAGGTCTGGGCGATCTGCAGGATGTTCTGGAAGGTCCAGTAGAGGGTGAGCGCCGCGGGCATGGTG
Source organism: Verrucomicrobiota bacterium (assembly GCA_030831965.1). Classification (GTDB taxonomy): domain Bacteria; phylum Verrucomicrobiota; class Verrucomicrobiia; order Opitutales; family UBA953; genus UBA8828. The sequence goes on from JAURJZ010000070.1 coordinate 4,753, forward strand.
TAGCAGATGACGGGGAACATGAGCATCATGACGGTCATGACGGTCTTCATGGTCTCGTCCTGGTTGGGCATGGGCGTCATCCGCATGGAGTACCACATGGTGGCGCCCATGAGGACGGGCAGCGGGTTGACGGGGAAGGAGCCGAGGTGCGCGACGGTGTCGGCGCGGGCGAGGTCGGCGATCCAGAGGAAGGACTCGAGCCGCATCTCGGGCGCGGTCTGGAAGGCGGAGTAGAGGCCGAAGAAGATGGGAATCTGGATGAGGATGGGGAGGCAGCCGGCGAGGGGGTTGATGCCGTGCTCCTGGTAGAGCTTCGTCATCTCCTTCCGCATCTTCTCGGGATTCTTGGCGTGCTTCTCGCGGATCTCCTGCATCGGCTTGGCGAACTGGGCCATTTTCTTGCCGGCCTTGAGCTGGGCGGAGGTGAGGGGCCAGATGAGGAGCTTGATGATGAGGGTGAGGGCGAGGATGGCCCAACCCCAGGAGCCGGGGAGCAGGGACGTGAGGGCGTGGACGCCGCCGAGGGCGGCGAGCAGGAGCTTGGCCATCCAGGCGATGCCGATGAAGCCGAAGAGCTTGACGAACTGGAGGGTGTCGACCTGCTCCTCGGGGAGGGCGGCGAGGCGGCTGTAGTGCTTGGGCCCGATGTAGAGGCTGCCGGCGAGGGAGCGGGTGCCGTCGGCGGCGACCACGCCCTCCCAGGAGGCGAGGGCGCGGACGGAGCGGGAGCCCTCGGCGAGGGTGACGGGAAGGGCGACGACCTCGGAGCGGGCGCCGCGCTGGGCGGGGTCGGGGCAGACGGAGGCGACGAAGTATTGGTTGGCCGCGGCGGCCCAGCGGTGGACGCCGCCGGCGGCGACGAAGGGATGCTCGGCCGAGGCCTTGTGGGCGAACATGCCGAGGAAGCCGGCGCTATCGGTGAACTCGGAGAGGCCGACGTGGGCGGTCTCCTCGAGGTCGGCGACGAGGACGCTCTGGAAAAGATGGGTGGTGTCGGCCGGCTCCGGCAGCCAGGTGCCGGTGGACAGCCAGAACTTGGGGGCGGGCTTGCCGGGCGCGGGCGTGAGGGCGACGGAGAACTCGAGGAGGTGGCCGTCGTCGGCCCCGCGGGCCTTGGCGTCGGCGGGGCGGAGGCGGTAGGCGCGGGTGAGCTTGGTGCCGTCGGGCAGCTGCCCGGAGAAGCGCACCCAGCCGTCGGCCGAGGCGGGCTGGGGCGAGAGGGCGACGCGCACGGGCACCGGCTTGGCGGTGGCGGGGTCGGGGATGTGGACCTCAAGGGCGGCTTCCGCGGCTTGGGCGTTGAAGACCACGTTGTCCTTGGCTCCCTGCTCCGCCTTGTGCTGGAGCAGCTGGGCGGAGCGGACGGAGCCCCCGTGGTTGGTCAGGGTGACATCGAGGAAGGCGTTGGCGAGGCGGACGGCGCGCTCGGGCTCGAAGACGGGATCCGGGGCGGAGGGCGCGCGGGTCGCGGGGACCAAGGCGGGAGTCGGGGCCGGCGCGACGGGGGCGACGGGGGCGGGGGCCGAGGGGGCGGCGGCGTGGGCCGCGGCCTGGGCCTGGGCGGCCTGCTGGGCGTTCCAGTAGAAGGCGGCCATGGAGGCGGCGAGGAAGAGCGACCCGATGGCAAGGTGTTTGCGGTCCATGAAGGGGGATGGACTAAGCGGGGACCCCTCCGGGGGTCAAGGGCGGGACGCCCGGGTCAGCTGCCGGGCTTGGTGGCGGGCAGGGCGGCCAGCTCGGGGGGCAGCTGGTCGGCGGGATAGGTCGGGAAGCTCAGGCTGAGGAGGGAGAGGAAGGGAACGCTGAAGCGGGTCTGGCCGGAGGAGCGGTCGACGAGCGAGGCGACGGCGACGGGTGTGGCGCCGGCGGCGGCGAGGAGATCGAGGCATTCCTGGGCGCGGCCGCCGCGCGTCACGACGTCCTCGGCCACGAGGACGCGCTCGCCCTTGGCAAAGGTGAAGCCGCGGCGGATGACCAGCCGGTCGTTCTCCTTCTCGGCGAAGACGAAGCGGGCGCCGAGCTGGCGGGCGAGCTCCTGGCCGACGACGAGGCCGCCCATGGCGGGCGCCAGGACGGTGGCGCAGGGCGTCTCCCTCAGCTTGGGGAGGAGGAGCTGGACGAGGCGCGTGACCTTGTCCATGCGCTGGCAGACCTGGGCGCACTGGAAGAAGTGGCCGCTGTGCAGCCCGGAGCGGAGGACAAAGTGGCCGGTCAGGAGGGCGCCGGACTCGCGGAAGATGCGGAGGACCTCGTCGTCGGTTTGGCTCATGCCCTTCCCTACCCCACCCCGGCCCGCGGGCGCTAGGCTTTTTTGGGACCCAGACTCAGCCGCGGTCGCCGAGGTGCATCCGATGCAGGACGCGGTGCACGAGGGGGGCGAGGAGGAGGGAGACGGTGGTGAGGAGGGCGACGCCGCTGTAGAGGGCGTAGGCGGCGGCGAAGAGCTTGGCCCGGTCGTCGGGCATGGGGTCGACCGGACCCATGCCGCCGAGGATCATGGCGGCGTTGAGGAGGGCGTCGACCCAGCCCAACCCGGCGAGGTGGCGATAGCCGAGGGTCCCGGCCAGCAGGGACAGGCCGATGAGGAGGAGGGCGGCGAGGGCGTAGGCCGCGACGCGGCGGAGGAACCGATCCCGGGGGGCCAGGGGTTGCTCGCGGTGCTCAAGTCGCATGGCGGAACGATGCCCGGGGCGGCTCTCCGGCGCAAGCGCCGGAACTTGCCCCGGCCGCGCGGGGTAGATAGATGAGCATGATGCGCGGGATCCTGCCCCTGGCCCTGGCCTGCCTCGCCGCCCTCGCGGGCGCGAGGCCCAACATCGTCTACATCCTCGCGGACGACCTGGGCTACGCGGAAATCGGCCCGTTTGGGCAAAAGCTCATCCCGACGCCCCGGCTCGACCAGATGGCGAGGGAAGGCCTCTGCTTCGACCGCGCCTACGCCGGATCGGCGGTCTGCGCGCCCTCGCGCACGGCCCTGCTCACCGGCCTGCACACGGGACGCGGCCCCATCCGGGCGAACAAGGAGTATCCCAACGGCCAGCATCCCTTGCCCAAGGACATCCCCACCGTCGCCAAGTCGCTCAAGGGCGCGGGCTATGCGACCGGTTGCTTCGGCAAGTGGGGCATGGGTTACCCCGGGTCGGGCTCGGAGCCGCCCGACCAGGGCTTCGACCGGTTCTTCGGCTACAACCACCAGGTGCACGCGCACGAGTACTTCCCGAAGGCGCTCGACGAGGGCCGCGGGCAGCAGAACGTGCCGCTGAAGGATGGCGAATACGCCCATGGCAGGATTGTGGACGAGGCGCTTGCCTGGACGCGCGCGCAGGCGAAGGCGGGCAAGCCGTTCTTCCTCTTCCTGCCCATCACCCTGCCCCACGGCAAGCTGCAGGCGACGCCGGAGATGCTCGCCCCCTTCAGGGACAAGTACGCCGACAACCCCAATCCGAACATAGCCCGGCTCTACGCGGCGATGGTGCACCGGCTGGACGCCGACGTGGGGCGGGTGATGGACCTGGTGCGCGAGCTGGGGCTGGAAAAAGACACGCTGGTGGTCTTCCTCTCGGACAACGGGTGCGACGCCGCCTACGGGTACCATCCCGAGTATTTCAGGAGCCGGGGCGGGCTGAGGGGCGACAAGCGCTCCCCCTTCGAGGGCGGTTCCCGCACGGCCCAGCTCGCCTGGTGGCCCGGGACGGTGGCGGCCGACAAGCGCACGGACCTCCTGACGGCGGCCTGGGATCTGTTGCCGACGGCATGCGAGCTGGCGGGCGCGCCCGTGCCGGCGGGGCTCTCCGGGCTGAGCCTGGCGCCGACGTTGACGGGCAAGGGCGAGCAGGCGCGGCACGACCTGGTGTTCTTCGAGTTCCACGAGGGGCATGGCTGGCAGTCGGTGGTGTGGGCGGACAAGACGAAGGCCATCCGCAGGCGCCTGCTCTCCGAGCAACCCGGCGCCGTCGAGGTGTACGACCTCGCGACCGACCCGGCGGAGCAGAACGACCTGGCGAAGAGCCGCCCCGACCTGGTCAAGCGCGCGGAGGAGGCCTTCCGCCGCGAGCATGTGGCGAA
>JAURJZ010000071.1 GCA_030831965.1 Verrucomicrobiota bacterium
AACGTCCTCTTCGGCCTCCGCCTCAAGCCCAACCTCCGCGATGCCGAGCGCCTCGAGCTCGCCCGCCACTACCTCGAGATCGTGGGCCTCGCCGACAAGGAGAAGGCCCGCCCCCACGAGCTCTCCGGCGGCATGCGCCAGCGCGTCGCCCTCGCGCGCGCCCTCTCGCCCAACCCCCGCGTCCTCCTCATGGACGAGCCCTTCTCGGCGCTCGACGCGCTCACGCGCGACCAGCTCTACGGCGACATCCAGCGCATCTTCACCCAGCGCAGGAAGACCATCCTGCTCGTCACCCACAACATCCGCGAGGCCGTCTGCCTCGGCGACCGCGTCGTCCTCCTCTCCCCCAACCCCGGCCGCATCCGCCAGGTGTTCGACATTCGCCTGCCGCGCCCGCGCCGGATCAACCACCCCGACCTCGCCGCGCTCGCCGCCGAGGTCACCACCGCCCTCTCCGCCCACCTCGGCGGCGCCGAAACCGCATGAGCTCCCGCCGCCTCCTCGCCCCGCTGCTCTTCGCCCTTTTGCTCTTCGGCGGATGGGAATGGGCCGTGCGCACCTACCATCCCGGCTCACCCTTCCTCCCCACCCCCTCCGCCATCCTCGGCTGGTTCTGGGAGGCCTCGCTCGACGGCTCCCTCGCCGAGGCCACCCTCGTCACCCTCCGTCGCCTCGCCCTCGGCTTCGCCCTCGGCGCCATCCTCGGCCTGGTGATCGGCGGCCTCTGCGCCCGTTCCCGCACGGTGCGCGACGCCATCGGCTGGCTCGCCCTCGGCCTCCAGACCCTTCCCTCCGTCTGCTGGGTCCCGCTCGCCATCCTCTGGTTCGGCCAGGAGGAGGGCGCCATCCTCTTCGTCACCGTCATGGGCACCGTCTGGTCCGTCGTGCTCGCCGTCCAGGAATCCGTCCTCTCCGTCCCGCCCCTCTACATCCGGGCCGCCCAGACCATGGGCTCGCGCGGCTGGCATCTCTGGACCCAGGTCCTCCTCCCCGCCGCCCTTCCCGGCGTCGTCGGCGGCATGAAGCAGGGATGGGCCTTCGCCTGGCGCTCCCTCATGGCCGCCGAGATCTTCGTCGTCATCCTCACCGGCTTCGGGCTCGGCTCCATGCTCCACGCCGGGCGCGAGCTCCTGCGCATGGAGCAGGTCGTCGGCGTCATGACCGTCGTCATCCTCGTCGGCCTCCTCGCCGACCTCGTCCTCTTCGGACCCGTCGAGCGCTGGCTCCGGCGCTCCCGCGGGCTCGGGGGAAGCTGAGTTGCCAGGGGCACAGACTGAGAAGCCGGGGCACGGGGGCACGGCGGCACAGGGGCACGGGAGGTGGATGCTGATGACTGGTGACAGGTGACCGGTGCGAGAACTCGCAGGCGCTCGTTGCCTCGGGTAGGGTCGCGGCTACGTCCGTGACCTCTCACCCGCGGTCCCCGCCGACACCGCCGTCCCCGCACCGGCGGCTTGGCCGCCGGTCCTACCTTCTCAGCGAGAACGGCGTGAAGTCCGTGTTCGTGTCGTACGTGTCCACGCCCTCCGCCTTCTTCAGCCTGGCGCAGGCCCAGTAGGTGAACGGCGTCATCACCACCTCGACCATCACCTTGAAGATCCAGTTCGCCAGCATCACCGCCGCCAGCGTCGGCCCGGTCCAGATCCCGAGGAAGGCGACCGGGTAGAAGATCAGGCTGTCCACGCCCTGGCCCACGACGGTCGAGCCGATGGTGCGCATCCACAGATGGCGCCCCCTCGTCCGCACCTTCAGCTTCGCCAGCACGAACGAGTTGAGGAAATCCCCCACCACGAAGGCCAGCATCGAGCCGAGGGCGATCCGCCACCCGCCGCCGAAGCAGGTCTGGAGCGCCGGCTGCAGCTGGGCCGAGAACGGCTCGTCGGGGCTGATGGGCATCGCTAGGATGACCCAGGTCATCACCGTCGCGAAGGCCATCGCCGCGAAGCCCGTCCAAATCACCCGCCGCGTCAGCGCGTACCCGTACACCTCCGTCAGGATGTCCCCGAAGATGTACGACAGCGGGAAGAACAGGTTGCCCGCCCCGAAGTCCACCGGACCCAGCAGCGGCAGGTCCAGCCGCACCACCTTGGCCGGCCCGATCAGGTTCGAGCACAGCAGCACCGCCACGAAGCCGCCCAGGATCAGGTCGTAATGGCGGAAGGTGCGGTTCATTCGGGGAGCGAGGGGCGGGGGCGAGGGCGAGGGGTGACGTCCCTCCGCTAAGGTTTATCGAGCCTAGGGGCTTTGTGCTTCCCCGCAACTACTGCCGTTCGCTTTCCCCGGGGAGACAAAGTATGCTTAGGATGGGAAGGATGAGCAGGATGCGAAGGGGGCGAAGGGCTGCAGAAGGGCATGTCGCTTCATCCCTTTAATCCTTTCCGCCCGTCAACGAGCGCAGCAAGTTCTCTCCCGCTGACACCGCAGGCACCGCGGACACCGCGGACACCGCCCCGGAGGCCTCGCCGCCGGCCTCACTCCCTCGGGTTCGCCCTCAGCCAGGCCTCGAGCCAGGCCACCGCGGCCGGCTCGTCCGCGAAAGCCCCGTCCAGCTGGGCCTCGTACGCCGCGTCGAGCGCCTCCGAGAACCAGGGCCGCGGCCTGCGTCCCATCGCGATGAGATGTCGCCCGAGCGCCAGCCGCCTGGGGGCGCTGGCGGCCACGTGCAGGCGATCCGCCACCTCCCGGAGCCAGATGCCCTGGGGCGAGGGCTCTGTGAAGAATTCGCCGCGTCCCTTGCGGTCGGCGTCGTCCACCCGGACCAGGCGGTCGATCCGGCCCACCCTCGCGGCCAGCCGGCGCACACCGGCGTCGCCCGCCTTGCTCTTCCAGAGCTCGTGGGGCGCGCCGTGCCAGCGCACCAGCGGCAGCACCGACTCCAGCACCTCCTTGTGCTGGGTCATGCGCTCGAGGAACGCCCGGGCCAGCGGCTCGCCCGCCTGCTCGTGGCCGTAGGCGTGGATCCGCCCGTCCGCCTCCACCTTGCTCGTCGTCGCCTTGCCCAGGTCGTGCAGGAGCACGGCCCAGCCCACCGTCAGGTCCTCGCGCTCGTCGCCGAGGCGCGACGCCGCGAAGGCGTCCAGGCAGAGCAGGGTGTGCTCCCAGACGTCCCCCTCGGGGTGCCACTCCGGGTCCTGGGCCACGCCGACGCAGGCATGCAGCTCGGGGAAGTGCCGCGTCCAGCCGCAGTCGCGGAGGAAGCGAAGGCCGACCGATGGCACGCGGCCGCGCAGGATCAGCTTGCACCACTCCTCGTAGACCCGCTCCGGGCTCAGCGCCTCGGGCCCGAGCGTCGCGCACAGCGCCACCGTCGCCGGGTCGACCGTCCACGGGGCCCCGGGGGCGCTGAAGCGCGCCGCGAACTGCATCGCCCGCAGGACGCGCAGCGGGTCCTCGGCGAACTTGTCCGAGACATGCCGCAGACGCCGCGCGGCGAGGTCCGCCATGCCCCCCCAGGGGTCGAGCACCTCGCCCGTGCGCGGATCCCAGAGCATCGCGTTGACCGTGAAGTCGCGCCGCGTCGCGGCCTCGGCGGGCGACATCGCGGGATCGCCCTCGACCGAGAAGTCGCGGTGGCCCGCCCCCGTGCGGTTCTCGCGGCGGGGCAGGGAGACGTCGATCGGGTGGCCCTTCACCTTCAGCACGCCGAAGGCCGCGCCCACGCTCACCACCGAGAAGGACTTGCGCAGCGCGCGCTCGATCGCGGCCGGCTCGAGGCCGTAGACCTCGATGTCCAGGTCCTTCGCCGGCACGCCCATCAGCGCGTCGCGCACCGAGCCGCCGACGACGAGGGGCCGCCCCCCCGCCTCCGCCAGCAGCCGCACGACCTCCCCCACGGCGGCCAGCTCGCCGTCGAAGGGAATCAGGTCGGGACGCGTCGTCGCCATGCCCCAAGGGATGCCCAAGCCCGCCCCGGTGGCAAGGATGCGCTCGCCCGCGGCCGCCGCGTCGGCTTAATGGGCCCATGGACGTCAATCCGTTCGACCGGCTCGACAACCAAGGCCTCCCGCCCGGCCCTCCGCCGCCCCCGCCCAAGCCCGCCCCCAAGCGCAAGCTCGGCAAGGTCAACCTCCGCTACGAGCGCGCCGGACGCGGCGGCAAGGAGGTCACCCTCCTCGAGGGCCAGTGGGTCGAGTCCCAGGAAGCCCGCGTCCGCGAGCTCCTGCTCGGCGACCTCAAGCGCGCCCTCGGCACCGGCGGCATGCTCGAGGGCCGGGCCATCGCCCTCCAGGGCGACCGTCGCGACGCCGCCAAGGCCTGGCTGGTGAAGCATGGCTTCACGACGAATATCTGAATACAGGGGCACGGAAGCACAGGGGCACAGGGGTACGGATTGAGGGATCAGGGCACGGAAGCACAGGGGCACAGGGGCTCGGCAGGTAGGGCCGTTGCGCGGCAACGGCCGCTGGTCAGCGGTGTCTGCGGTGACCGCGATGTCAGCGGACGAGAGTTCGCCTTGCTCGCCACCTCATGAAGGCGCCGCAGGCACCCCTGTGAGGCAACCCGCAGGGTTGATCCACCGGTCACCTGTCACCGGTCACCAGCATCTACCCCGCTGACACCGCAGTCACCGCCACCCCGCCCTGCCTTAGCGCTTCTTCCCGCGGCGCAGCGCGACCGCGCCCGTGCGGGCGCTCTCGACGATGCCGAAGGGGGCGATGAGGTCCAGGAAGGCGGAGATCTTGTTCTCGTTGCCGGTGAACTCGATGACGAGGGCGTCGTGGGCGACGTCCACCACCTTCGCGCGGAAAAGGCTGGCGATCTCGACGATCTCCGTGCGGGTCGACTTGCTCGAGCGCACCTTGACCAGCACGAGCTCGCGGGCCACGTGGTCGACCTGGTCGCGGGAGAAATCCTGCACCTCGAGCACGTTGACCAGCTTGTCCAGCGCCTTCACGCAGCGGTCCAGCGCGGCGTCGTCCGCCACCACCGTCGCGGTGATGCGCGACAGCGCGGGATCGTGGGTCGGACCCACGTTCAGGGTCTCGATGTTGAACCCGCGGCCGGAAAGCATCCCGGCGACGCGAGCCAGTACCCCGAACTTGTTTTCGACGAGGGCGGAGAGGGTGTGCTTCTTTTTCATGGTTTTCCGGGGAGATTCTTGGTGGACGGGGAGGGACTCGAACCCACGACCTACTCGGTGTAAACGAGCCGCTCTAACCGACTGAGCTACCCGTCCGCGGGCCCTTTTCCCTACCCCTCCCGCCCCCGGTTTGTCGAGGGGAAAGGGGTGTTGTCGGAAGCACAGCGGCACAGGGGCGCCGGGGCACGGACTGAGAAACCGGTGCACAGGGGCTCGGGGGCACAGGGGCACAGACTTTGAACCAGGGGCACAGCGGCACAGGGGCACGGGAGGGAGCGGCGGCGCAGCCGCCGAAGCGGTGTTGGCGGTGACCGCGGTGTCGGCGACCGAGGTAATCCGAAGGCCTCATCCACCGGTCACCTGTCACCGGTTGCCAGTGCCTTTCCACCGAGCCCCTGAGCCGCCGTGCACCGGTCTATCCCGTCCGTGCCCCTGAGCCCCTGTGATTCCTCTTCCTCCCGTGCCCCCGTGCCCCAGTGCACCTGTGCACCAGTGCATCTTTCCGAGGCCATCAGGCCCCGGTGCCCCTGTGCCGCCGTGCCCCCGATAACTCACATCCCCGCCTTCAGCCGCTCAAAG